>CALFRN010000027.1 GCA_937919085.1 uncultured Reyranella sp.
TGCGGTTCTAGTGCGCATGACCAACCGCCTTCTTCAGGGTGATGAACGGCGCCGGTTCGGGCAGGTCGCCCCACTTCTGGTTGGCGGCGGGAATGCCGGTCCAGTTGTTCGAACCCTTCTCGCAGGTCTGGACCATCGGGAAGTAAAGCGTCGCGCCCGGCTTGTTGGGCAGGCGCATCGTGAGCACGAACTCGTCGAAGTGGGCGTTTTCGAGTCGCCCGCCGGTCCACGTCACCTCGGTGACGGCCTCGCGGATCTTGAAGCCGTGGCCACTGTCGACCGGCGTATCGAGCGGTCGGGTCTTGGTCTCTATCGTCCAGCCTGCCTTCGGCATCGGCTTGGCCGAGAGAACACCGTCGGGCATGCGGATGGTTACCGCCGTGGTGGGTGAGCCCTTGCAGCCGTGGGTGACGCGGAAGGCGGTGCGGAGGTAGCTGCCCGCCGTGCCCTCGCTGGGATCGGCGGTGGAGTGGGCCCAGGCGAATTGGGGCGCGAGCGCCGGCATGAGCGCCAGGCCCGCAAAGGCGACGGCCGTCGCCCTGAAGATCGACAACATGAATGAATCCTTCGAATGACGTGACGAAACGCACGCGCCCGCGGCGCGCACGTTGCTGGTTCAACGGTCAGACGAACAGAGGTGGAGCCCGGGGCTGGCTTGGCCCGTCGCGGATGCCGACGGGCGAGAAGGCGTCGAAGTCGGCCTCTACGCGGATCGCCGCGGCAACATGCTCGACGGGGGTGAAGGCAGTCGACGGCGGGGCAATCGCAGGCGCGTGCGCGAGTCCGAGGCAGCAGTCGTGGGCGGCGGCCGTCGCCGGCGCGCCGCCCTCGTCCTGGCCGGCAGACGGCGCGCAGAACGCGCCCCAGATCCGTGCGGCGGCGGCGGGGCCGCCATCGCGCATCAGCGCGGCATGAGCAAGTGGCTGGAGGAAATTGAGCGTGATCGCAAACAGCGCCGCCGCCAGCGAGGCGACGCGCCAGCCCGACTCGGAGCGTTTGCGGATCATGCGCAAATCTAGACAGCCGTACGGTGCCGCCTCAAGGATTCAGTTCATCCATAGTGTCGCATCGCGGCGAGGCGCGGGTCGGCGCTGCGCCGGGCATGGTTCGACAACAGCCACAGGGCGCCCAGCTGAAAGCCATGAAACGTGCGCCTCCCATCGCCCAGCTCGGCCAGGAAGTCGGCAAGAGGGACTTCGTGGGTGACCAACAGTTCGCCGTCGTCGGGATCGGGTTCGGCCACCTTGTGGGCGTCGAGTGCGGCGAAGCAGTGCACCGTGTTGTCGAGGCGCGGCGCATTGGCGAAGAAGCTGCCGAGCGGCACCCATTCCTCACTGGCAAAGCCGGTCTCCTCGCGGAGTTCGCGCTTCATCGCTGCCATCGGTTCCTCGGGCTTGTCATGGATGCCGCTTGGCAGCTCGATCACGGTCTGCCCTACGCCGTGGCGGTATTCCTCGACCAGCACGATCTTGCCGTCGTGGGTGAGCGCGACGGCGGTCACCCAGTCGGGCTGCTCGATGACATGGAAGGGCGACAGCACGCGCCCGTTGGGCAGTTCCACCGTGTCGGAGCGCAGTGCCAGCCAACGGTCGCGATAGGCGTACTTCGACTCGAGGACTTTCCAGGGGGTGATGGTCTTGTCGCCACCCGCCATGTCAGACCGCGGTCCAGCCACCGTCGACCACCAGCTCGGTGCCGGTGATGTAGGACGCGTCGTCGGACGCGAGGAACAGGATGGCGTGGGCAACCTCGTCGACTTCGCCCGCACGGCCCATCGGCACGCCCTTCAGAGTCTTGGCCCGCATCGCGGGATCGGCGGTTCGGCCCGAGGTGCGCATCGGTGGCATCAGGCCGGGATGCACCGAATTGACGCGGATGCCGTCGCGGCCGTGCTGGGCGGCACCGGCCTTGGTGATCAGCCGCACCGCGCCCTTGGAGGCGTTGTAGCCGACGTGGAGATAGCCCTGGCCGACAATGCCCGAGATCGACGACAGGTTGATCACCGAACCGCCGCCGCTCTTCTTCATTGCCGCGATGCCGTACTTCATGCCGAGGAACACACCGGTGGCGTTGATGCCCATCAGCCGGTCCCATGCGGCGGTGTCGTAGAGGTCGGTCTCGGCCGAGCCGCTGATGCCGGCGTTGTTGACCAGTACGTCGAGGCGACCGTGTGCGGCCACGGTCTTTTCGATTGCTGACCGCCACTGCGCCTCGTCGGTGACGTCGAGGTGGACGTAAATGGCATGGCCGCCCGCCTTCTCGATCTCGGCCACGGTGGCGGCACCTTCCTTGTCGAGGATGTCGGCCACCACGACCGCTCGGGCGCCCTCGCGGCTGAACAGACGGGCGGTGGCCGCCCCCATGCCGCCGGCGGCACCGCTGATGAACGCGACCTTGTCCTTCATGCGCATGGCAACCTCGTTTACGCGAGTTTTAGGCCGACGATGCCGGCCACGATCAGGGCGATCGAGACCAGGCGGATCGTCGATGCGGAATCGCCGAACATCAGCACGCCGACCGTGAAGGCCCCGACGGCGCCGATGCCGGTCCACACCGCATAGGCTGTGCCCATTGGAATGATGCGCTGTGCCCACAAAAGCAGCGCCCCGCTGATCGCCATGCACACGATGGCGAAAACAAGCCACCCCGGGCGGGCGCCCTCGGCAGTCCAGCCGAGTTTAAGACCCAGCGGCCAGCCGATCTCGAAAAGCCCCGCCAGAACAAGGTAAGCCCATGCCATGAATTCCCCCTTGGAAAGGCCGTGCCGTCGTTGACGGCGGCGTCGCAGCCTGTTCTGATTAAGAATTGCACGCATCTTGCAAGATAGCGATAGCGGCAAAGGGGATGCTTCTAGGGATGGGGTTTGACATGAACGAACATGAATTGCGTGGTCTGATCGGCAAGGTGAAGACCGGGAGACTGTCGCGACGCGGCTTTGTGCAGCGGATGATGGCGGTGGGGATCGCCGCGCCGTTCGCTACCCAGCTTCTGGTCCATTCGGGCGTTGCCATGGCGCAGGCCAAGGATACCTATGAGCCAACCAAACGTGGCGGTGGCGGCATCCTGAAGGTGCTGTGGTGGCAGGGTCCGACCTTGCTCAATCCGCACTTCGCGGTCGGCACCAAGGACCAGGACGGCTCGCGCCTTTTCTACGAACCGCTGGCCGGCTGGGATCCCGATGGCAACCTGAAGCCCAAGCTCGCGGCGACTATTCCGACGCGCGAGAACGGTGGCCTGTCGGCCGACGGCAAGTCGGTGACCTGGAAGCTGAAGCAGGGCGTGACCTGGCATGACGGCAAGCCGTTCACCGCCGACGACTGCGTGTTCAACTGGGAATACGCCCGCGACCCGGCGACGGCAGCGGTCACCATCGCCTCCTACAAGGACGTCGTGATCGAGAAGGTCGACGACTACACGGTGGTCGTGAAGTTCAAGCAACCGACTCCATTCTGGGCCGATGCCCTGGTCGGTACGCGCGGCATGATCATTCCCAAGCACCTGTTCGCCGACTATATCGGCGGCAAGTCGCGCGAGGCACCGACCAACCTGAAGCCGGTCGGCACCGGGCCGTACCTGTTCAAGGACTTCAAGCCGGGCGATCTCGTGTCGGGAACGATCAACCCGAACTATCATCAGGCCAACAAGCCGTATTTCGACGCCTTCGAGATGAAGGGCGGCGGCGACGCGGTGTCGGCGGCACGCGCGGTGCTGCAGACCGGCGAGTTCGATTTCGCCTGGAACATGCAGGTCGAGGATGAGATCCTCTCGCGCCTGGAAAAGAGCGGCAAAGGCCGTGTCCAGGTCACGCCGGGCGGCAATATCGAGCATATCCAGCTCAACACCACGGATCCGTGGGTCGAGGTCGACGGCGAGCGCTCCAGCATCAAGACCAAACATCCGATCCTTAGCGATCCGCTGGTTCGCCAGGCGCTGTCGGTGCTGGTCGACAAGGACTCCATCGAAAAGCACATCTACGGCCGTACCGGCCCGGCGACGCCGAACTTCCTCAACAACCCGGAGCGTTTCCGCTCCAAGACCATGAAATTCGAGTTCAACATCGACAAGGCCGCCGGCCTGCTCGAGAAGGCCGGCTGGAAGAAGGGCTCCGACGGTATCCGCGAGAAGGACGGCAAGAAGCTGAAGTTCGTCTATCAGACGTCGATCAACCAACCGCGCCAGAAGACCCAGGCTATCGTCAAGCAGGCGGCGCAAAAGGCCGGCATCGATATGGAACTGAAGTCTGTGACGGCGTCGGTGTTCTTCTCGTCCGACGTCGCCAATCCCGACACTTACACCAAGTTCTACTGCGACCTGCAGATGTACACGACGACCATGTCGCAGCCAGATCCGCAGCTCTTCATGAACCAGTTTGCGTCATGGGAGGTGGCGACCAAGGAGAACAAGTGGCAGGGCCGTAACATCACGCGCTGGCGGAATGCCGACTACGACAAGCTGTTCCGTCAGTCGGAGTCGGAACTCGATCCGGTCAAGCGGGCCAGCCTGTTCATCGAGATGAACAACATGGCGGTCGGCGACCAGGTCGTGATCCCCGTCGTCATGCGGCCCGGCGTGGCCGCCCTGGGCACCAAGCTGATGGCCACGATCAGCGGCTGGGACAACAACACCTGGGACCTGTCCGACTGGTACAAGAAGGCGTAAGGCTGCCGAAGCGAACGCCCCTTCCCGCCTCGTGGCGGGGAGGGGTTGACTGCAGGGAATCCGCGTGAGCCGCCAGTACATCATCCGACGACTTCTGATTGCGATTCCGAGCCTGCTCGGGATCAGCCTCGTGCTGTTCACGATCCTGGCGCTGGCGCCTGGCGATCCGTTCGAGGAACTGGCGACCAACCCTGCCGTTCCGCCTGAAGTACGCGCCGCCTTGCGCGCCAAGTTCGGCCTCGATGATCCGGTGTGGACCCGCTACCTGCACTGGATCACCGCCATGCTGCAGGGCGATTGGGGCTTTTCCTTCGTCAGCCGAATGGATGTCGACACCCTCATCCTGCAGCGCCTGCCGGTCACACTGATCGTGATCGGCTCCTCGCAGATCATCTCCATCCTGGTCGCACTGCCGGTCGGCGTGCTGGCCGCCACGCGGCCCTATTCGCTGTTCGACCAGATCGCCAACACCTTCGCTTTCATAGGTTTCTCGCTGCCGACCTTTTTTACCGGCCTGCTGTTCATCCTGGTGTTCTCGATCCAGCTCGACTGGCTGCCTTTCGTCTATCGCGCCGACATCGATGCCACAGGCTGGCAGTTCTACTGGGAGCATATCAAGCAGGCGATCATGCCGGTCATGGTGCTGGGCCTGTTCCAGGGCGCCTCGCTGGTGCGTTATGTCCGCTCCTCGGTGCTCGATGTCATCAAGCTCGACTACGTCACGACCGCGCGATCCAAGGGCATCGGCGAGCGCAAGGTCATCACCAAGCATGTGGTGCGCAATGCCCTGATCCCGGTGGTTACGCTGGTTGCGCTGCAGATGCCAATCGTGTTCGGCGGCGCCATCGTCACCGAACAGATCTTCCGCGTCCCCGGGATCGGCTCGCTGCTGATTTCGGCCATGCTTGCCAACGACACGCCGGTCGTGATGGCGGTGACCTTCGTGTTCGCCTGTCTCGTGGTCCTCTTCAACCTGATTGCCGATATCCTGTATGGCTGGCTCGACCCCCGCATCGCTTTCCGCTGACGCCGCGGCCCCTGCCGCCGCCCAGCCACGCAAGAACCGGCCGACCACGCCGGCCGGGGAGGCGTGGCGCCGTTTCCGCCACCACCGTCTCGCGGTGGCCAGTGCCGTCATCCTGCTCGCACTGTTTGCGATCGTCGCGCTGGGGCCGTTTCTCTGGCCGGTGCCGATCAATGAAATCGACTTCAGCGCCAAACTGCAGGGACCGTCATGGGCGCACCCGTTGGGGACGGACGATCTCGGCCAGGATCTGCTGGCGCGGCTGATCTACGGTGGGCGCATCTCGCTCGCCGTCGGCCTCGCCGCCATGATCGTGGCGGTGGTGGTCGGTATCCTGGTCGGGGCGATATCCGGCATGGCGAGCGGCCGGGTCGACGCCGTGCTGATGTGGGTGACCGACCTGTTCCTGTCTTTGCCGCTGCTGCCGTTGCTGTTGCTGCTGACCTACCTGTTTCGCGACTCCGTCAAGAGCGTGCTCGGACCCGAGGGCGGCGCCTTCGTGCTGATCGTGGTCGTGATCGGCGGCCTGCGCTGGATGCAGGTGGCGCGTCTGGTGCGAGCCCAGTTTCTCAGTTTGCGCGAAAAAGAGTTCGTCGAGGCGGCGCGGGCGCTGGGCGCCTCCAAGCCGCGCCTGGTGTTGCAGCACATCCTGCCCAACGCACTGGGGCCGGTGATCGTCGCCGGCACGATCGACGTTGCCGCCGCCATCATCGCCGAATCAACGCTGTCCTTCCTCGGCCTGGGATTTCCCTCCGACATCCCGACCTGGGGCAGCGTGTTGCGCGACGCCAAGGACTATCTCGACATCGCGCCGCACTGGGTGCTGTTCCCGGGCGCGGCGATCTTCCTGGCCGTGATCACAATCAATTTCATCGGCGACGGCTTGCGCGACGCGCTCGACCCGCGTCGCGTCCTGTGAGGCAAGCGTAGCGTGGCCGAACCTCTGCTGGACATTCAAGGGCTGAAGACCTGGTTCAAGACCGACGACGGCCTGGTCCGTGCGGTCGACGGCGTCGACCTCAGGATCGACCGCGGTGAAACCGTGGGCGTCGTGGGTGAGTCGGGCTGCGGCAAGACCGTGACGGCGCGCTCGGTTCTGAAGCTGATCGACATGCCGCCGGGCCGATTCGAGGCCGGCCGGATCCTTTGGCAGGGCCGCGACCTCATTCCGCTCGACGACGCGGAGATGAACAAGATCCGTTCGCGCGAGATCGCCATCATCTTCCAGGAACCGATGACCTCGCTCAACCCGGTCTATTCCGTCGGCGAGCAGATCGCCGAGGTGATCGAATTGCATCAGAATCTCTCGCGTAAGCAGGCACTCGTCGGCGCCGCGGATATGCTGAAGCTGGTCAACATTCCCAATCCGGAACGCCGCGTGCACGACTATCCGCATCAGTTCTCCGGCGGCATGCGCCAGCGCGTGATGATCGCCATGGCACTCTCCTGCCAGCCCAAGCTCCTGATTGCCGACGAGCCGACCACCGCCCTCGACGTCACCATCCAGGCGCAGATCCTGGAACTGATGCAGGAGATGAAGGAACGATTCGGCATGGCGATCATGCTGATCACCCATGCGATGGGGGTTGTCGCCGAGACCGCCCAGCGCGTCGTCGTGATGTACGCAGGCAAGGTGGTCGAGGAAGCGCCGGTTGGCGCGCTATTCGGCAATCCCCGGCATCCCTACACGCAAGGCCTGATCCGCTCGATCCCGCGCGTCGACCGCAGCGCCGGCCAGCAGGCGCGGCTCGAGTCGATTCCTGGTACGGTGCCGAGCCTGCTCGACCCGCCGCCCGGTTGCCGCTTCGCCGCGCGGTGCAAGTACGCCATGGAAATCTGCACCCAGGCGATACCGCCGCTCAAGGAAGTGGCGCCCGGACACAAGGTGGCGTGCGTACTATGAGCGAAAAAGAAGCGCTGCTTTCCGTCCACGATCTCAAGAAGCATTTTGCCGTGAGTGGCGGCATCTTTTCGCGCGAGGTCGATCGCGTCTACGCCGTCGATGGCGTCAGCTTCGACATTGCTGCCGGCGAGACGCTGGGCCTGGTCGGCGAATCGGGCTGCGGCAAGTCGACCACGGGGCGCTGCATCCTGCGGCTGATCGAACCGAGCTCGGGCGAGGTCTGGTTCAAGGGCACCGACGTGCGGAAGATGGACGGGACGGCGTTGCGCGCGCTGCGGCGCGACATGCAGATCATCTTCCAGGACCCCTACGCTTCTCTCAATCCACGTCTCACCGTGGGGGCGATCGTCGGCGAGGCGCTCACGATCCACAATCTTGCCAAGTCGCGGCGTGAGCATGAGGACCGCGTGGTTCAGCTCCTCGAAACGGTCGGACTGCAGCCCGATCATTTGCGCCGCTTTCCGCACGAATTCTCCGGCGGCCAGCGCCAGCGTATCGGCATTGCCCGCGCTCTGGCCGTCGAACCCAAGCTGATCGTGTGCGACGAACCCGTCTCCGCCCTCGACGTGTCGATCCAGGCTCAGGTGATCAATCTGCTGGAGGATCTGCAGGAGAAATTCGGCCTCACCTATCTTTTCATCGCCCACGACCTCAGCGTCGTTGAACACATCTCGACACGGATCGCGGTGATGTATCTCGGCCGCGTGGTCGAGATTGCGCCGTCGCGCGAGCTCTACGACACGCCGCTGCATCCCTATTCCGAAGCGCTGCTGTCGGCCGTGCCGATTCCGGATCCGACGGTGAAGCGCCAGCGCATCATGCTGCAGGGCGATGTACCCAATCCGATCCGTCCGCCGTCGGGTTGCCATTTCCATACCCGCTGCCCGATCGCCAAGCCCGACTGTGCCACGCGCGTGCCCGAACTGCGTGAAAGCAAGCCCGGCCACTGGGTGTCGTGTCACTACAGGGGATAGGGGCTGGTACCCGCTGCCGGACTCGAACCGGCACGGCCTCACGGCCTCGGGATTTTAAGTCCCGTATGTCTACCAGTTCCATCAAGCGGGCATCGGAGGATACTAGCTGCCGGACTGCTGCCTGTCGCGCCCGCGAGCGGTGAACACATCGAATCACGAATGATTGTGATGGCGCGCTGACCCACCCGAGTTGCGCTATCCTGCCGGCGCATGATGACGCACCGTCGTTCCTTCCTGTGTTTCTGCTTCGCCGCTGCCGCGACTCCGGTCCGGGCGCAGGACACAGTGCGGACGGCCTTGATCGCCGGGTTGCGTCGGGGCGGATACGTCCTCTACGTGCGCCACGCCGAGACGGCGGCAACACCCGAGCCGCAGGTGCGCGATCTGGCCGACTGCCAATGGCAGCGCAACCTCAACGGGGCGGGCCGGCGGCAGGCGACAGCTCTCGGTGAGGTACTGCGGACCGATGGCGTGACGTTCACGACGATCGAGGCGAGCCCGTTCTGTCGGGCGATTCAGACGGCGGAGCTGATGTTTGGCCGCCCTCCAAGGATCGACGAGGTCCTTTTCTATCACGTGAGCCAAACGCCTGAGCAGATCGCGGCGGGTACCGCCGCGCTGAAGGCGCGTCTCGCCCGCATGCCCGCTTCGGGCAACGCCGT
>CALFRN010000028.1 GCA_937919085.1 uncultured Reyranella sp.
ACGGCATGGGGCGGGCGGCAGGCGTAGGTGTTGGGCGGAAAGGTCTCGCCGGCGACGATGAACTCGCCCGACATCACGTAGACCTCTTCCCAGTATTTGTGCCAGACCTGCGCCGTCGTATGGGTCCCGGGCGCGAAGCGCAGCAGCCGGGTCTGCGAGCCGCGGCCGGCCGCCTCGTCGAGCGCGCCCGACAGGATCTTCTGCTGCACGCCGGGCGGCTGGCCCTCGGGGGTTTCCCAGCCGCTGGTCATGTCGAGGGTGAAGAATTCCCGGTGCAGCTTGTTGACGGCCATGTGATCCTCCTCAGCGCGCAAGGGATACGCCGCCTGCCGGGCCGTCGCAACGCGCCGATCCTACTCGACTCTTTCGTCCGCGTTGGCCTCGACTTGTGCCGCATTCCCGCACTTCCCGCCCGGTGAAGGGAGCCCATCGTGGATTTGGCGCCACCGTCATTCCCCGTGTTTCCGATCGGCCCATGATTTGCCCTGGTCGACCTCTTCGGTCTGTCAGCCAAGAGTGTGGCTGAAATGAACAAGGCGATGGCGGCCACTCTCGCCAAGCCCCCGGTGGCGGAGACGATACAGAAGTACTGCTTCATTCCGAAGTCATCGACGCGCCGTGGGCGCTGGCGGACTACATGAAGGATCAGTTCGGAGTTTGGGCTACTCCCTGACGGTCGCCGGCATCGCAACTTTCTGGTTGGCGGGACGTTTCATTCAGTCTGATGATGGGCCCTCCCGTTGGGCCAGGCGCATCGAGGGGGAGACGATGAGTGGTTCGAGTACGGCCAAACCTGATGTTTCAAGTATGGCCAAGACTGCGGTGCCAGGCCTTGACGACATTCTGAATGGTGGCTTGGCCGTGGGCCGTCTCTTCCTCATGGAAGGCAGCCCCGGCACCGGCAAGACAACCATGGCCATGCGTTTCCTGATGGAGGGCGCCGCGCAGGGCGAGAAAACCCTCTATGTCACCCTCTCGGAAACGGAACAGGAACTGCGCCTTGCCGCTGCGTCCTACGGCTGGACGTTTGACGAGAAGGTGAAGATCTTCGAACTGGTGCCGCCGGAAAGCCTGCTCGACGCCGACCAGCAGCAAAGCCTGCTCTATTCATCCGATCTCGAGCTGGGCGAGACCACCAAGTTAATCTTCGACGCTGTCGAGCAATCCGAGGCGACCCGGATTGTTCTCGATTCGCTATCGGAAATCCGGTTGCTGGCCCAGAGTTCACTGCGCTACCGCCGCCAGGTCCTTGCGATGAAGCACTATTTCGCGCGACGCGGGTCCACCGTTCTGATGCTCGACGACCTCACCACCGAAGCGCTCGACAAGACCGTTCACAGCATCGCCCACGGCGTCATCCGGCTTGAGGAATTGGCGCCCGACTACGGCCCCGAGCGCCGACGCCTCAGGGTCGTCAAGTATCGTGCCCAGGCTTTCCGCGGCGGTTACCATGACTTCGTCATCCGGAATGACGGTGCGACGGTATTTCCCCGTCTCGTCTCGGCCGAGCATCATCGGACTTTCACGCGCCTCAGGCTGGGGACCGGGGTCGCCGGCCTCGACGCGCTGCTGGGCGGCGGCATCGAGCAGGGATCGAGCACACTGCTGTTGGGCCCGGCTGGCGCCGGCAAGAGCGTCCTCACCCTGCAGTTCGTAAAGGCCGCGCTGGACCGCGGCGAGAATGCCGCGATGTTCATATTCGACGAGGAGCTGGGGCTGCTGTTCGATCGCGCCAAGCCGCTGGGTTACGACCTGAAGGCCTGGTAGGAAAGCGGCCGGCTTGGCATCGTGCAGCTCGACGCCGCCGAGCTGTCGCCCGGCGAATTTGCCTATCGTGTGCGCGCCAGCGTCGAACACGCGGATGCAAAGACCGTGGTCATCGACAGCCTGAACGGCTACCAGACCGCGATGCCGCAGGAGAATTCGCTGATCCTGCATATGCACGAGCTGCTTCAGTTCCTGAACCGGCAGGGCGCGACCACCTTCCTGACAGTCGCCCAGCATGGCCTTCTCGGTAGCGACATGAAGGCGCCGGTCGACGTCACCTACCTGGCCGATGCCGTGATCCTGCTGCGCTACTTCGAGGCGAGAAGTGCCGTCAAGCGCGCCATTTCGGTCATCAAGAAGCGCACCGGTCAGCACGAGGACACTATCCGCGAGTTCACCATCAGGAACGGTATCCACGTCGGCGAGCCACTGATCGGTTTCCACGGCGTGCTGCGCGGTACGCCGGTCATGACCAACGACCGGCCAACCGATGCGCGCCTGGCAGGTTCGCGGATACAGGCGGAGTGAGCGAAGAGTCCCCATCGCCACGGCTGCGCGCCCTCATCCTGGCGCCGAACGGTCGCGACGCGGCGGTGGCGTCTGACCTGGTGCGGCGGGCCGACGTCGATCCCGAGGTCTGCGCCGATCTGCCGAGATTGGTTGCGGCCCTGGGCGACGATGCCGCCTTCGTGCTGCTCACCGAGGAAGCCATCCGTAGCGCCGACCTGAAGCCTGTGGCGCAATGGATCGGCGCCCAGCCGGCCTGGTCCGACCTGCCGTTCATTCTGGTGACAAACCATGGTGGTGGTCCGGAGCGCAATCCCATCGCCTCACGCTGGCTGGAGGCGCTGCGCAATGTCGTCTTCGTCGAGCGGCCGTTTCATCCCACCACGCTGGTCAGCATTGCGCAGACGACGGCCAAGAGCCGTCGTCGCCAGCATCAGACACGCCTGCTGCTGGCCGACCTCGGCGAAAGCGAGACAAGGCTGCGCACGGCGCTGAAAGCGGGCAACCTCGGTCCCTGGGAATACGACTTCAAGAGTCGCAGCATTTTTCTGTCGGAGGAGTTCCGCAGTGCCTTCGGTTCCGAGGGCGGATTTGGCCTGGAAGCGTTCTTCTCCAGCATTTACCGGGAGGACCGCGCCAGGGTCGCGGCGGCCCTCCAGCACAGCGTGTCGACCGGCGACGACTACGCCGTCGAATTCCGCCGGATCTGGCCGGACGGCACGATGCGCTGGATCGATGCCCGGGCCCGGCTGGTCCGCGACCCCGAAGGCATTCCGCTACGCTTGGTCGGGCTCTCCTCGGACATCACCGAACGCAAGCAGGCCGAGGCGGCGCTGCAGGAATCGAACGAGCGACTGGAACGCCGGGTCCGGGACCGCACCGCCCAGCTCCAGCATGCCCACGACGAATTGCTGTCACAGATCGCCGAACGCGAGCGGTCGGAGGAACAGCTCCGTCACATGCAGAAGCTGGAATCGATCGGCGAGCTCACCGGCGGCGTGGCGCACGATTTCAACAACCTGCTGACGGCGGTGCTTGGCAATCTCGAGCTTCTGAGGAAGCGTCTTCCCGCCAACCCGGCAGTCGACCGGCTCCTCGACGGTGCGATACAGGGCGCCCAGCGCGGCGCGGCGCTCACTCAGCGCCTGCTGGCCTTCGCCCGCCGCCAGTCGCTCGAGCCCCGCCCCGTCGATCTCGCCGCCTTGGTGCGCGGCATGACGAGTCTGCTGCGGCGCTCGACCGGGCCTGCCGTCAACATGGAGTTCGACCTGCCCCAAGGATTGCCGGCCGTGCAGATTGACGCCAACCAGATCGAGCTGGCGCTGCTCAACCTCGCGATCAATGGGCGCGATGCCATGCCGGACGGCGGCAAGCTCGCGATCCGCATCCATCGCTGCACGACGGAGGACACGTCCGACCTCGCGGCCGGCACCTACGTCTGTCTCACGGTCGCCGATACCGGCGTCGGCATGGACACCGACACCGTCAAGCGCGCGATCGAGCCCTTCTTTTCGACCAAGGGGATCGGCAAGGGCACTGGGCTCGGGCTCTCCATGGTCCATGGCGTGGCGCAGCAGTTGCATGGCGCGCTCCGGCTGCTGAGCGAACCCGGTCGTGGCACCCGCGCGGAACTCTGGCTGCCAATCGCGACGGAGCAGGCGGCGGCGGCGCTACCCGAGGCGGCAAGGGCTGCCGACGCCACGGGCGCTACCCTGCTGCTGGTCGATGACGATTTCCTGATCAGCCTCAGCACCAAGGCGCTGCTGGAGGATCTCGGCCATACCGTCATCCAGGCGGCGTCGGGCGCCAAGGCCCTCGAGGTGCTGCGGACCGAAAAGCCGATCGATCTCATGATCACCGATTACGCCATGCCGGGCATGACCGGCCTGCAGTTGGCCGAGGCGGCGCGCGGCCTGCGTCCAGAATTGCCCATCCTGCTTGCCACCGGTTATGCCGACCTGCCGGCGGGATCCACGCTCGACTTGCCGCGCCTGTCCAAGCCCTATCACCAGAAGCAGCTGGCCGAGCAGATCACGGTCCTGGTCGGGCCTGAAAGGCGGCAGGCTGGGCCGGGGAGCGTGTGACTGGGGACGGCCTGACTTCTTCATGCCTCCTGACTTCTTCATGCCCAAGGTCGCCGGGACCACCCTCGCCGTCAGGCATCTCGGCAGCCATGCGACCGTCGCAACGCGCCGATCCGACTCGACTCTTCGTCCGCGTTGGCCTCGACTTGGGCCGC
>CALFRN010000029.1 GCA_937919085.1 uncultured Reyranella sp.
TGACCAGCCCAAGGTCGTGTCGGTTCTTGAGGCAGATGATCTTCTCGCCGCTGCCGTGTGGGTGCGTGTTAGTGAAGCCGGCAGCCTGCTTCATCGCGCCGTTGAGATGGATGCGGGTGGCGTTGCGTCCGCAGATCACCTGACCGCCGCGCACCAGCTGATCGGGCGCCACGTCACTGCGACGCATCTTCCAGACATGATCGTCGTGAGCGCCGTAGGGGATGGACTCCCCGTGCCGGGCCATGGTGGCGAGCCGCAGGATTGCACTCTCACCCGCCTGCCGATGGATTTCGGTCAGCATCACGTCCGGTTCGACGTTGGTGAACGCACCCTCGCCCTTGATCGGCGGCAGCTGGCCGGGGTCGCCCAGCACCAGGATCGGCTTGCCGAAGGCCAGCAGGTCGGCCGCCATTTCGAGGCCCACCATCGAGACCTCGTCGAGCACGATCAGGTCGGCATCGCGCACCAGCGACTTCTCGTTGAGCAGGAACTGAGGCTTGTGGATGTCTGCCAGGCGCAGCTGCAGCCGGCGGATCTGCGTCTCGGCGAATGCCCGCTCGGCCGGCGGCATCCGATGCAGGGTCCGTTGCAGGTCAAACAGCTCCTTCTCGACACGGGCGATCTCCTCAGGCGTTGCCTCCGAAACTCGATAGATCAGGCTGTGGATGGTCGATGCCGGCGTGCCCTTTCGGGTCATCACCAACGCTGCCTTGCCGGTGAAGGCCGCGAACAGCACGCCCGCGCCGCCGCCTTGCCGGTTCATCGGCTCGAGGCCGAGTTCCTCGATGACGTAGCGAGTGATCGTGCTCTTTCCACTTCCGGCATACCCAAACAACCGAAACACTTGCGTGGTGCGGTTCAGGTTGCTGTACCACTCAACGATCGCGCGAATGGCGGCGGCCTGCTGCGGTGACGGCGCGAACTCGCTCATCGCATTTCTCCCATAGCCACCTGGTAATCCTTGACCACGCCGCCCCGCGTCGCGTCGCCGACTTCGCACGCCCGCACGAAGACACGGCGGCTGTCAGCCAGGGTTCGCCAATGGCCGCGCCGGATGTGCCAACGGGGACTGGCATGGGATCCTCCGGTTTGCGGCGTTGCCGCCCGGACACGCGCCAGGTCGATATCGACTGTCCGAAAAGTCCAGCCGGATACCCCGGCGCGCGCCAGCTTCGGTCGCCGCGTCGTCGGGAATGGTGTGTCGCGAACCTCCGCTGCGGTCGCGAGCAAGTTCACGGCACGCCAGACAAGGTTGGCCAGAACCGCCGCGTGGCAGTTGGCCTGCTCAGCGGTGTCGAACTTGCTATTGAATTCGACCTCGACGGCGCGGTTGTCCGTGAACTCGGCATAGCAATGAACATCGGTCCACTTGGCACCGGGCTGCGTTCGATAGAACAGGAACCCCTGGACAACGTCTCCAACTCGACGAACGAACGCCACTCGTGCGGCAACCCGCGGATCCCAATGCGGCAATTCAAACAAGACTTCGTCGTGCGGGAGACGTAACGGTTCGTCGTGCCTCTGCTGGACCAACTCCCAGACAGCCTCGGAATCGAACTGGTCCTGATCCGAGAACAGATAGACGGGAGCTGCCGGCAATTTGCTCAGCGCGGCCGAGCACCAGAACTTTGGGCGTTGCGTCCCGACGATTCTTTTCAGCTCGTAAGCGTAGGGCGTCATGGTCTTGTTCCCCAGCAGCGCTGCGCGTAGGAGCACCAGCGACAGAGATAGAAGTCGGGACTGGCGGCGATGCGCGGCGGCAACTCGCCGGCCTCGGCGGCGCGAATGACATCGACGGCCTTGTCGGAGAGCGCCTGGGC
>CALFRN010000030.1 GCA_937919085.1 uncultured Reyranella sp.
AGAGGCTAGGTCCACACCTCCCCCACCTCAAGCCCATTTAGTCTGACAATGCCCTCAGTTGCTCCAAGAGATTTTTCGATTGACGAAGCCATTTTTGCCCCCAGGTTTGATGCACACGAGACTCTGAACGTTGCGGATGTGACAACGGATCATACACGAGCAAAAAAGATTAGGAACGGAAAAAAACCGAGACGAGTGAATGGGTATGGTCGAACAGTGTCGGGTTCTAATCTCTGGCTGACATACATTTTGATCGACCTGGCAAGTCTCAAGCATGACGCCTGAGCAAGCGCTCCGCGAGAAACTGCGAAAGATCGAGGCCCTGTTCGCCGGCGCCGCGACGGAAGGCGAGCGCGTGGCCGCCGGCGCGGCAGCCGATCGAATTCGCGAGCGGCTCGATCAGGCGGCCGGAAAGGAAAAGGAGATCGAGATGAAGTTCTCGATCTCCGACGTATGGTCGCGGCAACTGTTCATTGCGCTCTGCCGGCGTTATGGGATCCGCCCGTTCCGTTACCGCCGGATGCACCGACAAAGCATCATCATCAGGGCGCCCAAGAGTTTCGTAGAGCAGGTGTTGTGGCCCGAGTTCGGGGAACTCAGCGCCGCGCTCACCGCCTATCTGTCCGAGATCACGGAGAAGGTGACGGTCCGATGCGAGCAGCGCGATATAGATCGCTACAAGCGGATCGTCGCCGTGTGCCGACTCGGTGGCGTCGACCTCAATGCGTGGATGGTCCGCCAGGGTTGGGCCATCGCGTATCGCCAGTATTCGCGGGATTACGTTGGCGACGAGAGCACAGCACAGGCCGAGAAAGCGGGTATATGGGCAGGCCGCTTCATCGACCCTTCGAGATGGCGCCGCGGAGACCGGCTAGCGGTGGAATCGGCGAAAGAGCCGGCGGCAACTTCCTGCCAAATCAAGGGCAACATCAGCCGGAGCGGCGAGCGCATCTATCATGTGCCCGGCGGAAGGGATTATGGCCCGACACGGATTGATGAAAGCAAGGGAGAGCGATGGTTCTGTTCCGAGGACGAGGCCAGGAAAGCCGGATGGCGAAGGTCGGTCCGATGAGGAAATCCGGCCTGACATTTCTTGTCGCTCTGATCGTTCTTCTTTCGGGGTGCACGGGACGCCCCGATGGCGTGGAGCCCGTCAGTCCGTTCGATATCGAACGCTATAAGGGCGTCTGGTATGAGATCATGCGTCTCGACCATAGCTTCGAACGCGGCCTGACCAATGTGACGGCGACCTACAACCTGCGAGAAGACGGCACGGTCGGCGTTCTCAACCGCGGCTTCGATCGCGAGAAGTGCCGCTGGAAGGAAGCCGTCGGCACCGCTGAATTCCAGGGTGAGAAGACCTTCGCCAGTCTCTCGGTAACCTTTTTCTGGCCGTTCGCCGGCGGCTATCACGTGTTCGCGCTCGACCAGAAGAACTACGGCTACGCCCTCGTCGCGGGTCCGTCGCACGACTACCTCTGGATTCTGGCGAGACGGCCCGACCTGCCGGTCGAAATCAGGAACGAACTCGTTGACAAGGCGCGTGAGCGCGGATTTCCGGTCGACGACCTGATCCTGGTCGACCACAGTCGCGAAGTGTGCTCGTACGCAAAATGAACCTTGGTTCAACCAAGCGACAATAATCTATGCCTCGCTCTGGCTGCTCAACCAAACCTAGCGATAAAAACCAAGCTCAGAAACCACTAGGTCGGCGTAGAACGCGCGTCCAATAGCGACCAGACCTATCCGGCGGAGCCGCGTTGTGTTCAAGGGGGTTTCCAGCCGATAGGGCACAAAGGTCGCGAAGGGAAGATCGATGGTCTCCCAGTCGGACCCTGCGGTGAAATGAGCCCTGTAGGACTGCCAGGGCCGGAAATTGTCCGGTGTACGGAGATGAATCGAGTATTTCTCGCCATTCCCGCGGACGACGATACGCACTCCGGTGAACGTGGACGCGTCAATGGTTTCTCCCGAGGGGGCCAAATCGAGCGCCGCCTGGATGAAGCCGCCGTCATTCTCCAGACGAACATCGCCCGTCATGCGCAGACTGGGGCGGCCACCTATCACGCCGTGAGATACGGTAGCCTCGGAGATTCCGCCCATGACTTGGTCGCTGACACCATGCCACCGGGTGCCTAGCTTGGACACGAGGCCCTCATTGGTTAAGTCATCGATCAACATGACGGCACTCTGGGCTAAGACCCCCAATTTGCGCAAGGAGAGCGCGCTGCACAGGCCCTTATTGACAATACTTCATAGGGCGGCGATTGCTCGAGGAAGATAGGCGTCAGATCAAGCGCTGGAAAGCGTTTCGACGGCGCACCGCTCAAACCAGAAAAAAACTGTGAGCCTGCCGATCCTTTTGGCAGGCCGCGCCAGCGGCAGGCATTGCCACTCTGGGCTTAAGACATCTGCAAGATATGGGCGATCCACCAGGGTCGATGATGTAGTCGTGCCGCTGACCAATTCCATGACCTGATCCAAACGGCCTGTCGGGACGTATAGACTTAGTGTGTGCAAAAAACCGGGAGCTCATTATGTTCTACTCCATTAGAAGGCCTGTCGTGTATTGCTGGGACTTTGTGTTCAACCACGAAGTTAGCCCGTTGCGAAATATTCCCGATGTCGCCATTCGCCATTATGTTTTGCAGGCCCTGGGTCTGATGTGGGCCGTGGCGTTTGCAGTGGCGGCTGGAAGTTACACGTTCTTGGCCGTTAGCGTGATCGGTCATACCGTTCTAATAGGGGCTGCAGCTATCACGGTCGCGACCTGGACAGCAGCATCCGCGAAACCTGATTTATTTGTGCGTGGTTCTACCCGGAATGAACCAGAAAGACCCAAAGACTGATACAACAATCAATGATTGCGCCGTCACTGACCGGATTGGTCACAGGCGGTGCCTTTAATGCGAGGGAACCCAGAATGTCCGCTAAGTTTGAGAAACTGATGAATGGAGTTGATGGCGGTTTGTCCCTCCTCCAGGTTTTGGCAGAGAACAGCTTCGACTCGGTGCTGATCACCGATGCATCTGCGGAAGGTAAAATCACCTATGCTAACAAGTCC
>CALFRN010000031.1 GCA_937919085.1 uncultured Reyranella sp.
CCTTCGCAGCCTCGGTCTTTGCAGCTTCAGCCTTTTCAGCTTCGGCTTTCGCGGCCTCAGCCTTTGCGGCCTCAGCCTTCGCAGCCTCGGTCTTTGCAGCTTCAGCCTTTTCAGCTTCGGCTTTCGCGGCTTCAGCTTTCGACGGTGGCGGCAGTGGCGAGTTCGCCACCACGTCGCGCTCGGCGAGCGCTTCTTTCAGTGCCGCGTACACCTCCTTGGTTGGTTCGCCGGTCTCGCGCGCGCCGATGCTGCGCTGGAAGGCGCGGATTGCCGCGCGGGTCACCGGGCCGATCACCCCATCGGGCTTGTCGCGTAGGTACTTGAGATCGACCAGCAATTTCTGGATGGCGCGAATCTGATCGTTGACGGCTTTGGGCCAATCCGGGGGATCGGTATCGCCTGGTGACGGCGGCGAGGAGGGAGGCGGCGGTGCCGTGGCGGTCTCGGCTGCCGCCGGGTCTTTGGATGGCGGTTCGGGCGGGGACAGCGCTTCGACGATGAGTTTGAACTCGCTTTGGCCGATTTTCTGGGCGCGCTCCAGCTCGGGCGGCGTCATTATTCTCTGAAGCGTCTCGGCGCGTTGGGCCGCGGTCTTCGCAAGTGCCGATTCGGCCCCGCGGTTGGTCTGACGTTCGAATTCCGCGGCGATCGCGAACCACGCCAACGCCATTGCCGAATCCTTCGGTGCCGCGTCGCCGCGTTCGTGGATATCGCCCAGCGTGAACATCGAAGCGGCCATGCCCTGGCGGGCCGCAGAGCGCAGAAGCTCAACGGCTTCCTTGCCGTCGCGAGCCGCGCCTTTGCCGTCGCGCAGCAGCAGGGCGAGGTTATGCTTGGCCACCGGCAGGTTGGCGTCGACTGCCTTGCGGTACCATTCGATGGCGCGTGTTGAGTCGCGCTCGACGACGAAACCGCGTTCATACATCACCGCAACATTGAACGCCGACTGCGCCGAGCCGAGCTGGGCCGCACGCAACAGCCAACCGGCCCCGGCTTGCTGGTCTTTGGTCACGCCGGCGCCCTGGATCAGGCGGCGCGCCAGATCCTCCATGGCAGGGATTTCGTTGGCATTGGCCTTGGCGCGAAGTTCGTCGATCGGCATCGCTGCCCAATCGGCAGGCTTGGAGGGCTCGGAAGCCGACGGCGAGGCGGTCGGCGGGTCGGCCTTGTCGGTGGGTTCAGGCGGCGTGGACGGTTGCGCTGCGGCGATCGACGCTGCGGGCGTGGCCGCCGACCGCGGCGTTTCGACCGCGGCAGGCTTCGCTTTGTCCGCCGTGGCGACCTTGGGCAGCTCCGACGCAGGTGGCTTTGTCAGCCACGCGCCCGTCGCCGTGGCGGCAACCACCAGGATCGCAATCCCAGCCAGAAGGGCTGGTCGCTTCACCCGTGGCAGCAGCCCGGCTGCAAGCGGTCTGGGCTCGTTGAGCTTGCCGGTCATTCTCCAACCATAGCCGAGACCGGGCGTTGACGAGAAGGCATCGCGCGATTCCGCACCACGATCAGGGTTGTCAACAACAGCACCGCCCCCACCTGGTGCAGCGTGGCGAGGCCAACATTGATTCCACTCAGAATCGTGGCGATTCCGAGGCCGAACTGCACGACCGCCATCGCAGCGGCGGCCATCATCTCCGGGCGGCGTACCAGCCATGTCAGTGTCAGCACGCCAAGCACCAAGAGCTTGGCGAGCCAGCGATGCATGAACTGGATCGTCGTGCCGTTCTCGAAGAGATTGATCCAGCCCGGGGAGAGGTCGAACAGACCGGGGGGAATCCAGTGGCCCGACATGGTCGGAAAGGTGTTGTGTGACACTCCGGCGCGCAGACCAGCCATCAGCGCCCCCCAGGTGAGCACGACGAACAGAAAGCCGATCAGGGCCGTCGCGGCGCGCCGGGTCCTGGCGTCATCTCGTCGCGCCGCCTGCGGCCCGAGTTCGAGGATCAGCCATACCGTGTAGGCATAGAGTGCAACCGCGAGCAGAAGATGGGCGGCGAGGCGGTAGTGGCTGACCGCGGGACGATCGACCAGGCCCGACGCGACCATCGCCCAGCCCAATGCGCCTTGCAGACCACCTAGCACCAGCAGCGCCAGCAGCCGGGGCTTGAGGTGCGGAGTCAGCCGGCCGCGCCACCAGAACCACGCGAGGGGCAATGCGAAGGCGATACCGATCAGCCGGCCCCACAGGCGGTGCACATACTCCAGCCAGAAGATTTCCCTGAATTCGGCGACGCTGAAGCCACGATTGATCAATCTTCCCTGCGGTGAGGAAAGATACTTCTGCAGCTCGGCCTGCCATGCTGCATCGGAAAGCGGCGGCAGCCAGCCAGTGACCGGTTTCCATTCCACCATCGACAGGCCGGACTCGGTCAGACGCGTCAGCGCACCGATGGCGATCATGAAAAATATCATGGCGGCAACGACGATCAGCCAGTTGCGCACGGAGGCGGGAGCGGGTTGCATGGATGTCGGACCATGCGCGAAGCGAGGGGCTCCGTCATCAGGCATAAATGTCGCGAACGCCAAGCACGTGTTGCACTTCCCCGTCGCCCCCGTTAATCGGTTCGCATACGAACGAATTACCCCTCGCTTCATCTGGATATATGGCAATGAACGCGCCTCGGCTGGCCCCTTCGCTCACCCACGGGCTCAGCTTCAACGATCTTTATGACCGCAACGGCCTCGGCCGCCTCGACGCCGCATTCGTCGCCTGGCTGCAGGGTGTCGACGCCGGCCTTCATGCTCGGCTGATGGCAGCGCGGGCGACGCCGGACCAGCTCGCAGCCAAGGACGAATCGAATCTGCTGATCGAGATGGCGCGGCCGCTCGAGGATTTCGTCGGCGCCCTGTTCGGCGTGGCGACACCGGTGGCGAAGCTGCGCGGTCGGCATAGCCGACTGGCGCCGCTCTACGACTGCAAGCGCTTGTTCGTGCAGCGCTACGTCACGCGCGCCATCAAGCCCGATGCAGCAGCGGCGTTGGATGGCGACAGCGTCACGGCGGCGGTCGCGGCGTACGTCGACTTTGCGGCGCTGGCGGCCGGGAAGCTGGAGGATGGCGAGCTCGCGTTCGCCCTTGCTGTCCGTGAACTCGTCGGTGCGGAGTTCAAGGTCGAAACGCCGACCCCCGAGATCGAGGCTCTCACCCGCTACGCTGCCTGGGCGTTGTACAATCCCGATGGCAGGAAGCGTCACCGTGACGGTCCACTGTTCAAGGTTCCGCACAAACTCGATCCCGAACATCTCGTGCCGATCGAGACGGAGATCGTCGACGGTGTCACGCGCATGAAACTGCCGAGGCCGCTGCTGCGTCATCGCGAGGGTTTTGCGCTGACCGACGACGGCTTTGACCTGGTCCACGCGCTCGACCACGCCAACTACTGCATCTGGTGCCACAACCAGGGCAAGGACAGCTGCTCGCGCGGTCTGAAGGACCGCAAGACCGGCGCCTTCCAGAAGTCGCCGTTCGGCGTGACCTTGGCAGGCTGCCCGCTCGAGGAAAAGATCTCGGAGATGAACCTGCTGAAGAGCGAGGGTTTCTCCATTGGCGCGCTGGCCATGGCGGTCGTCGACAATCCACTGGTCGCGGCCACCGGGCACCGCATCTGCAACGACTGCATGAAGGCCTGCATCTACCAGAAGCAGGAGCCGGTCGACATCCCGCAGATCGAGACCCGCACCTTGAAGGACGTGCTCGATCTGCCGTGGGGCTTCGAAATCTACTCGTTGCTGACGCGCTGGAACCCGCTCAACCTGCGCCGTCCGGTCCCACGGCCTGCGACCGGCCGTACCGTGCTGGTGGTGGGCCTCGGGCCGGCCGGCTTCAATCTTTCTCATCACCTGATGAACGACGGCCACACCGTGGTGGCCATCGACGGGCTCAAGATCGAGCCGCTGCCGCCGGAGCAGTCCGGCGTTCTGGCCGATGGCGCTCGCGTGCCGTTCACGGCTGTCCAGGATATCGCAAGCCTTCGCGAGGATCTTGGCGCCCGCGCGATGGCGGGTTTCGGCGGTGTTGCCGAGTACGGCATCACCGTGCGCTGGGACAAGAACTACCTGAAGATGGTTCGGTTGCTGCTGGAGCGCCGCGACCAGTTCTCGATGTTCGGCGGCGTGCGCTTTGGCGGCACGGTGACGGTCGAGAGCGCCTTCGCCATGGGCTTCGATCACGTGGCGCTTTGCGCCGGCGCCGGCAAGCCTACCGTCCTCGACCTGCCCAACGGGCTGGCGCGCGGCGTGCGCGCGGCATCGGACTTCCTGATGGCGCTGCAGCTCACGGGTGCCGCCAAGAAGGAGTCGATCGCCAATCTGCAGATCCGCCTGCCTGTGATCGTGATCGGTGGCGGGCTGACCGGCATCGATACCGCCACTGAATCGCTCGCCTACTATCCGCTTCAGGTCGAGAAGTTTTTGGCGCGGCACGAGACGCTGGTCGCCGAGCGCGGCGAGGCGGCGGTGAGCGCTGCATGGAACGATGAGGAACGCGGAATCGCGGTGGAGTTCCTGGATCATGCCCGGGCCATCCGTGCCGAACGCGACCGGGCGGCGCGTGAGGGCGGCCAACCCGACATCGCTGGGCTTGTGAACGGCTGGGGGGGTGTCTCGCTCGTCTATCGCCGCCGCCTGGTCGATTCGCCATCTTACACGCTGAACCACGAGGAAGTGTTCAAGGCGCTGGAGGAGGACATCCGCTTCGTCGAAGGCCTCTCGCCGGTCGCCGTCGAGGTCGATGCCAACGGCCATGCCTCTGCCTTGAAGGTCGCGGGCGAGCAGAGCGGCGCCAAGGTCGAAGCGACGCTGCCGGCGCGTACCATCCTGGTGGCGGCGGGCACGCAGCCCAACACGGTGCTGGCGCGGGAAGACGCGACGCACGCCTTCATCGACGGCAAGTATTTCCGCGCGCTCGACGAGGAGGGCAACGTCGCCACGCCCGAGCGCGTCTGCAAGCCCGCCGATGTACGCGTGCTGATGTATCGCCACAACGACGGCCGCGGCATGTCGTTCTTCGGCGACCTGCATCCCTCGTTCGCGGGCAACGTCGTGAAGGCGATGGGTGGCGCCAAGCAGGGCTATCCAGTGCTGACCCGGACGATGGACAGGCTTGAGGCGCCGAAGCGGTCGCCCGAAGCGATCCTGGCCGAGGCCAACCGCGACTGGCGCGCGAAAGTCGTGCGCGTCGACCGACTGACGCCCACCATCGTCGAGGTCATCGTCGAGGCGCCGGCTGCCGCCCGCAACTTCGAGCCCGGCCAGTTCTACCGCCTGCAGAATTACGAGGCGCGCTCGAAGAACGTGGATGGCACGCTGCTCACCATGGAAGGCCTGGCGCTGACCGGGGCCTGGGTCGACAAGGACAAGGGCCTCCTGTCGCTGATCACGCTGGAGATGGGCGGTTCGTCCGACCTTTGCGTGCTGCTCGAGCCCGGCGAGCCGGTGATCGTGATGGGGCCGACTGGTGCGCCGACCGAGATCGAGCCGGGCGAGACCGTCGTGCTGGCCGGCGGTGGCCTGGGCAATGCCGTGCTGTTCTCGATTGGCCAGGCGTTCCGCAAGGCCGGCAGCAAGGTGCTCTACTTCGCGGGCTACAAGAAGGTGAGCGACCGCTACAAGGTGGAAGAGATCGAGGCCGCGGCCGACGTCGTCGTCTGGAGCTGCGACGAGGCGCCGGGATTCTCAGTCGACCGGCCGCAGGACAAGGCGGTCGTCACCAACATCGTGGAGGCGATGCGCCAGTACGCCTCGGGCGAGCTCGGCCCGCAGCCGATCCCTTTCAGCGAAGCCGACCGTATCGTGGCCATCGGCTCCGACGGCATGATGAATGCCGTGCGTCTGGCGCGTCACGGCGTGCTGAAGCCCTACCTCAAGGCCCAGCATCGTGCGCTGGGATCGATCAATTCGCCCATGCAATGCATGATGAAGGAGATCTGCGCCCAGTGCCTGCAGCTCCACAGGGATCCGGTGACAGGCAAGGAGACGGTCGTGTTCTCCTGCTTCAACCAGGACCAGGAACTCGACCGTGTCGACTTCGCCAGCCTGCGCCAGCGGCTGCGTCAGAACGGCGTGCAGGAGAAGATCGGCGCGCTCTGGATCGACCGGTCGCTCCGGAAGCTTGGCGCGCGCGGTTAGGCGAAGACTTTCCGCGCCACGAGCACCAGCAGCGTGCCCGAGGCGACGACGATGGTCAGAAGCGTCAGGGTGATTCCGGCGGACCGGCCGGCGTTGATGTCGAGCGTGCTGGACAGACCGTAGGCGTGAGCGAGGCGGCTGATGATGAAGCCGGCGCCCAGGATGTGCACCAGCCAGCGTGGACCGCCGCAGATTTCGATCAGTGCCAGCAACACCAGCACCAGCGCCGCATACTCGGCGAAGTTTCCGAAGACGCGGGCCATTCGCCCCAACCGGTCGTCGCCGCCGTCGCCGATGCTTATGCGCGTCTGCATGCGCTGGCGGATCACCAGGCTCGCCAGCACCACGCACAGCAACCCGGTCAGGGCGGCGTAGAAGGCGGCGACAAAAGGCAGGGCAGGCGGTGCCATGATGAAATCTCCTACAGTGAGCGCACGAAGCGAAACAGCACCTTGTCCTGGCTGTAGTAACGGAGCTGGTCGACGATCTTTGGAAAGTAGTCGCTGCCCACCGTCACCGGCATGAAAGCGTCGAGTGCCAGCGGTTGCACCGAAACGGCGAAACCGGCCTCGGAGAAGATCGCGGCAACGCGATCGAGCGAATGGTCATAGACCGGGATCGACGAGGTCTCGGCAATCACCTTGCGCCAGCGCGGCCACACGGCACTGTCGGTATGGCAGCCCATGGCGGCGACATAGGCACCGCCGGGGCGAAGCGCGGCCTTGATGTCGGCGGCGTGGTCGGCGAGATCGGGCAGCAGGTAAAGCACTTCGTGGCTGAAGGCGAAATCGAAGGCACGACCGAGTTCGGCCGCGTGATCGGCCGCCTGGTATTCGATCGGCCGCTGACGTTTCAGCAACTGGGCGCGCGCCACCGATTCGCGGGCGATGTCGATGCCTACCCCCGCCTGGAATGGATGGCGATCGTACAGCATGCGCAGGAATCCGCCCTGGTTACAGCCATAGTCGAGTACCGTCGACTGGCTGAGATCGTCGAGGACGGAAACATCGATCATGCGTCGCCAGATCGGCGCATGCGCGGCGCCCATCGCTTCTTCTGCCGCCGGATTGCGGTTCCAGGTCGAGATCGTGCCGTTGCGCTGCATGCTTCCCTCCCGCGTGGGGAGGGAAGCCTATCATGTCCGGCCGCGCCAGGGATCGATCAGCAGCGGGCCGGCGATCAGCGTGCCAAAGGTGATCATGCCGACGGCGATAGCGACAAAGACTCCCTGTAGACCCCAGCCCAGAATCTCCACGGCGTACCAGCCGCCCAGTGTCGCGACCAGCAGGCGGGCGATACCGGCCGCAAAAGGGGCCGTCATCCGGTTCGCTCCCTGGCTTGCAAACGACAGCGTCATGCCGACCCCGAACAAGCAATAGAAGGGCGCCACGCGGGTGACGTAGGCCACGGTTGCCGCGATCACGTCGGGGTCGCTGGTGAACAGTCGGGCCCAGCCTTCGGGCAGGAGCGCCACGACCCAACCGAATGTGCCGATGCCGAGGCCCGCGACCAGACTGCCGATCCAGGCGGCTCGCACGGCGCGGCGCCAGTCATTGGCGCCGGCCGCGACGCCCACGATCGTGGTGAGGCCCGATCCAATTCCAAAGGCGAGCGGTACCAGCATGAACTCGAGGCGAACGCCGATGCCGTAACCTGCGAGGGCAGCGACGCCGAAGCCGCCCACAAGGCCGGTCACCAGCATGGCGGTCAGGTTGGCAGTGAAGGCGGAAAAGGAGGCGATGAGGCCAACCTTGAGAATGTCCCAGAACAGCCGGCCTTGCAGCGCGAGGCCTCCGAGGCCCGGCGTGAAGCCGAGCTTGCCGCACCACAGCGCTCGGGCCTGCAGGAGGGCGGAAACTGCCGATGTGACGAGCGAGGAGAGGGCGGGGCCGGCCATGCCGAGGCCCGGCCAGCCACCGATGCCAAGCGCCAACACGTAGGAGAGCGGCACCTGGGCCAGCGAGGACATCAGCATGTAGCGACCGGGCGTGGCGGCATCGCCGCCGCCGCGCAGGAGGGCGGAGAGGAAGAAGTTGGCCCAGATCACGACCGCACCGGTGAACAGGATGTCGGAATAAGCGAGTGCGTGCTCGAGCGCGCGGCCGGTCCCGCCCAGCACACGGTAAAGCGCCGGCGCCACGGTCCAGGCCAGCAGCGTGAACAGCATCGAAAGCGCCGCGCCCAGAACCAGCGCATGCACCACCAGCGCCCGTGCGTCGTCGCGCCGGCCGGCGCCCAGAGTGCGGGCCATGGCAGCCGCCACGCCGCCGCCCATGCCGCCCGCGGCCATCATCGTCATCATCATCATGAGCGGAAAGACCAGCGCAAAGCCCGCCAGCGCCTCGGTGCCGAGCTTGCCGAAGATGAAGGTCTCGGCGATGGCGACGAAGGTTTGCGCGACCATCACGAGCGTGGTCGGCCCGGCGAGCTTGACTAGGCTCGATCCGATGGGCGCGGTCAGCAGCGGGTGGGCAAAGGCGGCTTGGGACAGGGTGGATCTCCAGCATTTAAGTGCATATGCACATTACCAAGGTGGGCTGTCCTGTCACCTGACAAATCTCCGGGCGTCCATTAGCTTTCACACATGACCGACAAGGAACGCCCCCTCGCCAAGCCATCCGTCCAGATCGACAATGACCGCGTCATCGTCACCGAATGGCGATTTCCGCCCGGCGGCCATACCGGCTGGCACCGGCATGATCACGATTATGTCGTGGTTCCGGTAACGACCGGTGAACTACATATCTTCGACGGCAAGGCGACGGTGCCGGCGCCGTTGCGGGCAGGGGTATCCTATGCCCGCCTGACGGGCGTCGAGCATGACGTCATAAATCCCAACGATTTTGAGTTCGTTTTCGTGGAAATCGAGCTCAAATCCTGACCGGGCCGGATGGCCGCAGGCCTTCGGGCCGCATTGACTCGGGCCATTCGAGGCCCCATATCAGGGCCGCCAGCGGTCCGGCCCGATACACGAGCCTTATGAGACCGCTCCAAAGTCCAGCGGGTAGAATGGACTAAACCACGGAAATTAAATGAGTTTTGAGAGTTTGGGGCTGAGCGCCCCGGTGCTGCAGGCAGTCGCCGAAAAAGGCTACACCACGCCCACCCCGATCCAGGAAAAGGCCATTCCCATCGTTCTGATGGGACGCGACGTCCTCGGATGCGCCCAGACGGGCACCGGAAAGACCGCCGGTTTCGTCCTGCCGATGATCGATATTCTCTCGCAGGGCCGCGCCAAGGCGCGCATGCCGCGCTCGCTCATTCTGGAGCCGACGCGCGAACTGGCCGCCCAGGTAGCCGAAAACTTCGAGACCTACGGCAAGCACAACAAGCTCAATATGGCACTGCTGATCGGCGGCGTCAGCTTCCCCGACCAGGAACGCGCACTGGAGCGCGGTGTCGACGTGCTGATCGCCACCCCCGGCCGCCTGCTCGATCACTTCGAGCGTGGCGGCATTTTGCTGAATGACGTCAAGATCCTGGTGATCGACGAAGCCGACCGCATGCTCGACATGGGGTTCATTCCCGACGTCGAGCGCATCGTGTCGACGCTGCCGCCGCTGCGTCAGACCCTGTTCTTCTCGGCCACCATGCCGCCGGAGATCAAGCGGCTGGCCGACCGCTTCCTCAGCAACCCCAAGGAAGTCACCGTCTCGCCGCCGGCCTCGGCCAGCGCCAACATCGTCCAGGGTCTGATCGTCGTACCCGAGGACGACAAGCGCGACGCGCTGCTGGCGCTCATCAAGAGCCAGGAAGTAAAGAACGCCATCGTGTTCTGCAACCGCAAGCGCGACGTGGCTACCCTGCACACCACCTTGAAGAAGCACGGCCTCAATGCCGGTGCGCTGCATGGCGACATGAGTCAGCCCGCCCGTACGGAGACGCTGGAGAAGTTCAAGGCCGGCGACATTCAGATTCTGGTGGCTTCGGACGTGGCCGCGCGCGGCCTCGACGTTCAGGACATGAGCCATGTCTTCAATTACGACGTGCCGTTCTCGCCGGAAGATTACGTGCATCGCATCGGTCGCACCGGCCGCGCCGGCAAGACCGGACATTCGTTCACGCTTGCCGCACCGTTCGAAGGTGGCCTGATCGAGGCGATTGAGAAGCTGATCGGCACCTCCATCCCGCGTGTCGAGATCCCCGGACTCGAGACCGCAACGCTGGAAGCCGGCGACGGCCGTCGTCGTGGCCGCGGCGGTCGTGGCGGCCGCCCCGTTGGCCGCAGCGGCGGTGGTGCCGGCGACAAGCCGCGCGGCCCGCGCCGCGAGCCGCGCGAACATCGTGAACCACGCCCTGAGAAATTGGTGGAACCTCAGGCCGCGGCCGAAGCGCCCCGTGACGTTCCGCGCGAACCGCGGCCGGAACGCGCGCCCCGCGAGCGCCGTCCGGAACGTGTCCATGCGCCGCGTGATCATGCACCGCGTGATCATGCGCCCCGCGAGCAACGTGCCGAGCGCAACCAGGAGCGTCGCCCGGAACAGCGGCGCGATCGCGACGACGGTGGGGCCGCTCCCAAGGGGCTCGGTGATCATGTGCCGGCTTTCCTCGCCCGGCCGTCGCGCTAGACTGGCCGCTGCTTCAAAACCAGGGCGGCCGGAACCATGCAGACCATTTTCGTCATGGTGAAGTGCGAACTCGGCAAGGCTTACGAGGTCGCCGACGACGCCGTCACCGTCGAGCAGGTGTCGGAGGTCTATTCGACCTCCGGCCAGTACGATCTGCTGATGAAGTGCTATCTCGACGACAAGACCGACATCGGCCATTTCGTGACCAGCCGGATCCAGACGCTAGCCGGCGTGAAGGACACCTTCACTCTCATCACCTTCAAGGCGTTCTCCTGACCACGTCCGTACCGCGCAGGCACCTCCCGCGCGGCGAGGATTTCCTGCTCCTGTCGCCGGCAATCCAGCCCTACGCCTATCGAATCGTCGACCAGCTGTTTGCCCATCGTGTGATCCACCGCGGGCCGAGCGTGCGCGAACTGCCGCGCGGCGAGGAGATCGCGCCGCGCTATGTGGTCGACGGCCGCGAGCACGATGTCGCGGCGTTCATGGACCGCAACGTGATCTCGGGCCTCCTGGTGATCCGCCGCGGCAAGGTGGTGCTGGAGCGGTATGGCCTCGGCTTGGGAGAGCACGACCGCTGGTCGACCATGTCCACGGTGAAATCGATGACGGCGATGCTGGTTGGTGCGGCGGTCCGCGACGGTGCCATCGCCTCGATCGACGATCCCTTGACGCACTACCTGCCGGCCTTGCGCGGTTCGGCCTATCAGGGGGTGACTTTGCGTCACGTCATGACCATGTCGTCCGGCGTGCGCTGGAACGAGGACTACATGGATCGAGAATCCGACGTGAACCGTTACAGCAAGTCGCTGGCCGACAAGGTGCCGGGCGGCGTGCTGCGGCTGATGGCGTCCCTGCCGCGTGCCCATCCGCCCGGCAGCACCTTCCTCTACAACTCCGGCGATACTTATCTGCTGGGCGCGGCCCTCACCCGGGCGATCGGCAAGCCGCTGGCCGGCTACATGTCGGAGAAGATCTGGCAGCCCGCCGGCATGGAATGCGACGCCTTCTATACACTCGAGAGCAAGGGCGGCCAGGAGATCGGCGGCAGCCGCGCCGGCATGGTTCTGCGTGACTTCGGCCGCTTCGGACTGTTCGTCCTGGGCGACGGCATAGTCGACGGGACGCGTGTGCTGCCTGAAGGATGGGTCGAGGCGGCGGCGACGCCCGCCTTCGCGCTCGCCGCGCCGCCGGTCATCGACATCACGCACTATGGTTACAGCTGGTGGCTGGGCAAGGGAGTGATGGCGGCACTGGGCCATGCCGGCCAGCGCATCGACATCTTCCGCGACGAGGACCTGGTCGTGGTGACGCTCGGCGCCTTCCCGCAGCCGCTCTACGCACCACCGGCCGACCACAACCGCCGCAACGAGGTGGTCGCCTTCACCAACGCGGTGCGGGCGACATGAGCGGCGGCCATGCGGTTCTCGCCATCTGGGTCGACATCGATCCGGCGGACGACAACCTGTTCGAACACTGGCACAGCCGCGAGCATGCCCAGGAGCGCGTCGGCTGTCCTGGCTGGTTGCGCGGCAGCCGCTTCAAGGGGGTCGAAAATCCCGACCGCTATCTTCTGCTCTATGACGCCGAGACGGCGGCCGCCTTCGAGAGCGACGAGTACTACGCGCGGCTCGGCAGTCCCACCGAGATGAGCCGCGCCATCTTCCCGAAATTCCGCGACACTTGGCGCACCGTCTGCGCGGTCGAGCAGCGCTGGGGCGATGGCATCGGTGCAGCTGCGCTGACACTGCGCATGAAGGCCGAGAATACCGCGCCCTTCGAGGCGCTGGCGGCGCTGGAGACCGCGCGGGTCGATCTGCTGACGGGCCAAGTCAACATCGGCCAGGCCCATACCGCCGAAAAGGACCTTCGTGTCACGCCCGATCGCCAGATCGAGCGCGCGCTGGTTGCCTTCTTCTGGTCGGTCGAGGCCGCGCTGGCGGCGCGGGCGAGGCACGCGCCCGAGGGCGAGGTCTTCGCCCTCCGACACACCGTGTCGAAGGGCGATCTCGCCTGACAGATCGGGGTTAGTTGATCAGCCCGTAGAATTTCCCGGCGTTGGTGCAGGTGATCATCTTGACCTGCTCGGCCGGAACTTCGGCGAACTGTTCCTTGATGTACTTGTCGGAGTGCGGCCACACGCCGTCGCCGTGCGGGTAGTCGGAACCCCACATCAGGCTTTCCGCGCCCATGTCGTCGATCAGCTTGGCACCGATGCGATCGAACTGGAACGTGGCCTTGCACTGGCGGCGCCAGTAATCCGACGGCTTCATCTTGAGGCCGAGGTCGGTGAAGCGGTCCTCCCACTCGAAGTCCATGCGGTCGAGCGCGTAGGGGATCCAGCCCGAACCGCTCTCGCCGAAGGCGATGCGGACGTTGGGGTAACGCTCCAGCACATTGGCACCGATGATGGCGGCCAGGATGTTCACCAGGTTCATCTGGAACCCCGAGACGATGGTGAAGAACACCGACCGGCCGACCCGGCCGGGATGCTTCTCGATGGTGTCGGGCGGCACCGCCGGGAAGGTGTGGAAGTGCAGCGGCAACTGCACCTCGTTCACCGCCTTCCACAACGGTTCCCACATCGGGTGCCACATTGGCTCCATGTCCCACGAGCACGACAGCTCGAGGCCCTTGATGCCCATCTTGGCGACGCGATGGATTTCCTTCACCGCTGCATCGATGTCGCCATAGGGCAGGCAGGCGAGGCCGATGTGGCGGTCGGGATAGTGGCTGCAGAAGTCCTTCAGCCAGTCGTTGTAGATCGTCAGCATCTGGTTGCCGGCTTCGCGGTCGTTGAGCCGGCTGGCGGCGCCCAGGATGCCGTAGATCACCTCGGCATCGACGCCGTCGCGGTCGAGATCCTTGATGCGCAGATGCGGATCGGAGATGCGGCGGATGTCCTTGGCGCCGTCGGCGTAGAGGCCGGTCTCGGCCATGATGTCGACGCGGTGATGCTTGCCGGGCACGAACTTCGATCCGGCCGGACCGACGCCGTTCTTGTAGCCGAACGAGGCGCCGTTCCTGGCCATCCACTTCGGACCGTCGTCGGTGTCGGTGACGAACGGCATGCGGTCCTTCATGTCGCGCGGCGCCATAGACGTGAACAGGTCGGGCGGCATCCAGGGCAGGTCGAGATGGCTGTCGGCCGAAATGCGCTTGTACTGCATGGCGTCGCTCCTGATGATTTCTTTCGCTAAAGTATGCGCGTTGCGTCGCAGATTGGGCAAGGGCAGGAATGGAAGAGTTCGACTACATCGTCGTGGGCGCCGGTTCCGCAGGGTGCGTGCTGGCCAACCGGCTGTCGGCCGATCCCAAGACCCGCGTGCTGGTGCTGGAGGCGGGCGGCCGCGACAACTGGATCTGGTTCCACATTCCGGTCGGCTATCTCTTCGCCATGGGCAATCCGCGCGCCGACTGGATGTTCCAGACCGAGAAGGAGCCGGGCCTGAACGGCCGCGCGCTCAACTATCCGCGCGGCAAGGTGGTCGGCGGCTGTTCGGCCATCAACGGCATGATCTCGATGCGCGGCCAGGCGGCCGACTACGACCATTGGCGCCAGCTCGGTCTCAGCGGCTGGGGCTGGGACGACGTGCAGCCGGTCTTCAGGAAGCTCGACGGGCATTTCCTCGGCGACACCGAGCATCATGGCGGCAGCGGCGAGTGGCGCGTCGAGGAGATGCGGCTGAAGTGGGACGTGCTCGATGCCGTCACCAGCGCCGCGACCGAGATGGGCATTCCGCGGACGGCTGACTTCAATACCGGCGACAACAACGGCGTCGGCTACTTCCATGTGAACCAGAAGCGTGGACTGCGCATGTCCACGGCCAAGGCTTTCCTGAAGCCGGTGCTCGCGCGCCCGAACCTCAAGCTCGAGACCGGCGTGCTGGTCGAGAAGGTGCTGTTCGAGGGCAAACGCGCAACCGGTGTGCGCTATCGCCAGAATGGCCAGATCGTCGAGGCCCGCGCCCGGGGCGAGGTGGTCCTGTCGGCGGGCGCCGTGGGTTCGCCGCAGATCCTGCACCTCTCCGGTGTCGGCCCGGCCGACTGGCTCGCCGATCACGGCATCGCCATCGTGCTCGACCGCCAGGGTGTCGGCCGCAATCTGCAGGACCATCTGCAGCAGCGCGCCATCTTCAAGGTGCAGGGCGTCAAGACCTTGAACACGACCTACCATTCGCTGCTGGGCCGCGCGCTGATGGGTCTGCAATACGCGCTGTTCCAGACCGGCCCGCTCACCATGGCGCCCTCCCAGCTCGGCATCTTCACCATGTCTTCGTCCGAGCACGAGCGCGCCAACATCGAGTTCCATGTCCAGCCGCTCTCCCTCGACAAGTTCGGCGAGCCGCTGCACCGCTTCCCCGCCATCACGGTGAGCGCCTGCAACCTGCGCCCGACCTCGCGCGGCACGATCCAGCTCAGCTCGGCCGATCCCGCGGCCAAGCCGCTGATCGCCCCCAATTACCTGTCGACACCGGAGGACCGCCGTGTCGCGGCCGATGCCATCCGCGTCACGCGCCGCCTGATGAAGCAGCCGGCGCTACAGCGCTTCCGGCCCGAGGAATACCTGCCGGGCCCCAATGTCGGCGACGACGAGGCCTCGCTGGCAAAAGCCGCGGGGGACATCGGCACCACCATCTTCCATCCGATCGGCACGGCCAAGATGGGCCTGCCGTCCGACCCAATGGCGGTGGTCGACGAGCGACTGCGCGTCTTCGGCCTGGAAGGCCTGCGCGTGGTCGATGCCTCGGTGATGCCCACCATCACCTCGGGCAACACCAACACGCCCACCATCATGATCGCCGACAAGGCGGCGGCGATGATGATCGAGGATGCGCGCCGCTAGTTTCTGGCCTTGAAGGCGAACTCGGCGCCGGAGCGGATGCCGGTCGGCCAGCGCGCGGTGATGGTCTTCAGCTTGGTGTAGAAGCGCATGCCTTCCATGCCGTAAACGCCGTGGTCGCCGAAGATCGAGGCCTTCCAGCCGCCGAAGCTGTGATAGGCCACCGGAACCGGGATCGGCACGTTGATGCCGACCATTCCGATCTGCACGCCGCTGGCGAAGGCCCGCGCGGCATCGCCGTCGCGGGTGAAGATCGCGGTGCCGTTGCCGTAGGCGTGGTCGTTCACCAGGCCGATCGCCTCGTCGAAGCCCTTGGCACGCACCACCGAGAGCACCGGACCGAAGATCTCGTCCTTGTAGATCGTCATGTCGGGCGTCACGTTGTCGAACAGGCAGCCGCCCAGGAAATTGCCCTTCTCGTAGCCCTGCAGCTTCAGCCCGCGGCCGTCGACCACGAGTTTGGCGCCTTCCTTCACGCCCTGGTCGACATAACCCACGACCTTGTCGCGATGCTGGCGCGTCACCAGCGGACCCATCTCCGACTGCGGATCGAGGCCCGGTCCGACTTTCAGCGCGGCAACCCGCGGCGCCAGCTTCGCCATCAGCCTGTCGCCGACGTCGCCCACGGCGACGGCGACCGAGATCGCCATGCAGCGCTCGCCGGCGGCGCCGTAGCCGGCGCCGATCAGCGCGTCGGTCGCCTGGTCGAGATCGGCGTCGGGCATGATCACCATGTGGTTCTTGGCGCCACACAGCGCCTGCACGCGCTTATTCTGCTGCGTGCCGGTGTGATAGACGTACTGGCCGATCGCGGTCGAACCGACGAACGAGATCGCCGGCACGTCGGGGTGATGCAGCAGCGCATCGACCGCCACCTTGTCGCCGTTCAGCACCTGGAAGATGCCGGCAGGTGCGCCGGCCTCGGCAAACAGCTCGGCCAGCAGCATCGGCGCCGAGGGATCCTTCTCCGACGGCTTAAGGATGAAGGCGTTGCCGCAGGCCACCGCCATGGCGCCCATCCAGCAAGGGATCATGATCGGGAAGTTGAACGGCGTGATGCCGGCCACCACGCCCAGCGGCTGGCGGATCGACCAGGAGTCCATGTCGGAGGCGACCTGTTCGGTAAAGTCGCCTTTCATGTGATGGGCGATGCCGCAGGAGAATTCGATCACCTCGAGCCCGCGGCCGACCTCGCCCTTGGCGTCGTCGAAGGTCTTGCCATGTTCGAGCGACATCAGCCGGGCGAGATCGTCGAGACGCTTCTCGACCAGGTTCTTGAGGTTGAACATCACGCGCTGGCGGCGAAGCGGGGGCGTCGCGGCCCAGGCGATCTGGGCCTTCTTCGCGAGCTGCACGGCGTCGTCGATCTCGGCCACCGAGGCGAAGGCCACCATCGCCGTCACTTCGCCGGTTGCCGGATTGGTGACGTCACCTGCGCGGCCGCTGGTCCCCGCCACAAGCTTGTTGCCGATGTAGTGTCCGATCCTGGCGACCATGATTTCCTCCGCTTCCGCCGCGTTCTAGCACGGGAGCACGGGACATCGCGACATTGCGCCGGACGCTAGCGCGCGACGGCGGTGTCGCAGCCCGCGGGCTCGATGTCGTTGGCGGCGTTGGAGAATTCGTCTTCCGCCGGAGGTGTCACTTGTCGCGCGGAACGCGATATTTCGGAAACGCGGCGTTCGACTTCGGCTGCGACTCGCCCCTCGAAATCGCGTTCCGCGTCGCGCCGCTTTTCTTCGCGCGAGGCCGCGGCGTCGGCCTGCTTCAGGAGATGGAGATCGAGCGTGCGGTCGCGCTGTGTCTGGTCGCCGATCTTCCTGCCGCGATAGAACACAGGGCGTACCTCGACGCGGCCAGCGGCCAGCACGACATTCTCAATCGCCTGCTGGCGGCGCGCTTCGACGATGTCGCGGCACTTCTGGTCGAAGACGGGATAGGCCTTGCGCCAGCGCTGAACGGTCCGGCGATCAATGCCGGCGCGGGCGGCGGCCTCGATGGTGCTGCTGCAGGCGCGAAATGGGTGACAAACGCCGCCTGGCGGCGGCGCGGGGTCGACAGTCGTTCGGGCTTCCGGCAACAGGATAGGATATGTCAACATACCCTATTTAGAGGTCGTGTCCGGTGCAGGCTGGCATTTTGCCGGCATAGCGGGTCCGTCCCCAATCTGCCGGACATCGGTTGGGGCGCCGGCCGGGGCCGATGCGGCCGCCGGGTCCGCCGAACGGTCCTGCCCGCTGCAGCGCGGCGAGGACCTGAGCGAGACTAGGGCTTGGCCTTGGCGGCGGTCGGTGGGGCCGAAGTCCTCGATTGAACCGCGATCGAGCCGGCGCCACGCCCCCAGACGCGGCCACCGAGGTTGTATGGCCGCGGCCGCGGCAGCCGGATCGTCGCCACATCTTTCCTGTGCCTCACGACAATGACGCGGCTGTCCGGCTTGCTCCGCAACAGAAACAGCTGATCCGCCAGGTAGGTCAGATCGTCACCCAGAATGAAGTTCGGAAACCTGGCCAGTGGTGTGTCGTCGAAAGCCATCACGCGGCGGTCGGCCTGCGCCGCGGTGCGCATGGCCTCGAGGTAGGTCGTCCACCGTGCCGTGACGTAGATCTCGGATGGCAGGGCCGCGAGCAGCAATGCTACGGCGAAGAGCAGAACGCGCCGTGCCGCCCCCGGGGCTTCCAGTACCTGCAACGCCGCCGGCCTGGACCGGTGGCCGGATTTCGCAATCCACATGAACGCCACGATCGCCGCGATGACGAGGCCGCAAATGGTACGTGTGAAATAGTCTTCGCCAATGCGCGGCCGAACCGCAGGGAAAACCAACCCGAGCAGCGGCAACAGGGCGAGCACGACGAGCCACAGACCGGCCCAGCGGTAGGGACGGCTGCCCTCGAGAGCCTGGGGCTTGATCAGCGCCCAAACGGTAACGACCAGCACCGCGCCCAAGGCAACGACGAACTGGATATTCCGGCCGAAGCGCAGCACGCCGTGTGCCGTATCGTGGAGGCGTACTGGTACCACGAAGTTGACGATCGACTCGGCGGCCACCGCCGAGCCGGCGAGGAAAAGCGCTGCCCCCGTCAGATAGAGCAGATTGGCGATGGCCGGTCGGTCTGCCGGGCGCCACGCCGCCCAGAGAGTTGCCGCCACGGCCGATGCGCCGACGCAGACCGGAGCCGTCGCGGCACCAAGAAAGGCAAGCCCGGCCGCGACGGCGGTCATCGCGCCGAGAAGCAACGCATGACGGGCGAGCGGCGGCGCCGTGGTTGTAGTCGCCGGTGAGGGCGGCTGACGAACTGCCCAGAAGATCACGCCGGCGAGCAGCGGGCCGAGATAGAGAAAGACTTCGTAGGTGCGCAGCGCGAGGACCGCCAGAATCACCAGGAGGATGCCATCGGCCAGACGCGGGCGGTCGGCGGTGAGCACCACGGCCGCAGCCGCGACCACGATGGCATAGGCGGTATTGTATTCGCCAATGGTGAAGTACCAGGTCGTCATGAAGACCAGCGCCACGGTGACGATCACCGTTGCCTGCAACACGGCATCGCCCTTCGTGCGGACCAGCGCCAGGATGTAGAGCGCCGCCGGCAGAAGGAAGGTCCCAAATGTTTGCAGCCGCGCCAGCCAGCGCAGGTCGTCGACGCCGAGGCGGAGCCCCAGGACGAGCGGAACTTGGGTGACGATCATGGCGTAGTCGCGTGCCGGATAGAAGCGATAGAAGCCGGCGTTCTGCACGCTGTCGCCCAGGAATGCAGCACCGGCGTACAGTTCGATGCATTCCCAGCTGTTCCAGGCGACAAGACTCCAGATTGCGGCAATGGCCTTTCTGCCGACCAGGGTCGACGTCATCGTGCGGATTTCAACATCGTGCGGATTTCAACTGAGCGGCCATTTCCAAGGGACCTGGTGGAATGCCGCGCATCCTACCATACCTGTGCGCCGTGTTTCGTCGCCCGCGCAGCTTGCGACCATCACGCACCGCGGGCCATGGGCAAGGAAATCGGCGCTCAGACCGTGAGATTGAAGGCGATGGAAATGCGTTCGGCGTCGCCGAGGTAGGGGCGTACCTGGTGCAGCAGCCACGACGGGAACATCACCAGCCGGCCGGCCTTGGGCTGCACCCGCTCGGTGGCGCCGGCCGACAGGCCGCCGGCCATGGCGCAGCCGAGGTGTGGCGCGTTCATGGCGGGCAGCGGTCCACGCGGATCCATGAATTCGAGTTCGCCGCCCAGCGACTCATCGGCCGCGATGCCGCCATCGTCGACGTAGTAGACGGCGGACCAGTAGGCGCCGGGGTGCGAGTGGAATTCGTTGCCGTGGCCGCTGCGGTTGATGTTCGCCCACATGTTGGCACCCCAGGTCACGGCGAAGTAGCCGGGATAGGGGCCGCTGCCTACGTTGCCCTTGCGATCCACGGTAATGGTGTTGGCCAGGTTGCGGCCGATCGCCAGCAGCTTGATGGCCGCCACGCCGCCCCAACGGTCCATATCCCAGCTCGACTGCCAGCCGCCGAGGTTGGAATGCCGGGTACTGGGATGGGACTTCTCGCGTTGCTCGATCACCTGGCGCAGTTCGGCATTGAGGGCGCCGGCGTCCGGCACCTCGATGGTGACCAGCGGCGTTGAAAACAGCGGGACGATCTCGGGTGCGGCACTCATGCCTTCAACCTCGTCTCAACCGGACCGGTATGACCAAAAGGGAACAACGATTACGCAAAAACTACGCTACGCTTCACACGCGTGTGCCAGGGCTCGATACAGGCCGCCGGGAATCCCCCGACGATCAGCGGCCCCAAAACACCGGGCCTGGGCGAAGAGATCGTGCTTCTTCGCATCGAGCGCTGTTGCAGTCGTCTACACGCAGAGGGTCGTACATAGCGACAAGCTTTGCAAACGCGAAAACTGTGGAACCATTCTCGACGGCGAGGGGTTTCCTGAACCGCCTCACAGACGGGAGAGCGACATGACCCAACGACAGTCGACCGGTCTGGAATCTTCGGCTGCTATTTTCGGCCGGGTGCGCACGATCACCGCGACAGTCCTCGGCATCGCCGAGGAAAGGATTGTCGAGGGTGCGAATTTTGTCGCCGATCTCGGGGCCAGCAGCCTCGATATCGTGGAACTCATCATGGCGATCGAGGATGCGTTCGGCATTGAGATCCCCGACGGCGCCGCCGAGCGGATCGCCACGGTGGGAGATCTCGTGGTGTTCATCGGGAGCAAGGAGCCGGCGATCCGCGCTGCCGCGGACGCCTGACCGCCGCGCCTAGACCACAGCGTCGCCGGCGATCTGCGTGCGCTGCAGGCGGCGATGAAACGGGCCGGCGTCGTGGATGGCGAGATGCTTGGTGCAGCGGTTGTCCCAGAAGGCGATCGAGCCTGCCTCCCAGCGGAAACGGCAGGTGAATTCCGGCCGATGACCGTGGTCCATCAGGAAATCCAGCAGCGGCCGGCTCTCGCGTTCGGTCATGCCGTCGAAGCGGCAGGTGTAGGAGTGATTCACGAACAGACACTTGCGGTTGGTCTCGGGATGGGTGCGCACCACCGGATGGCTGCTCTCGGTCGCGCGCCAGTTGGCGTCTTCACGGATCTTGCTGGAGCGGCGGGCATTGAGGTTGTTGTGCGGGCCGGCCACCTTCATGTCGCTATGCACGGCCTTCAGGTCGGCCAGCATCGCCTTCATGCCGTCCGACAGGGTCTCCCAGGCGAGATACTGGTTGGCGAACAGCGTGTCGCCACCCCACGGCGGCACGTCGAGGGCATAGAGAATGGCGCCCATCGGCGGCTCGGGCATCATGGTGGTGTCGGAATGCCACTCCTCGCCGATGATGCGTTCGTCGCCGGGCTTGCGCACCACGCGCACGATCTCGGGGTCGCCCTCGCCGATGTCGAAATTGGGATGGATGAACAGCTTGCCGAAGCGTCGGGTGAAGTCCTTGTGGCTCGCGTCGTCGAGTCTCTGGCCACGGAAGAAGATGACCAGATGGTCCAGCAGCGCGCGGCGGATCTCGGCGATCGTGGCGTCGTCGAGCCCGGCCGCGATGTCGATGCCGCCGATCTCCGCGCCAAGGGCGCCGGCGATCGGCGAGACGGTTATGCGTTGGTAGTCAGCCATGACGGAAAGAGTAGGGTCAAGTCGGGCCCGCGCGCAACGGCGCGGCAGCTCCTTAAGCAGACCGTATCTACGCTGCCACCACCTCGGGCAGGATCGGTGCCGCCGCGTCGTGGCGCCGGCCGGCGCGCAGGCAGAACAGGGGCGTCAGCATGCGGTCGGCGATCACCTCGGTGCCTTCGTTGTCTCCCAGCCGGAAGCGGCCACGGTCGTCGGCCAGCACCGAGACGTCGGCCACCGCGCCGGGCTTCAAAGTGCCGATCTCGTCCTTCAACCCGAGCATGGAAGCGGCGTTGGTCGTCACCATGGGCACGATCTGTTTCAGGGTGAGGCCGAGCGCCAGCAACTCGGTCATGGCGTAGCAGAGGCTGAAGCGGGCGGCGCCGGCGAAGGGATGTGCCTCCTCGGGATCGGGATGTGCGGCCGGCGTGCCGGGTGGCGGCGTCATGCGCGTATTGTAGCCGTGCATGTCGGCGCCCAGCGTGTCGGGCAGCACGCCGGCCGCGAGCGCCAGGCGTGCCATCTTGAAGGAGAAGTGGCTGCCGTGGCCGACGTCGACTTTCAGGCCGCGCGCCAGCGCGGTGGCGACGACGGGATGGAGCTTGCCGTGCCTGTCGACGAAGCCGCCGGGATGGCGGGTGAAGGGATGGGCCAAGATATCGCCCGGGCGCATCAGTTCGACCACGGCGGGCAGGATGCCGTCGGGGTCGACGCCGTTGCTGCCTTCCGGCAGGGCCCACATCTGGCCAAAGTGCATATAGACCGGCAGGTCGGTTTCGCGGCCGATCTCGGCCGCCAGGCGCAGCACGTCGAGGCCCCAGCGCGTGATGCCGCCGACCTCGGCATGGACCTTTATGCCACGCACCAGGTCGCGGTTGGCCCCGACCGTCTTCACCGTGGCGGCGACATCGACGCCGTGCGGCCCGTACAGGCCGGGATAGAAGTGCCCTTCGAGTCCGCCCACGACGTAGGCCGAGATGAACGAAAGCACACGGCTCTGCGCCGGTTCGGCGATGAACTTCCGAAAGCCCGGGAAGGTCATGCAGGAGGCGCCGCCCTGGTCGACGAGGGTGGTGACGCCGCTCTCGACGCCCACCATGTCTGCCGGCAGGCCGAAACGGCCGGAGACGTAGGTATAGATGTGGGCATGGGTGTCGATCATACCCGGCAGCACGAGGCGGCCGCGCACGTCGACCGTCTCGCGCGCCGTGCCTGGCAGGTCCTTCTGTACCGCGGCGATGCGGCCATCCCTGATGGCGACATCGGCGATGCCGTCGAGGCCAGTGGCCGGATCGACGACATGGCCGCCGCGCAGCAGGAAATCGTAGGGGTCAACGGTCATGGCACTACGTTCGCAAGCGTCATGCCAATGCCCCGCGCCGTCAGCGGCAGATGAAGGCCTTGAAGCTGATGATGTCGCACGGCGAGCCGGTGCGCTCGCAATGGGCAACGAACTCCTCGGGCGTGACCTTGACCATCTGGATGGTGTGCCGCCTGGCCCGCCACTCCGCGATCCGGGCGGTTTCCTTCAGATGCCAGTCGGCGTAGGACGCGGCGGGATAGTGCTTCACCAGTTTCTGAAGCTTTTCATGGTCGGTCGCGGAGACCTGGGCAAAATACTGTACGGCCATGTAAGGGTATCCTCGTTGCTCGAGCCGCTTTTAGCCGGCTCCGCAGGTCTTCTGCAATGCGCTTTCCGGCCAGTTGTTGGGCCGGCGCGGGTTCACTTCTTGCAGTCGAACACGGCCTCGCCGCCCGGCCTGTCGCGGCGGGCGCGCCGTGGGCGGGTCAATCGTTTCATAGTAGCGTGCGCCATGTTCCGTGTGGCGGCGATTCTCTTCCTGTTGTTTTGCGCTGGCGGCGCCTCGGCGCAGTCCGTGAGCTTTCCCGGCGTCGCGGTGGGCAGCGCGGCCGTGGGCCCCGAGGTGAAGGGCTGGATCTACAAGCCCGGCGGGCCGGGCCCGTTCGCGGCGATCATCCTCGCGCACTCCTGCGCCGGCACCGGTTCGCACACCGACGTCTGGGGCAAGTTGCTGGTGAGCTGGGGCTATCTCGTGCTGATGCCCGACTCGTTCGGGCCGCGCGGCACCAAGGCGGTGTGCACCACGCCCAATGTCGTGACGCCCAACATGCGGATTGCCGACATCGCCGGCGCGCTCGACTTTCTCTCCGCCCGGCCCGACGTGATCAAGGGCAAGATCGGCATCATCGGCCACAGCCATGGCGGTTCGACGGTGATCCGCTCGTCGCAAAGGATTTTCGGGCTCGCCAGTCGCGGTCTTGCCGGCGGCGTGGCCTACTATCCCGGCTGCAATCCGCAGTTCGACATCGGCGTCGACGTGCCGGTTCTGCTGCTGGCCGGAGACAAGGACGACTGGACGCTGGCCGATCGCTGCCGCCGGATGGTCTCGGGCCTGGCGCGGCCGGCCCTGGTCGACGCGGTGTTCTATCCCGACGCCTACCACAGCTTCGATTCCAAGGTGCGGGACCGCGAGGTCGCCGGCTCCGGCGGCAAGATGCACCACCTTGCCTACGATCCGATGGCGGCGCCCGACGCCGAGGCCCGGACGAAGGCGTTCTTCGCGAAGATCCTGCGCTAGTCGGCCAAGCCCATCTGGCGGCTGAGCAGCACCAGCGTCTCGTAGATGACGTGGGCGCAGAGGTGGGCGGCCATGCCGTTCACGTCCTGCGGCGGGCTCACGGTGTTGACGTCGACCGCCACGATGTTGAGGTCGGTGAGACAGCGCAGGAGATCGATGCCCTCGCGCGCGCTGAGGCCGCCCCACGACGGCGTGCAGACGCCCGGCGCGCAGGAGGGATCGAACACGTCCATGTCGAAGCAGAGATAGACCGGCCGCTTGCCGACCCGGTCGCGGAACTCGGCCATGCGCTGGGCGAAGCCGCCGCGGATCAGCTCGTCGAGCGAAACGACCTTGTAGCCGAGGCTCATGGCGCGGGGCACCACGTCCTTGGCGTAGGTCGTGCTGCGGATGCCGACGTGCCAGGAGAATTCGGGATCGACCAGGCCCTCCTCGGCCACGTGCGTGAACTGGGTGGCTGAATTGTACTTTTCGTCCTCGCCGTAGGGGTAGGAATCGGTGTGCGAGTCGATGTGCAGTGCCGCCATCTTCGGATACTTGCGGCCGACCGCACGCGCGACCGGCACGGTGACCGAGCCGTCGCCGCCGATGGTGATCGGCACCGCGCCCGCGGCCACGATGCGGTCGACCGCCTGTTCGGTGCGCTCGAAGGCGTCGACGATCTTCGACGGCGTGAGCCGGACGTTGCCGCAATCGACCAGGCCCAGCGCCGCGACGGGATCGAAGTCGGCGTTGGTCGGGTTGAAGCGCCGCATCAGCGCGGACTGCTGGCGCACGGAGTCCGGTCCGCCGCGCGCGCCGATGCGCATGTTGGTGCCGCAGTCGAAGGGAATGCCGAGAATGGCGGCCTTGTTGGCGGGGCCTGGCCGGCCATAGGGTGCGCCCATGAAGGTGAGCGGCATGGTGAAGAGGTCTTCGTCGGCGAGACGGTCCATCGATCAGGGCTCCGCGGAAAGGAAATCGTAGGCGACCAGGGTATGGATTTTGGCGACGGCCAACAATTCGTCGACGAGGACATGTTCGTCAGGTCCGCCCATGTTGAAAGGCGTCAGCCCCAGCACGACGGTCGGTACCCCGTACAGGCGGTACCAGCGCGAATCCGAGCCGCCGACCCTCATGTTGACGGCGGGGGCCTCGCCCAGCACTTCGGCCGCCACCCGGGCCGTTCGGGTCACGATCTCGTGCTCCGGCGGGGTGAAGGAGGGCTCGAAGCGGCGGATGGCCTTCCAGCTCACGCCCTCGAGCGGCGCCAGCCACGCGTCGAGCTTCGCTGCCAGCACGTCGGTCGTGATGCCGACCGGCAGCCTGATGTCGGCGCGGGCAATGGCGTGCGTCGGCACCAGGTTGGGCGAGGCGCCGCCCTCGATGGTACCGATGTTCACGGTGACCCTGCCGAGCGTGTCGGCTTCGCCCGCACCCGACAGCGACTCGGAGATCGCTTTTGCCCGCGCGATCGCGGCGGTGACGACCGGAGGCGCCTGGAACGGTACGTCCTCCAGGTCCTTCAGGCGGTCGAGCGCGATGCGCAGCCGGTCGATGGCATTGGTGCCCTTGTGCACGTGCGCCCCGTGCGCCGGCGCGCCGACGGCCTCGATCTCGACCCACATCAGGCCCTTTTCGCCGAAACGCACGACACGCGGCGAGCCCACGTCGCCGCAGATGTTGGCGTCGCCCAGGGCATGCGGGACGTGCTCCAGCAGGTAGCCGGAGCCCAGCGAGCCCATGTTCTCCTCGTCGCCGGCCAGCGTCAGCACGATCTCGCCGTTCCACGCGTCGCGATGCTCGGCCAGCAGAGCGGCGGCGAGCAGGGAGCAGGCGATGCCGCCCTTCATATCGCAGACCCCGCGGCCGTAGAGCCTGCCGTCCCTGAGCACGCCACCCAGTGGAGGCACGGTCCAGGGCAGGTTCTCCAGGATGGGAAAGGTGTCGAGGTGGCCGTTGAAGATCAGGCGGCGGCCGGGCTTGCCGCTCTTGATGCGGGCGACCAGCGAGACCACGCGCGGCGCCGGTTCGATGCGTTCGACCTCGATGCCGGGCAGTTCGTGCAAGAGCGCCTCGGCCACGCCGGCGACTTTGAACGTGTCGCTCGGCGGGTTGGGCGAGGCGACGGCGACCAGCCGCCGCGTGACGTCGATCAGGCGGTCCAGCGAATCCTCGACGCGGCGCGCCAGGTCGTTGCGGATTTTCGAAGACATCAGCGTGCCTGCAGCCGGCGTTCCCATAAGCGGATGGCCATGGCGAGCGGCCAGCAGATGAGGAAGTAGACCACGGCGATGAAAGTGAAGGTCTCGAGAGGCCGGAAGTTGCTGGCCGAGAGCTCCATGCCGCGGCGCGTGATCTCGCTCACCGAGATGACGGCGCCCAGCGAGGAGAACTTGATGAGCTGCACGAAGTTCGAGGCCAGCGGCGGCAGCGTCATGCGGATCGCCTGCGGCAGCACGATCCGACGAAACGACTGCAGAGGCGAAAGCCCGAGCACCTGTGCCGCCTCGACATGGCCCTTGGGCACGCTCTGGATTCCCGATCGGTAGACTTCGGAGATGAAAGCGGCCTGATAGAGCGCGAGCCCGATGATCAGCGCCACCAGCGCCTCGATGCGGATGCTGAAGACGATCGGCAGCACGTAGTAGACCCAGAGCAACTGCACCAGGATCGGTGTGTTGCGCACGACCTCGCCGATCGAGATGCCGATCCAGCGCAACACCCTGAAGCGCGACATGTCGAGGAGCGCGATGATCAGTCCTCCGATCATCGCCAGCACGAGGGTCGCCGCCGAGACGACGAGCGTCATCTGCAGTCCGCCCATCAGGAAGTCGAAGCTGCCCCAGACCGTGTCCCAGCGGAATTGATACTTGAACATCTCAGGTCACGCGTGTTGCCCACCCTTCGGGATGCGCTCCTGCGGAGCGCGCCTCCGGGTGAGGTGATGGGTTACGCACACCTCACCCTGAGGTGGCGGCTGGGCCGCCGTCTCGAGGGGGCACAGATCATGGTGCCACGATCGGGTCGAGCTTGTGCTTCTTGGCATACTTCGCCAGCCGGCCGTCGAGCTTGATGGTATCGACGAACAGGTTGACGTAGTTCAGCCAGATCTGGTCTCCCTGCGGCACGACATAGGCGTAGGGGGTGATGGCGAGCTTCTCGTCGGGCAGGAGGTAGACCGCCCAGTCGAATTCGTCGGTCACTTTGATGGCGGTCGGGAAGTCGGTGATGATCACATCGACCCGGCCGGCCACCAGTTCGGCCTCGCGGGTGCCGGGCGGTGCCACCGACACGATCTCGGCGTTCTTCGCGTAGCCCTTCATAAAGGGTTCCATGTAGCTGCCGAGCGAGACGGCGGCCTTGACGCCCTTCTGGTCGACGTCCGACCACTTCTTGATCTTGCTGTCCTTGCGCGTGACGGCATAGAGGTTGGTCAGCAGGTAGGGCTTGGAGAAGGCGACCGCCTGCGCACGCTTCAACGTGGCGCCGACGCCAAACATGCCGATTTCGCATTTGCCGGCCTGCAGGTCGGCGATGAAGCTGCCGAAGCTCGACTCGACGATCTCGAGCTGGGCGCCGAGCTCCTTGGCGAATTCCTTGGCAAGGTCGGCATCGATGCCCTCGATCTCGCCGGTCTTGGGATTGCGGAACGAGATCGAATAATAGAGCGGGAACTGGCAGACCCGGACCTTCTTGTTCTTGGTCACGTCGTAGAGTCGCGACTGCGTCTGCTGGGCCTCGGCGGCCGTGACCGTCAACGCGCCGATCGTGCCCGCTGCCGCCAGCGTTGCCACTAACCTTGCAATTCTCATGATCTGTCTCCCTTGTTGACTTTCCCCGAAACGCTCACTCCTCGAACTGCTGCAGGAAGCGCTTGAGGCGCTCCGTCTTCGGCGCATCGAAGAACGCCGCGCCGGGCGCCTCCTCGACAATCTCGCCGCGATCCATGAACACGGTGCGCGTGCCGACGTGGCGCGCGAAGCCCATCTCGTGCGTGACGACCAGCATGGTCATGCCTTCCTGCGCGAGCTGACGCATGACGATCAGCACCTCGCGCCGCAGTTCGGGATCGAGCGCGCTGGTCGCCTCGTCGAACAGCAGGACCTTGGGCGACATGGCGAGCGCGCGGGCGATGGCCACTCGTTGCTGCTGGCCGCCCGACAGCCGCACCGGATAGGCGTCGCGCTTGTCCGACAGATCGACCTTGGCCAGCAGCGCCTCGGCCATGGCGACCGCCTGGTCGCGCCGCATCTTTTTCACTCGGAGCGGCGCCTCGATCAGGTTCTCCAGCACCGACATGTGCGGCCACAGATTGAAGTGCTGGAACACCATGCCGATCTCGGAGCGCACTGCCCGCGCTGCCGACTTGATCTGTCGGTCAGGTTCGGCGGTCGAGATCGGCGTGCCTTCCATCAGGATGCGGCCCTCGCTTGGCAACTCCAGCAGGGCGAAGCAGCGCAGCAGGGTGGTCTTGCCGGAGCCGGATGGCCCCACGACGCAGACCACATCGCGCTCCATCACCGGCAGCGACACAAGCGTCAGCACCTGGTGGGTGCCGAACCGCTTGGTCACGGCATCAGCCAGAATGATGGGGGTGCCACTCATGGGTTGATCGGCCTCATGCCAAATCATAAGCAATACCTATGCCTGAAAGATAAGGCGGCCGAATCGGCAGGGAATTTGCTAGAAATGAGGCTTGATGTTGCTGAAATAGCCAATAACGGATGTTTATAATCATATGGACGTCAAGCTCCTCGAAGCCTTTCGTGCCGTCGTCGACCATCGTTCGGTGACCGCCGCGGCCGCGGCCATCGGGGTGACCCAGCCTGCCGTCAGTACGCAGATCGCTCGTCTGGAAGGGGCGGTTGGCTTCTTGCTGTTCGAGCGCGCCGGGGGCCGGCTCAAGCCGACGCCCGAGGGTTTGCTGTTTTACGCCGAAGCAAGTCGCGTGCTGGGCGAGGTCGACCGCCTGGCGACAGCCACGGCGCAGATCCGCGAAGGCCAGTCCGGGCGGCTGGTGATCGCCAGCCATCCGTCGGCAGCGATCTCGCTACTGCCCGACCTGGTGGCCGACTTCCTCGCCAGGCGGCCGGGCGTCTCGGTGCGGCTGATCTCGCGTCACTCCGATGTGGTGAGCCAGCTTCTGCCGAACGAGAGTTTCGACATCGGTATCGCCGAGCTGCCGATCGACGAGAGCCAGGTCAAGGTCGCGCGCTACGAGATGCGCTGCGTCGCCATCCTGCCGCCACATCATCCGTTGGAGGCGCACAGGGTCCTGACGCCCAGGCTGCTGTCTGACCATCCCATGGTGGCGCCGGCGCGGGCGCTGCAGATGCCGCCTCGCCTCATCGCCGCTTTCGCCGAAGCGGGCGCTCAGCTCAATGCCGTGGTCGAGGCAGAGTTCTTTGCCAGCCTCTGCGGCCTGGTTGCCGCCGGGACGGGTTGGTCGATGGTCGATCCGCTGTCGGCCGAGAGCTTCGCCCATCTCGGGTTGGTCGTGCGCCCGTTCGAGCCCGCCATTGCCTACGAAATCGGCGCCTTCCACCGTCGCGACCGCGAGCCCTCGGTGCTGGCGGTGGCGTTTCTGGAAATGCTCGACGCAAAACTCAAGAAGTGAATGCCATGCGCCTGGACCCGGATACCACCGCCCTGATCGCCACCGACCAGGAGCTGTGGCGCGACTTCAACGACATCTGCGATCGCGGCGGACGGCTGGCCGGCAGCGAGAGCGAAAAGCGAGCCTTCGCCCTGCTGCGCGAGCGGGTGCGGGCGGCGTCACCGGCCAATAGCGGCCGGTCCATTCCCGTGCCCTATGGTGGCTGGCGTGCGACTCGCGCGGCGCTCGCGCTTGCCGAAGGTGGAACCGTGTCCTGCCATCCGCTGGTGCGCACCATTGCCACAGCCGAGTGCGGCCTTACTGCCGAGGTGATCGATCTCGGCCGCGGTACGCCCGAGGAGTTCGACGCGCATGCCGCCGAGATCAAGGGCCGCATCGTTCTGGTGCGGCACGAGCTGATGTTCGCTGCCGGTACCATCCATCGCCGCCGCAAGTACGATATGGCGCGGACCCATGGCGCCGTGGGTTTCCTGATTGCGGGGCCGCTGGCCGGCCATGTCGTGGCGGGTTCGTCGGGGCGCGAGTCGGGCGACGGTATTCCGGCCCTTGGCATCTCGCCCGAAACTGCGGCGCGCCTGGCGCGACGCGCGGCGGGCTGGCCCACGGCAACGATGACGATCGAGACCGAAGAGGGGCCGGCCGAAACCGAGACCCTGGTCTACGACTACCCCGGACAGAGCGACGAATGGGTCGTGCTCTCTGCCCATGTCGACGGTCACGACCTTGCTGAAAGCGCGATGGACAACGGCACCGGCCTTGCTGCCGTGCTGGCCGTCACGCGCGCGCTGGCGCCCCGGGCGGCGGGTTTCCGGCGCGGGTTGCGCGTGATGTTCTTCAGCGTCGAGGAATGGGCGCTCACAGGCTCGGCGCAGTATGTGAAGGCGCTGGGCGAGCCGGAGCGCGCCAAGATCGCGCTCAACGTCAATCTCGACTCGGTCGCCGGCAGCCCGCATCTGGCCGCGCTTTCCAGCGGCTACGGCGGCGTCGAGCCATTCCTGCTGGGCGTCGCCGAGGCGAATGGTCAAAACCTGCGCACCGTGCGGCCGCTGATGACCAATTCCGACCACGCCAACTTCGCCTTGGGCGGAATTCCGGCGATTCGCCTGGTGGCGGGCTTCGACGATCCGGCCGCGCATCTGCGCGTCGTGCTGACGCCCGCCGACACGCGGGACAAGGTGGCGCAATCCGAACTGCGACAGGCGACGCTGTTAACGGCGGCGCTGGTCGCCGCCGCCTGCAACGCCGATCCCGCCGAAGCAGCGACGTGGCGGATGAAGCAGGTACCTGCCTGAAGCCGCACGATCGGCCAGGGCGGCGGTGTCCGGCGGCATGATCGTCCATGCGTTCATGTGACGGTGCGATCCGGCGCCTTCGTCTTGCCTGGTCGCGGACAAATCAGCGATATCGCGCCGGCAAGCGCAGTCAGGCAGCCGAGCAGCACGATGACATTGCGGCTGGCCGACACGAGGACAGGCGCGGCGACGTCGAGCGTGCTGCCGCTGTCGCCGCCGAGGCTGAGCGACAGCAAGGTCGAGGCGCTGGCGATGCCCGCGCTGATGCCGAGAAAGCGCATCACGTTCAGCACGCTTCCGGCCTGGCCGGTCTCCTCGGGAGGCGCGGTCGCCATGATGGCGCTGCTGTTGGGTGAGATGAACAGGCCCTGCCCGATGCCGATGACGGCTAGGGCTAAGGTCACCACCGGCAGGCTGCCGGCGGAACCGTCAAGAAAGACATAGAGGAGACCGAGCCCGGCGATGCAGACCAGCATGCCAAACGAGGTCGGTGCCCGCGCGCCGAAGCGGTCGTAGAGCGCGCCGCCGACCGGCGCCAGCAGCCCCAGCATCACGGGAAGGATCGACAGCCGGAGCCCGGCCAACAGCGCGGAGTTGTCATAGACGCGCACCAGGGCAAAGGGGATGAGGAAGAAGACACCGAACAGGGCGGCGTAGGAGAGGAAGTTCGCCGCATTGCCGAGCAGAAAGGCGCCCTTGGCCAGAAGCTTCAGGTCGAGCAGCGGCGAAGCGGCGCGCCGCTCGGCGCGGACGAACAGGGTTACGCAGACGATGCCGAGCAGCAGGCAGCCGATCAGCATCGGCGACGTCGGCCCCCAGGTGTGGCCCTGGTTGAGCACCGCCACGAACGCCGTGAGTGCCGGCGCGATCAGGATCGCACCACGCCAGTCGAAGCGGCCGGTGTCGGGCAACGCCTTGGTCTGGGGAAGGATGAACCAGCCCAGGATCGCGCCCACCAGGCCGATCGGCACATTGACCCAGAAAGCCCAGTGCCAGCCCAGCGTATCGAGGATCAGGCCGCCGAGGGCCGGGCCGGCGCCGAGGCCGATCGCCTGGGCCGCCGATTGCAGGCCGAGTCCGCGCCCGCGCTCCTTCGAGCCGGTCGCCATGACGATGATGGCGATGCTGTTCGACGTGATCAAGGCGGCACCGATGGCCTGCAGGACCCGGAAGGCGATCAAAGTCGGCAGGTTCGGTGCGAAGCCGCAGAGGCCCGAGCCGAGGATGAAGAGGAGGAAGCCGGCGGTGTAGAGGAGCTTACGGCCGACCATGTCGGCAAGCCGGCCGAAGATAGGCATGAACGATGCCATGGCCAGAAGATAGGCGACCGCGACCCAGCTCACGCTGCTCAAGCGCGCCCCGAATTCGACTTCGAGTCGCGGTAGCAGCACCTGCGTCATGCTGGCATCGATCTGTCCCATGCACGAACCGATGCACACCGTTCCGACCACGAACCAGCGATACGAGGCGAGGCGGGCGATCGCCTGCGCCGGCGGCGGCTCGTGTCCCCCGAGTGCCGCCGCGCGAAGCGCCCTGAATGACAGGGGGCTGGGAGCTGGGTCGGTCACGGCGGGCCTCCCTCCTTCGGGCGTCGGCTAGAGCGGACGGCGCAGGAACTCGAGCAGCAGCCGGTTGACCTCGTTGGGCCG
>CALFRN010000032.1 GCA_937919085.1 uncultured Reyranella sp.
GGCGATCTGGCTCCAGGCGTTCTCCGCAGCGACGATGAACTGGTAGACGTCGATGTTGGTGCCGGTCGTCGAGTAGAGGCCGGTGGCGCCCACTGCCGCGCCTGCGTTCTGCAGGGACGGAAGATCGGGCGACCAGACGAAGCGGAAGTTTTCGCACATGCCCAGCTCGTAGGGCATCGGCTTTCCGCTGGCGTACTTTTCGGCCGGTGTGAAGTTCGGCAGATCCCGGATGTCGGGGTTCATGTCCGAATTGACGTAGACGACGTATCCTTCAGGCACCGCGGAGGTGTCGAAGTTGGTCGAAGAGCCCAGCACGCTGGTGATCGGCTCGGCGTGATTGGCCTGCAGGTTCTTCACGATCTTGCGGACCATGCCCAGCGTGATGGCGCCATTGACCGTCGAAACCGACGTGCCGGCACCGCCATAGAACTGGTTCGTCGAAGCCTTCAGCGCGCCGTAGATGATCTGCTCGTTGACGAGCACGACGCGCTCGCCGACCTGCTTGATCATTTCCGCCGGGATGTCGTCTTCGTACAGCAGGAAGGTCTTGTCGGTGAAGCCGTAGAGGCATCCGTACTGGATGAGCACCACGGTGATGTCGACAGCGATCAGCGAATCGGGGGCGGGCGTGACGCCTTCCGCGATCTGGTTGGCCTGGATCATCTGCGACGACCGATCGCCATCGCCAGTCTGGAAGAACTGGTTCTGGGTGTTGGCGTTGGTCGCGGTCGCGCCGTACGGCAGGAACCGGCGAGCGACGTAGGTGTCGGAGTTGTTCTTCGGCATCGGAACCTGACGGCCCGTCTTGCCGAGGCGCTCCTTCGCCTCTGCGTGGGCGAGGATCATCCCCTTGAATTTGCCAATCCGCGGGGTGTCTGTGGCGTAGCTTTGGATAGCCATGAAAAATATCCTTCTAAGGGCGGGCGCGTCTCACGACGGGCTCTGGTGGAAGAGGGTTACTGTCGTTTGCGTTGGTAGGCCTTGCCTGCTGCCAGGAAGGCATCCTCGGCGGACTGGGCTTGATTGAGCGGAGGCGGGTTTCCCTCGGCGCGAGGGGTGATCGCATCCTCGATAACGGCACGACGCGCTGCACCCTTGTCGGACGGAGCCGGCGTGTTCGTCTTGGCGGCGGATTTGAATTTGTCGATCGCGGATCGCAGCTCGGCTGGCGAGTGCGTGTTGCCGATTTCCTCCTGGTAGTCCGCCGGTTGTTTGGCGAGCCACTTGCGGAATTCGGTAGTCGGCGCAGGGGTGCCGTCGGAGCCCGGGCGGCCGATGATGTCGGACCAATCCGGGTAGGCTTTCTCGAGGGCCTTGCCTTCGCGAACGAGCAGCACCTTCTCGACCGCCGCATCCATGTCCACGGGCTGCGCCGGGGACTGAGCGGTGCCGGTACCGCGGACGTGCTTGAGCACATGCCCAATCGCCTTGCGGTTCTGTTCTGCCAGTTCAGGGAAGTCCCTCTCCTGGTCGGCGAATGCGTCGATCAGCACCTGCGGATCGAGTTCTGCGCCGGCCGGTGTCAGGGCCTGTACCTGCTGAATGATCTGCTCGGCGTTGGGCATCGAGGCCGTCAGCTTCGCGACCTGGCTTTCCAGGACGGCAACCTTCCCGGCCGCAGCCTTCGTGTTGTCCCATTCCTGTTTGGTCAGGCGAACATACTGCGGCTTCGGCGGTACAACGACCGTCTCGGCCACAACAGCAGCTTGGGGCTTGGCAGGATCATCCACGGGCTCCTCGACAACCTTCGCCGGCAAAGCGGGAGGGGTGCCATTGAGGCCTGCGCCGATGAAGGCTGCGTCGACCGTCGCTTCTACTTCAGCAGTGTTTGGTTCAGCCATATCGCGCTCCTAGATCAGGGCGCGGACCAGGCCGAGCCACTGTTGCCGTCAAGGGTGGCGGCGTCCTGCCGAGGGCGAGCATCGCCTTCAGGCATTCGATGTGACCGCGGAGCGTTGCCGTCTCGACGTCGGTCAATTTCGGGTTGTCGTTCTCGATGCGCTTCCTGGCAATCATCCGCTCGAGATGGCCGCGCACGCTCTGCCAGACCGGGGAGTTGCGCTCGTCATCCGTCAGGCGGAGGTCGGCGATCTGCATCAGAGGGGCGCTCATTGCACTGTCCCTCGCGTGGCCAGATGGGCCTTCATCTCTTCGAGCTTAGCCTTCTGCTCCGGCGTGTAGGCATCCCGCCAATTGTTTTCTTTGTCGGGCGTGATGTAGCCGCGCACATGAGCGTCGGCCCGGCTGTAATCCATCCAGGTGTTCAGGTCGCGCGTATCGCCCGACGTTACAGCGTTGGCGTAGGCACGCTCGTCCATCGCCTTGGACTGGGGGCTGCGGGCTGCGATCACCTCATCACGCATTGCCCGCCACTTGGCGTCAACGGGCTCCCCTGTCTCGGGATTTACCGATCCAAGATGATGCAGCATGTCGCCAGCGATGGCGTCCTCAAGCGCTGCGCCTTTCAGACCGTGATTGTAAATCTCGAGCGTTACCTTGCCGGGATTGGGGTTCTCGCTTTCCCACGGCGAATAGAACTCAAGATGCCCGCCGGTCTTGTAGTAGACGTTGGGATCACCTTTCTGCACCACCGCCTCGGCAAGATGGGGAGCGAGAGCCGGATATTTCTCGCCGGCCTTTTGGCGCGCGGCCTCGATGTCGGCATCCTCCAATGAGGGCGCCGGCATGGACTTGCCGGTGAAACCTTCCTCGAAAGCGGCTTCCGCGTCGCTCATTGCTCGTAGGCCCTCCCGTTAGCGGCGCGGCCGGCCGGTTCTGTCGGAGGCGGCAGGATATTCGGCGACCGCTGTGCCCGCGGCGGCCCCTTGCCGCCACCCTTGCCACTGACGCGGGCAGCGCTCAGTTCCTTCTGCGCATTGATCTTCATTGCCGTCTGCGCAAGCTGGGCCTTGATGTCGTCGAGCGTGGTCTTCTCGCGGTTGGCGTACTCGAGCATGGCCAGTTCGCGGCGCAGCTGCAGCTCGTGCAGCGCGACCGTCGACTTCGTGGCCAGTTCCTTGTCGGCCCGTTCGTTGTCGGCCTGGGTGTCGGCAGTCATTGCCGCGATCTTCTTCTCGTCGATGCCGGCCCGAATCTTGGCAACCTCGATCTGCGGGGCGGCAGGCGGCGGCTGGGCGTCGATCTTGGCCTGCTCTTCCTCGGTGAATTGGAAGTCCTTCGGCTGCAGCTTCTTGCTGCGCAGGTACATCTCCATCGCCTTCTTCGGGTTGAGCCCAAAGGCGGGATTGAGCGTCGATGGCAGGATCTGGGCGACGGTCTGGTCCTGCAGCGCCTGTTCGACCAGGGCGCTCGAGCCGTGGGCGTCGATCGTCCAGTCGCCCTTCTCGTCATCCGGCACGTCTGGATCGAGCAGGAGATATTCGTAGTATTGCCGCGTCTCCGGCTCGGTGACGCTGTCGTCGTAGGTGTAGCCGATCGCGCGCAGCAACTGGTTGGCGTTGTTGTTCTGCAGCTGGGCGGCGCCGTAGGTGTCGGGCGCCGTCGGCCCGCTCTGGCCCTGCGTGATGAGCGGGATCGACGTCGACTCCTCGCCCAGCCGCATCGCCAGTTCCACGACCTGCATCAGTTCGGCAGTGACGTTGTCGATCCTGAACAGGCCGAACGCCTCGTTGACGTTCAGGCGTTCGCCGTCGCCGTTCATGTACCAAATCTTGTGCGGGCTCATGCCCATCGCGCCATCGGCCGGCGTGACGTAGCTGGTGTCGATCACGATCTGACCGCCCGCCGATATGCCTGCGTTGTCGAGCATCGCGCGCACCGCGGCGGTCAGCATCTTCTGCGGCGTGGAGATCTGCTCGGCGATGCCGACGCCCGCCCACGAACCGGTGCGGCGCTGCCACGGCAGCGCGTGGTACGGGAATTCGCCAGAGTCGAGCGGGTTGATGGTCGCGCGCACCACGCTGTCGTTGATCATGGTGACGATCGCGTAGACCTGCTCCTGATCCTGGGGCACCTGGTCGTTGAACTTCTTGGCAGAGGATGCCCCGGCCGCCTCGCAGATGCAGCCCATCTCGTCGCGCTTCAGCGTGCCATGGAAATACCAGGTCTCGTATTTGCCCTTCTTGAGCTGCGTGGCCTGCTCGGCTCCGATCGCCCCGGTGTCTTCCCGGATGTTGACCTTCTGCGGTCCCTCAATCAGTACCTTGTCGATCTGGCTGCCGATGTAGCCCGGCATCGTTCTCAGCTTGCGCACACCGCGCTCGCCCAGCCATTCCCGCTCGAAGCAGTGGTCGCCATCCTGGATGTTCTCGCCGCACGTCGGATCGGGGAAGAAGTTCCAGGCGTTGACCCACTTCGAGGCCGGCATCGTGACCTTGCGGATGCCGATCGAGATGCCGCCGTCACCCTTGCGTGTCGCTATCTGCCTCGAGGACTTCGGGAATGGCCCCTTCAGGACGCCGACGCCCAGCCGGCCGGCATCGAAGAGAACCTTGCGCACCTGGGAGGTCCGCCTGCACTCGACATGCCAGTCATAGATGCGCTTCTCGGCCTTCTTTGCTGCGTCGTTCGCCTTCTCTTCCGCCTCCTTGGCGAGGTCGGCCACGGTCAGCGGGACTTGCGGAGGGGGTGCCCCAGCGGCGCCAGCAGGAGATACCGCCCCCGCTGGCGCCGGGACCGGCAACGCCCCCGGGACCGCCGGAGACGGCGCTGATGCGGGCGGGGTCATGGCCGTCGAGCCCATCAGCTCGGCGGGCGCGGCCGCGCGCATGGCCATGGGCGAACCCGGCAGATGATCCAGAAGGACGGGGCTCTTGTCTTCCTTGGCGTCGATCAATTCGGGGACGGGCGTCGCGGTGATGGCAAACGACTTCGCGCCAGGCGCCAGCAGGATCTCGCCCAGCTTGGCGGTGCCGGCGTCCACATAGCGCTGCGTCAGCCGGACGTAGAGCGTGCTGCGGTTTTCGGTTTCCGGTACGTCGTCGGAGCTGATCGGCCCGTCCTTGCTCATGGACTTCGTCCACTGAGCGCCGCCCGTCACTTCACCGCGGTTGGCATCGTCGATGCCGGCGTAGGCTTCTTCTGCCTCACGCCAGCGATCTTCGATGCCGCTCGATACCCTCGCCTCCTTGGCCTCGTCGCGCAGCTTCCCGATGGAAACGCCGATGGCTGCCAGGACCGCCTCGCTCGGCACGGTCCCGTCAGCCTCCAGCGCACCCTCCTTCAGGTACTTGCGTACATCTGGCGTCAGGTCGGAGAGGGAAAGGGCCATCAGTCCCCCTTCACCAGGTCACCGAGCGTGATCAGTTCGCCGAGGCTGATGGCGCCAGCGACATTGTCGCCGAGGTCGAGCTGCTCGAGCGGGATGGGCTCGACGTCGACGTCGATCTCGTCCTTCGAGAAATCGGCCCAGGCTGCGGCGAACGCCGGCGTGAGGGTGTACTGGCCCGCCTGCCCTTCGATCGGCGTGGCATGCTCGGCCAGCATCGCGTCGTACTTGGCGGCGATCGGCTCGAGCTCCGGCTGCATCTTCTTGAGCATGCGCGCCAGGCGATAGCTGCCCTTCAGCGGAAGCACGCGCTTTTCGCTGATGATGAGCGAGATGACCTGATGGGCAGTGAATACTTGGTTCAATGTTAGCTTCATTGGGACGGTCCTTCCCGAGGTGGATTGCCGGGGAAACCGCCCCGGCTCGGATCTGTTACGCGAGGCGGTAGACGATCCAGGTCGTCCCGGTCGTGTAGCGGGCCCGGAAGGTGCCGGAACCGCTGATGATCGTGGCGTCGGTCAGCGCGCCCACGGTCGGGTTGCCGACAATGGTCACGTCAGTGTTCACCGTCAGCGTGGCGTCGTCGGCCGCGCCGGTGCCGGTGTTGATCAGCGTGAAGTCGAAGCTGTCGTTGGCCGCGGCGTTGGGGAATTCCGCCAGCAGCAGCGTGCCGGTGGGCAGCTGGTGCTCGGACGGGCCCGTGGCGGCAGTCGTGGTGATGATGCCGGTCGCCAGTTCCGCCGCGGTGATGGCGGCGGTGACGGTCTTGGCGGTCGGCGTGACCTGTGACTGCACGAAGTTCTGGCCGCGCGAGTAGACCGAGCCCTTCTTGCCGGTGCCGGCCAGCGCACCACCGGTGAGGATGACAGCACCGCCGTTGCCGTTGGTCGAGGATGCAGCGCCGCCAGTGACAGCGCCCGTGCCGCCGTTGCCCGTGGCTCCGGTGCCCGACGCGCCGCCCACGACAGAGGCAGCGCCTCCCGCACCGGTACCGGCCGTTCCACCGGCACCGCCGGTCAGGGAGACAGCGCCACCTGCGCCCGAAGTCGTGCCGCCGACACCGCCGGCAATGGCGACCAGGCCGCCGACGCCGGTCGTGCCGGTACCGCCGCCGACGACGTTAACCGCACCGCCGGCCGCATTGGTGGTCGACAGACCGCCCGTGACCGTGACCGCGCCGCCCGCCGTGGCTGCAGCCGTGGCCGCGCCGCCGGTAATCGTGGCTGCACCGCCGACACCGGCCGAGGTGCCGCCTG
>CALFRN010000033.1 GCA_937919085.1 uncultured Reyranella sp.
GTCAAAAACTGAGCATGCTTGCTGAGCTATTTTCAACAAAGAGCGGGACATCCCCGCCAACAGTGCCGTGTCGGGATGGAAGGAAAAGAGAACTGGCGTGCGCCCTCATGCGTGCCGAGCACCGGGTTCGAAGGTCCCCTTTTGACACTTTTCGGAAGTCAGGACCCGATCCGGTCACGTCTGCTGTTTGAGGTAGAGCAGACATGACACGCGCGCGCCGTCGTTTCGCAGTTTGACCCTGAACGGACCTGGCGGAAGCGCCTATCTGAGCGGCGAGGTGAAGGAAAGCCCGAGAGAGTCGTTCTTCTACTTCAGCGACGACGGCGATATCCTGGCAATCAGGATGGGCGACTGGAAAGTCGTACTGATGGAACAGCGGGCGAAGACGCTGCAGTGCTGGTTCGAGCCGTTCATCCGCCTGCGGGCTCCCAAGGTGTTCCACCTGCGACGTGATCCGTTCGAGCGGGCCGACGAGAACTCGAACACCTACTGGGACTGGCTCATCTCCCATGCCTACATCATCTACATGATGCAGGGGGCGGTGATGCAGCAAATTGCAAACTTCAAGCTGTTTCCGCCGCGTCAGAAGCCAGCCTCGTTCAACCTGGACGCGGTGATGCGGACACTGGAGGATTCAGGCGGCGGTAGAGACTGAGCCGATGGCGTTCATTGATTAAAGAAGGCTGTGCCTCATTCCGGCACCACGGCCTTCCACCCCATGCATGGAAGTTCCCATGCATGGGCCATTTGTTGAGTCGGCACTTTGCCGGTTCGAGTCAGTGCGCGTCTACCGGACGCCACCGATTGCGCTTTTCTCCGCCGTGCCCGTCCCGTATGCGCGGAGCGGGTTCAGCTCACCAGGTGAGATCGGGAAACGGCGACTTCCGCTTGGGCGTCCAGCCGCGGGCTTCCATGCACCGCCGCAGCAGGCGATCGAAGTCGTTGGTGTAGCCCTGGTTGGCCATGGTCTTGTAGAGGTCCTGCTGGCCGAAGCGCTCGCGCTCGCCCTCGAAGGTGGCGCGGCGCTGGTCCTCGATGTTGCGCTGCTTCTGGGCCACGTCGCGCACCTGCGAGCGGCAGGCCCGCTCGTCGGCGGCGTACTGCGCGGCCTGCGCATCGTCCTTGGGATAGCCTTTGGTGTCGCAACCGCCCAGCAGCAGCGCGGCCGAGATCACAAGCACGATGGTCTTCATCGCACCACCGCCCCGGCCAGAACCGCTTCCATCGCCGTCAGCGCCTCGGCCGCCCGGGCGACATCGGGGCCACCGCCCTGCGCCATGTCGGGCCGGCCGCCGCCACCCTTGCCGCCGAGCACGGAGACCCCGGCCTTCACGACCTCGCGCGCATCGAAACCCTTGCTCACGACGCCAGGGCTGAACGATGCGACATTGGCCGCCTTGCCGTCGGCCACGCCGACCAGCATGACCGCATCGGGGCCATGCTTCTTCATCAGCTCGTCGGCCATGCCCTTGAGGTCCTTGGCCGGCACGCCGTTCAGCACGCGCCCGACCAGCTTCATGCCGTCGATCTCGCGCACCTCGTCGACCGCCGCCGCGCCGCCGGCCGCCCCCGAGCCCGCCAGCGCCAGCGCCTTGCGGGCCTCCGAGAGCTCGCGCTCGATGCGGCGCTGGCCGTCGACCAGGGCCGCAAGGCGGGACGGCAGCTGCTCGGGCGGCACCTTTAGCGCCGCCGCCGCCTCGGCCAGCAGATCGGCCTGGTGGCGCACGTGCGCCTCGGCGGCATGACCGGCCAGCGCCTCGATCCGGCGCACGCCCGAAGAGACCGCCCCCTCGCCCACGATCTTGAACAGGCCGATGTCGCCAGTGCGCCGGGCATGGGTGCCGCCGCACAGTTCGACCGAGTACTTCTCGCCGCCCTCGTCCGCGCCCATCGAGAGCACGCGCACCTCATCGCCGTACTTCTCGCCGAACAGCGCCATGGCGCCGGCGGCGATCGCCTCGTCGGGGGTCATCAGGTGGGTGGCGACCGGGCCGTTCAGGCGGATGCGTTCGTTGACCTCATCCTCGATGCGCCGCAGCTCCTCGTGCGAGATCGCCTTGGTGTGGCTGATGTCGAAGCGCAGGTGGTTGGGGGCGACGTGCGAGCCCTTCTGCGTCACGTGCTTGCCGAGATGGCGGCGCAGCGCCTCGTGCAGCAGATGGGTCGCCGAGTGATGGGCGCGCAACTGGGCGCGGCGCACCGGGTCGATGGTCATGACCACGTCGTCGCCGATCCTGAGCGTGCCCTTCTCTACCTTCGCCTGGTGGATGTGCAGGGCGCCCAGCATCTTGTGGGTGTCGGTGATGACAGCCTCGCCGGAGGGACCGACGAACCGTCCGGTGTCGCCCAGCTGGCCGCCCGACTCGCCATAGAACGGCGTCTGGTTCGTGACGATCCAGCCGGTCTGGCCGGCACCGAGTTGCCGGGCTTCCTTGCCGTCGACCACGATCGCCTGCACCAGCCCCTCGGCGCGCTCGGCGTCGTAGCCCAGGAACTCGGTGACGCCGGCCTTCTGGCGGACATCGAACCAGATCGCCTCGGACGCGGCATCGCCCGAGCCCGCCCAGGCAGCGCGCGCCTTGGCCCGTTGCTCGTCCATCGACTTCTCGAAGCCTTCGGTGTCGACCTTGATGTCGCGCGCCCGCAGCACGTCCTGCGTAAGGTCGAGCGGAAAGCCGAAGGTGTCGTAGAGCCTGAAGGCGACGTCGCCCTTCAGCGTACCGCCGGCGGCAAGACCGCGGGTCTCGTCGTCGAGCAGCTTGAGGCCGGTGCCCAGCGTGCGCTTGAAGCGCGTCTCCTCGAGCTTCAGCGTCTCGGTGATCAGTGGCTGGGCACGCACCAGTTCGGGGAAGGCATCGCCCATTTCGTGCACCAGCGTCGGCACCAGACGGAAGACCACCGGCTCCTGGGCACCGAGGATGTGGGCGTGGCGCATGGCGCGGCGCATGATGCGGCGCAGCACATAGCCGCGGCCCTCGTTCGAGGGCAGCACGCCGTCGGCGATCAGAAACGAGGTCGCGCGCAGATGGTCGGCGATGACCTTGTGCGAGGCGGCCTGCGGCCCGTCGGGATCGACGCCGGTCTCGTGCGCCACCGCCTCGATGAGGGCGCGGAACAGGTCGATGTCGTAGTTGTTGTGCTTGCCCTGCAGCACGGCCGCCAGCCGCTCCAGCCCCATGCCGGTGTCGATCGACGGCTTGGGCAGCGGCTTGCGCTCGTCCTTCGTCACCTGGTCGAACTGCATGAAGACCAGGTTCCAGATCTCGATGAAACGGTCGCCATCCTGGTCGGGGCTGCCCGGCGGGCCGCCGGGAATGCCCTCGCCATGGTCGAAGAAGATCTCGGTGCAGGGACCGCACGGGCCGGTCTCGCCCATCGCCCAGAAATTGTCAGAGGTCGCGATGCGGATGATGCGGTCGTCGGGGAGGCCGGCGATCTTCTTCCAGAACCCCGCCGCCTCGTCGTCGGTGTGGTAGACGGTGACCAGCAGCCGGTCCCTGGGCAGGCCGAAGTCGCGGGTCAGCAGGTTCCAGGCGAGTTCGATCGCCTGTTCCTTGAAATAGTCGCCGAACGAGAAATTGCCCAGCATCTCGAAGAAGGTGTGGTGGCGGGCGGTGTAGCCCACGTTTTCGAGGTCGTTGTGCTTGCCGCCGGCGCGCACGCACTTCTGCGACGTCGCGGCGCGCGAATAGGGCCGTGTCTCCAGCCCGGTGAAGACGTTCTTGAACTGCACCATGCCGGCGTTGGTGAACATCAGGGTCGGGTCGTTGCGCGGCACCAGCGGGCTCGACTCGACGGTCGCATGGCCGTTCTTGGCGAAGTATTCTAGGAAGGTGCGGCGGATATCGCTGACGCTTTGCATCCGGGCCTTGTAGCGTGCACGCAGCGGCCAAGTCCAGAACCGGGGAATCGCCGAGAAATGGCCGAAACCGCCCATTCCACCGCAACTCTGCGCCTCACCGTCGGCGATCTCAGGATCGTCCATCCCATCACCGTGCCGGCGGCGGCGGTTGCCGCCGTCGATGTCCTGCCGGCCCTGCAGGGTCTGGTGAACGCCGTGGTCGACTCCGCCGAAGCCGGCCTCATGAAGAGCGGAGGGGCGATCTCGTGCCGCAAGGGTTGCGGCGCCTGCTGCCGCCAGCTCGTGCCGGTGTCGCGCACCGAGGGAGAACGCCTGGTGGCGCTGGTCGCGGCGATGCCTCCGGAACGGCGCGAGCGGCTACACGTCCGCTTTGCCGCGGCGGCGGCGGCGATCGAAGGCGCCGGCCTGGCAAGACGCGGCGACAGAACCGACCGCGAACTCTCGATGGCCTACTTCGCACTGGGCATCGCCTGCCCGTTTCTCGAGGACGAGAGCTGCTCGATTCACCCCGACCGGCCGCTTGTCTGCCGCGAGTATCTCGTGACCTCGCCGGCCGAACTCTGCGCCGGCCCGGCCCAGGAAGGCGTGACACCGGTCGCGGTGCCCAAGGTCTCGCTGGCGGCGCGCGGCCTGCAGGAGAAGAACGAGGACTGGTTCGCATTGGCACTGCTGATGAAATGGGCGAGGACCCGTCCGCGCGGCGGCAAGCGCCGGACCGGCCCTGAATGGGTGCAGCGGTTCCTGAAGGGACTCGCTCCCAAATAAGGCGGCACAAATAAAGGGGGCGGTGCTGCGCGTGGGGGAACAGCACCGCCCGGGGACCGGAGACAGGGGATCCGGCCGCTAAGACTCTTTAATTTTCAGTGAAGCCCGCGAAGGCCTGGAGACGGCCCCCGTGAAGTCGACGGCTATTCGTCGTCGTCTTCCTTTTCGTCCTTGCCGCCATCCATCAGGACGTTGGCCAGGATGCCGGCGTTGGCGCGGATTTTCTGTTCGATGCTGATGGCATCGGCAGGATTGTCGCGCAGGAACTGCTTGGCGTTTTCACGGCCCTGGCCGATCCGCTTGCCGTCGTAGGAGAACCACGAGCCCGACTTCTCGACGATACCGGCCTTGTCGCCGAGATCGATCAGTTCGCCGACCTTGGAAATGCCCTCGCCGTAGAGGATGTCGAATTCGACGACCTTGAACGGCGGCGCCACCTTGTTCTTCACCACCTTGACGCGGGTCTGGTTGCCGACGACCTCGTCCTTGTCCTTGAGCGCACCGATGCGGCGGATGTCGAGGCGCACCGAGGCGTAGAACTTGAGCGCGTTGCCGCCGGTCGTGGTCTCGGGGCTGCCGAACATGACGCCGATCTTCATGCGGATCTGGTTGATGAAGATGACCAGCGTGTTCGACTTGGAGATCGAGCCGGTGAGCTTGCGCAACGCCTGGCTCATCAGCCGGGCGTGCAGGCCGGGAAGCGAATCGCCCATCTCGCCCTCGAGTTCGGCGCGCGGCACCAGGGCTGCCACGGAGTCGATGACCAGCACATCGATGGCACCGGACCGCACCAGCGTGTCGGCGATCTCGAGTGCCTGCTCGCCGGCGTCGGGCTGGGAGATCAGCAGGTTGCCGATGTCGACGCCCAGCTTCT
>CALFRN010000034.1 GCA_937919085.1 uncultured Reyranella sp.
CGCGCCACGGCTTCGTCGAAAGCGGCGAAGTAGCGGTCGAGCATCCCGATCAACATCGCCGGCTCGGCGCGCTCGGTGAAGCTGGTGAATCCCTTGACGTCGGCAAACAGGATCGTGGCGGATGGGTGGAAGCGCGGCTCGACCTTGCCATTTGCCTTGAGTTCGTCGGCGATGCGGACCGGCAGGATACGGTTCAGCAATTCTTCAGTCTGCGCCTTCTCCCGGGTGAGTGCGGCATGCGCCTTGTCGAGCTCGCGCATCGTCTCGTCGAGCTCGATCATGCGGCGGCGATGCTCGAGCAGGCTGACGAGCTGCTGGGCGAGCCGCCGCAACGTCTCCTGCTTCTCGATCGAGAGGTTCTGCGGCTTGAAGTCCATGACGCAGATGGTGCCGATCGCGTAGCCTTCCGGCGTGATCAGCGGCATCGCGCAGTAGAAGCGAAAGTGAGGATCGTTGACCACGAAGGGGAAGTCGCGATAGCGCTCGTCGATCGCAAGGTCGGGCGCCAGCACGATCTCCGATCCGCACACCGTGATCGAGCAGAAGGCGATCTCGCGGGGGCAGCCCTTGAAGTCGTCCGGCAGACCGTACTTGGCCTTGAACCAGAACCGATCCTCCTCGATGAACGACACGTAGGAAACCGGGCACTCGCAGATCTGCGCCGCCAGCTCGCCGATCTCCGAAAAAGCGATTTCCGGCGGCGAATCCATGACTTTGTACGAACGCAGGGCCTTGTTGCGTTCGGCCTCGTTGTCCGGAACCGGATAGGGCTTCTCTGCCGTCATGTCGCCCTTCCTGGATGCGGGAGTGGTGATCCCGCATCCAGGAGTGTAGTCGCGGTCGTACCTCGGTCCAACACTCGATAGTCCATCGGCAAACCCCGGCACTCACGGTGTTCATGCAAAAAGTTGGCGCGGGCCGGATGCCGTCCGTTGTTCCTGTCCGCACCGCCGCCTGCTCTGCGGTCGCCGTCTATTCCTTTGCCGTCAACGCCGCCTCGATGGCGCGCTCCAGCTTGGGGCCCATGCCGCCTGCGGCCGAGAACCAGTCGATGATGCGGCCGTCGCGGCCAACCAGGATCTTGTGGAAATTCCACTGTGGCGTGCCCAGTACGCGGGTCTGTGCCGCCGCCCACCGGTAGAGCGGGTGTGCGTCGGGCCCGCTCACGACCTGCTTGTCGGCCAGCGGAAAGGTGATGTCGAAGCTCGCCTCGCAGAAGCGCTTGATCTCCTCCGCCGTGCCGGGCTCCTGGCCGCCGAAATCGTTCGACGGCACGCCCAGCACCACGAGACCGTGATCCTTGTAGCGGCGCCACAGCGCCTCCAGCCCCTTGTACTGGCCGGTAAAGCCGCACTGCGACGCCGTGTTCACCAGCAGCACGACCTTGCCTTTGTAGTCGGCGGTCGGCAGCGGCCCGCCGCCGATCGACTCGAGCGACACCGCTGACCAGTCGACCGGCTGCCGCCCGGCCTGCGCCCAGGCGGCGCCTGCCGCCGAAAGCAGGGCGCCCAGGGCAGCGAAGGCGAGCATGCGGAGGATTTTCATGTCCAACCATTAACGACATTGGGACCTGCGGCGCAAAGCCGGATCGCCGCCCCGCCGCCAGTTCGTCCTTGCCCGTCCCGACGAAGGCGCCGACAGAGGGGCATGCCGGAGCCGTCATTCCTCGCCGGGCGGTTTCTGCCTCATCGTATCCTTACCGATTGGTTGGGCGAGACGCAGGCGGGCCGACTGCTGGCTTATGGCCTGGCCGCCGAGGCGCGCTTCACGCCGACCAGGCTCGACGATCACGGTGCGGGCCGATTGGACGCAGTCGTGCGGCAGTCCTTGGCGTTGAAAGACCTCGGCGCCTTCGCCGGGCCGCTGCGCCGTAAGGCGCTGGCCCTTCAGGATGGCCTCGAGACCGCATTCGACATGCAGCACACGGCGCCCAACAGCACGCAGATCGAGATGGTGGCCCACGGCGACGGCGCCTTCTACCGGCTGCATACCGACACCTACACCGGCGACGAATACACGCCGGGCGGCCGCCGGCGCCTGACGATGGTCTACTATCTCCATCGTCGGCCGCGCCATTTCACGGGAGGCCGGTTGCGGTTGTTCGATCGGGCCGGCGATCAGTCGATCGAGATCGAGCCGACGCACGACAGCCTGCTCGTCTTCCCGTCGTCGGCACGCCATGAGGTGGAAACGATCTCCTGTCCCGGCGGCGCGTTCGCCGACGGCCGCTTCGCGGTGAATATCTGGTTGTGTGGTTGACGCATCTGCCGACGCGGCATTTTCACTTCGGCAACTCGAACCTCACTCCCGACCGCGCCAACCCGCCGCCCATCGCCGCCGCCGAGCCATCAGCGCGCCAGCAGGCGGCACCTGTCATGCTGCCGTCGTCGTGAAACTCGATGGCGTTCATGCCGCCGGCCACCGTCGGCATGATCTTGAGCGCGTGGCCGCGTGCCTCGAGCCCTTCGCGCACCGATGCCGGGATGCCGTGCTCAACCTCCAGCACCGGTCCCTCGGTCCACACGCGCGGCGCCTCCACCGCTTCCTGCAGTTCCATGCCGTGGTCGATCAGGTTGACGAGCGCCTGCAGCGCCGAGGGGAAGATTTTCCGGCCGCCGGGCAGGCCCAGCGCATAACGCACCTTGCCGTCCTTGAGCGCCATCATGGGCGACATCGAGGTCGTCACCCGCTTGCCCGGCTCGATCGAGAGCGCGTTGCCGCGCCGGGGGTCGAAGTTGTTCATGTAGTTGTTGGGGATCATGCCGGTGCCCGGCACGATGAAGCGCGCGCCGAACAGGCTGTTGATGGTCTGCGTGGTGCTGACCACGTTGCCCTTGCCGTCGGCCACGGTGAGATGCGTGGTGTCGGCGCCTTCGGCCGCCTGCAGGCCGCCCTGCCAGCGCGTGGCGCGCGCGATGTCCAGAAGTTTGCGGCGCTGGTCGGCATAGTCGCGGCTGACGATGCGCTCGACCGGCACCTTGACGAAATCCGGGTCGCCGCTGGCCTCGGCACGGTCGGCGAAGGCGATCTTCAGCACCTCGGCCAGCAGATGGAGCGTGTCGACCGTGCCGAAGCCCAGCTTCGCCACGTCGTAGCCTTCGAGGATGTTCAGCATCTGCGCGATGTGCACGCCCGAAGCCGCGGGCGGTGGCGGGCCCAGAATTTCCCAGCCGCGATAGCCGCCGCGGATCGGCGCGCGCTCCGCCACCTTATATAGAGTGAGGTCGTTGCGGCCGACGAAACCGCCGTTCTTTTCCATGCACGCCACCAGCAGATCGCCCAACGCGCCACCGTGCAGCGCCTTCTCGCCCTGCTGCGAGACCAGAGTCAGCGCCTCGGCATAGTCGCCCGTCACCAGCTTGGCGCCGGCCTTCAGCGGCATCCCGCCGGGCAGGAGCCGGGCGGCGGCGGGTTTGTCCTTTGCGAGGTCGGGGGCGGCGTCTTTTATGCAGTCCGCGAGATAGGGCGTGACGGCAAAGCCTCTGGAGGCGTGGCGGATGGCGGGCTGCATCACGTCGGCGAGGCTCATCGTGCCGTAGCGTTCCAGCGCCAGGCACCAGGCGCGCAACGAGCCGGGGGCGGCGACGGATTTCGGCCCCACGAGGTTCTCCTGGTCCTCGACGTCGTAGACCTCGGGTGCCGCACCTTTGATAGGCTTGTACATGTCGGGATGGCCCGACTTCGGCACCGCGCTCATGCCGTCCAGGATGCGGTGGCTGCCGTCGGCCAGGCGAACGTGGCAGGTCGTGCCGCCCACCAGCCCGACCATCATCGGCTCGACGACGGTGAGCGCAAACTGCATGGCGACGGCCGCATCGATCGCATTGCCGCCCGCTGCCAGCATTTCGAGGCCGGCAGCCGAAGCCAGCGGATGGTTCGACACGGCCATGCCGCTCTTGCCGTGCGCCGGCTGCTTTTCGCAGGTGAATTTCGTTCCCGCGCGTTCGCGCCAGCTCGACTTGGTCATGTGTCCGGTCCCCTTCGCTGGAAAATCTGGCACGTCACAGGGCTGGGCGCTACTCGGGCCTCGCCAGTCAAGATGGCGATTGGCGTGCGCAGTGGCGCGTGGTCTAGATGGTGCCGCCAGACGACCCGTCGTGATGCGGCGGGCAGGGACATCAGAGGGAGCAGTCGATGGCCGCGAAGAAGGGCAAGTCGATCCGCCAGGCCGTGCGGCTGGTGACGCGCCAGGCCGAGCCGCGCGACATCCCGGAGATCCAGGCGGTGATGCGCAATGCCTATCCGACCATGGCGATCTATCCGGCCGACCAGCTCCAGGGCCAGATGAACAATTTCCCCGAGGGCCAGTTCGTCGCGGTCTACGATGGCCGCGTCGTCGGCTACTGCGCGACCTTCATCGCCGACGAGGCCGACGCTCTCTCGCCGCACACCTGGCGCAGCATCACCGGCGAGGGCTTCGCCTCGCGGCACCGGCCGCTCGGCGACTGGCTCTATGGCATGGAGGTCTTCGTCGATCCCTCTGTGCGCGGCATGCGCATCGGCCGGCGGCTCTATGACGAACGGCGTCGCGTCTGCCAGGCCCACGGGCTGCGCGGCATCGTCATCGCCGGGCGGCTGCCGCGGCTCGCCCGGTTCGTTAAGCTGGGTGGCGGAGCGGAGCAGTATCTCGAGGAGGTGAGGACCGGCCGCCGCCGCGACCCGGTTGCCACCTTCCAGATCGCCAACGACTTCGAGGTCCGCGGCCTGCTGCCGAACTACCTGCCCAGCGACGCCGAGTCGGGTGGCTATGCCGCGCTGATGGTGTGGCGCAACCCGCAGCTCGACGATACCGCCCGCCTGGAGGCCAAGCGCCGTCGCAGCGCCGCCGTCCAGACGATCCGCGTGGCGCTTGCCCAGTACGCCATGAAGCCGGTCGCCAGTTTCGCCGCCTTCGCCGCCCAGGTGCGCTTCGCCGTCGAGACCGCCGCGGTCAATTCGTCCGATTTCCTGCTGCTGCCCGAGCACTTCACGCTGCAACTCCTGTCGATGGAAAGCGAGAAGCTCGATGCCGAGGCGGCGGTCCGGCGCATGACCGACCACGGGCCGGCGCTGCACGAGCTGATGGCCGGTCTCTCGGTACGCCGCAACATCAACATCGTTGCCGGTTCGCAGCTCGTGCTGGGTGCCGACGGCGCCGTGCGCAACGTCTGCCGCGTCTACCTGCGCGACGGCGCCGTGCACGAGCAGGTAAAGCTGCACCCGACACCCGACGAGAGCCGGTACTGGGGCGTGGCCGGCGGCACCGACCTCGACGCCATACCTACCGACTGCGGCCCGATCGGCGTTGCCATCTGCTACGACGCGGAATTTCCCGAGGTCACCCGCCATCTCGTCGACCAGGGCGCGCGGATTCTGTTCGTGCCCGCCTGCACCGACAGCCGCCAGGCATTCATGCGCGTCCGCCACTGCGCCGCCGCCCGCGCCGTCGAGAACCAGTGCTTCGTTGCCGTCGCCGGCACCGTCGGCAATCTCGACGGGGTCGGCAATCTCGACGCCCACTACGCGCAGGGCTGCGTGCTCACGCCGTGCGACGTGATGTTTCCGCCCGACGGCGTGGCGCTGGAACTCGAACCCAACTGCGAGACCACGGCGGTGGTCGACCTGCAGCTCTCGGCGCTGTGGACCGGCCGCAACGCCGGCGCCGTCCAGCAGCTGCGCGACCGCCGCTTCGATCTCTACTCGGTGCGCTGGCACGCCGACGCCTGAGCGACACTCCTAGGCGGCCAGATGTTCGCACAGCCAGTCAGCGAAGGCTGAGAGCGCCGGATCGGCGGCGAGCCGCGTCTCGTATTGCAGGACGAAGGAACGCCGCGTCGGCCGCCGCGCCGGATGGGCGATGGCCAGGCGCCCGCTCGCGAGGTCGGGGCCCAGCAGGCATTCGATGGCGATGGCGGCGCCGAGGTCGGCGGCGGCGGCCTCCAGCGTCTGGCTGGCGCTTTCGAAGCTCGAGCCGCCGTGGACCGGCACGGCACCGAGGCCGGCATGGTCGAGCCAGCGACGCCAGTCGTCGGGCCGCGGCCGCGTATGCAGCAGCGGCACGCGCGCGAAATCGACCGTGCCCTTCTTCAGTCGCCGTGGTGCCATCACCGCCACGGTGGTGATCGGCATCAGCGGCCGTACCACCAGGCCGGACTGCCGGCCGGTGCCGCCGACGGCGATCACTGCGTCGAAGCGGCCGGGCAGCATTTCCAGCGGGTTGGTGCTGGCGTGCAGATCGACATCGATCCCCGGCAGGCTGCGCCGCATCTGCGGCAGCACCGGCAGCAGTGCGCGCGTGAGGAAATGGCCGTAGACGCCCAGCGACAGCCGCCGCGGCCGGCGCAGGCGCACGCCGGTAGTGGCCTCTTCCAGGCGATCGAGCGCCTCGCGCGTGCCGTCGGCCAGCGCCCGTCCAACCGGCGTCAGCTCCAGCCCGGTCGATCGGCGCACGAACAGCACGGCATCCAGCTCGCGCTCCAGGCCGCGCACATGGCGGCTCACCGCGCCCGGCGTCACGCCGAGTTCCGATGCGGCACGGGTGACCGAGAGATGGCGCGCCGCCGCTTCGAAGGCGCGCACGGCATGCAGCGGCGGCAGGCGGCGGGTCGTCATGGTGTTGAGTTTAGCTCAATATGCCAGGCCATCAAATCGTTTGGCATGGCGAAAAACTCCACGCAGGGTAGGGGCCCTATTCTCCGCCGGAGCCGCCCCATGAACGATCTTGCGCCGATCCTGCCCGCCACTGCCGCCGGCCTCTCGTCCGCCGCCTTCTCGCCGCTGGCCAGCCGTGGCGCGGTGGCCGAGCGCTCGCGCCATGTCGCTCCCGACTGCAGCGGCCTCGATTTCTACGCCCTCGACCGCAGCCTGCGCGACCTGCTCCAGCTCTACATGGACGCACCGCTGCTGGCGCATCTCGGGCCCCACCTGCAGCGTCTGGGCGCGCTGGCGGGCGGGCGGCTGAACGATCTCGCCGATGCCGCCGACAAGCATCCGCCCAGGCTGCACGCCCGCGACCGTTTCGGCCGCGACGAGGAATGGATCGAGGTCCATCCCGCCTATGACGAGATCCGCCGCATCGCCTTCGGCCAGTTCGGCATGCACGCAATGACCCATCGCGCCGGCGTGCTGGGCTGGGACGCGCCGATGCCGCAGATCGCCAAGCAGGCCTTCTTCTATCTATTCTCCCAGGCCGAGTTCGGCGTGCTCTGCCCGGTCAACCTGACGGATTGCACCTCCGACCTGCTGGAGCGCTTCGGCAGCCCCGAGCTCAAGGATCGCTACCTCGACCGCATGTGGACCCAGGACATGGACCGGCTGCTCTACGGTGCGCAGTTCATGACCGAGAAGATCGGCGGTTCCGACGCAGGTGCGGCCGAACTGAAGGCGGTGCACGACGGCCAGAACTGGCGGCTCTATGGCGAGAAATGGTTCTGCTCCAATGCCGACGGCGACGTGGCGGTGCTGCTGGCGCGGCCCGACGGGGCGCCGGCCGGCAGCCGCGGCCTCGGCCTGTTCCTGATGCCGCGCACCCTGCCGGACGGCACGCGCAACGGCTATCGCATCGTGCGGCTGAAGGACAAGCTCGGCAGCAAGTCGATGCCGAGCGGCGAGATCGTGTTCGACGGCGCCGTCGCCTGGCCGCTGGGCGAGCTCGACCGCGGCATGAAGCAGATGCTGGAGATGGTGAATCCCAGCCGCGTCTCGCACCTCACGCGCGCCGCCGGCATGATGCGGCGCTGCCTCAACGAGGCGATGCAGGTGGCGCGCCACCGCAACGCCTTCGGCCGCCGCGTGATCGAGTATCCGCTGATGCGCCGCCAACTTGCCAAGATGACGATCAAGACCGAGCAGGCGCTGTCGGCGCTGATGCTGGTCTCGACGGCGATGGCGCGGCCCGACGATGCACGCGCGGCCAGGCTGGTGCGGGTCATGACGCCGGTCTGCAAGTACCGCGCCTCGCGCGACAACATCGCCGTCGCGACGGCGGCAATGGAGGCGCGCGGCGGCAACGGCTACATCGAGGACTGGCCCAACGCGCGGCTGGTGCGCGACGCCCATCTCGGCGTCATCTGGGACGGCACTTCGAGCGTGAACGCGCTCGATGTCATCCAGCGCGCCGTTGGCAAGGAGCGCGCGCATCTCGCCCTGGGCGAGGAACTCGGCGAACGCCTGGCCGAGGCGCGTGGCCTGCCTGGCCAGTTCCGCACGCGGCTGGAAGGCACGCTGGCCCAGGCGATCCGTTTCGCCGGCGAGGTGGCCGACGCGCCGGAAAAGGAGCGCTTTAGCCGCGTCGCGGCGAGCGGGCTTTATCACGCCGCCACCATGGTGCTGATGGCCAACGAGGGCTTTCGTCTCGGTGCCGCCGGCGGCGACGCACGGCGCCTGCTGATGGCGCGCTTCGTCCTCGAGCACCGGCTGTCGGACCGGCCCAAGCTCAGTGCCGATGGTGGTGCCTGGGAAGACCAAGCCATTTCCGCCCTGCTCGACGATGCCCCGGTGCCGCTCGACCGCGCGGCGGCGCTGCTGATTGCCTGATCCCCGATTTGGCGGGCTTGCGCCCGCGGATTCCTGCTCTGCCGTGGGCTTGCGCCCGCGGCGGTGGCCGGCACTATGGCGCCAGCAACGCCATCGAGGAGGGATTCATGCTGAAAGTGACCGCCGTGTCGATCGCCCTGCTGGGCTGGGCGGGCGCCGCCCTGGCGCAGCAGTGCACCGCCACCGCACAGGCGCCCGATGCCACCTGGACCGCCGCGCCGCTCGGCACCGCGCCGCCTGACGCTGCCCTCAAGACCACGACCCATCTCCGCTG
>CALFRN010000035.1 GCA_937919085.1 uncultured Reyranella sp.
CTCCGCCCGCGCAGACGCGGGCACCTCCCCTGCGCGGGCTCCGCGCAGGGGAGGAGTTGGTCAGGCCGCCTTCGCGCCGAATTCGCGTTCGATCTCCGCATAGGCCCAGTCGAGCCAGGGCAACAGGGCTTCCAGGTCGCTTTTCTCCACCGTGGCGCCACACCAGATGCGCAGACCCGGCGGGGCATCGCGGTACGACCCCAGGTCGTAGCCGGCCTTCTCGGCTTCCAGGAGTTCCGCCATCTTCTTCGCGGCGGCAGCCTGTTTGTCGGCCGCCAGCGCGCTGAACCAGGGCGCGGCGATGACGAGGCAGACCGAGGTGTTGGATCGGATCGCCTTGTCGGCCGCCAGAAACGCCGCCCACTTGCGGGTATCGACGAATTTCTCGAGCACGCCCAGGTTGGCCTCGGAGCGGGCGATCAGGCCCTGCAGCCCGCCGACGCTCTCGCCCCAGCGCAGGCCGTCGATCGCGTCCTCGACGCAGAGCATCGACGGCGTATTGATCGTGTCGCCCTTGAAGATCGCCTCGGAAAACTTTCCGCCCGAGGTGAGCCGGAAGATCTTGGGCATCGGCCAGGCCGGCGTATGGCTTTCGAGGCGCTGGATGGCGCGGGGCGAGAGCACAAGCATGCCGTGCGCGCCCTCGCCACCCATCACCTTCTGCCAGGACCAGGTGACGACATCGAGCTTCGGCCACGGCAGGTCCATGGCGAACACCGCCGAGGTCGCATCGCAGATTGCGAGGCCTTCGCGGTCGGCGGCGATCCAGTCGCCGTTCGGCACCTTGGCACCCGAGGTCGTGCCGTTCCAGGTGAAGACGACGTCGTGTTTCCAGTCGACCGCCTTGAGGTCGGCGATCTGCCCGTACGGTGCCTTCAGCACGCGGGCGTCCTTGAGCTTGAGCTGCTTCAGCACATCTGTGACCCAGCCCTCGCCGAAGCTTTCCCAGGTCAGCATGTCGACCGGGCGCGGGCCGAGCAGCGACCACAGCGCCATCTCGACGGCGCCGGTGTCGGAAGCCGGCACGATGGCGATGCGATGGTCGGCGGGAATGCCCAGCATCGCGCGCGTGCGGTCGACCGCCTCGACGATCTTCTTCCTGCCGAGCTTTGAACGATGGGAGCGGCCGGTAGCCGCATCTTTGAGGGCTTGTGGCGTCCACCCGGGACGCTTGGCGCAGGGTCCGGACGAAAAGTCGGGACGCGCGGGACGCTTGTTCGGCTTCGTCATTTACCTCTCCCTTACAGAAGAGCTGCACTCCGGTGGGGGAGCGTGGCCCGGGCGGGGAGATATAGAGAACTCGCGGGGGAGTCAATGATGAGTGGCGGCCTGGCTCGGCTATCGAGAATGTGCCAACGCCCCATATTGTAGTGAGCTGGATTGGCAATGACGTCGCCGCAACTAAGATTGCGCGAGTGCTTCGCACTGCCATCAAGATTAAATCCGATGATCTCGCCACAGATTACGAACGTCACTCGCCGACCGGCGATAGCAAATGTACGCTTCGGAAGAGCGTCTGCTAATGCGTCCATAGGCCAGCTGCCGTCAGGAGACCACGACCAACGCAGCAACTTCGAACCAGCGCCGCCGACTTGGTTCTCGCGCGCCGCTCTCCTCCGCTCAGAGTAGACTGGCGCGAACCTCCCTCGTCTCAATTTTCCTCGTCGATTCGGTCGGGAAACCAGAGAGTCCGGGACCTGATTGGGAGACTGGCCTGGTGGAGAAAGCGAAGCCCGCGGGAGTCAATGATCAGTGGCGCCCCGCGCCCCTCTCGACCCGCGTGTTCGTCACAACCGCTGCTTCCTCAACCCCAGAGCCGCCTGCTCGCGATTGCCGCGCCGTCGCGCATCGCCTCGAGCTTGGCCCACACCACGTCCTCCGACACCTGGGTGTCGCCGACGATGGTGCCGAAGCCGCAATCGGTTCCGGCGATGACGCGCTCGCGGTCGCCGACGGCGCGCACCGCGCGCTCCAGCCGCTCGGCGATCACCTGCGGGTGTTCGACATAATTGTGCGTCGTTTCGACCACGCCGCAGACCAGGGTCATGCGATCGGGCAACTTCTGCGTCCGGAAGGCATCGACCTCGTGGCTGTGACGCGGATTGGCGAAGGGCAGGCAGAGCGCACCGGCCTTCACCTGGAAGCAGACCGGCAGCACGTCGGGCGCCGGCACGTCGTGCACGTGCGGGCTGTCGCGGTTGCCCCAGCAGGCGTGGAAGCGCACCCGCTCGGGCGGGATGCCGGCCAGCGCCTCGTTCAGCGCCGCGACGTGCATCTCCATCGCCTCGATGAACTTCGGCAGCGGCTCGTCCTGGAAGTAGCCGGCGCGTTCGATGCCGAGGTCGGGCGAGTCGATCTGCAGCAGGTGGCCCTGCGCCACGATGAACTCGTATTCCTGCCGGAGCTCGCGGGCCAGCGCGAAGACGTAGGCCTCGTGGCTGTCGTAATGCTGGTTCTCCATCGAGCAGGCGGCGAAGCCGGGCGAGACGGCGGTCACGAAGGTCTCGGCGAAGCGCTCAGTCTGGTACGCCAGGGCACGGGCGAAGGCGTCGAGCTCGGCCCTGGCGCCGTCCAGGCTCTCGTAGCGCACCGGCCCGATCGCCGCCGGGAAGCCGTAGACGTTGAGCCGGCGTACGCCGCGCGCCTGGTAATTCTGCCACCACCTGGGGAAGCGCTGCATGTCGAGGATCGGCCGGCGGCCCGAGCGGCCGCCGAAGCCCGACATGCGCCCGGTGATGTAGCCGAAGAAGGTCGACCGCGGCATCTCGCCGTCGTTGCCGACATCGATGCCGCAGTCGAGCTGGCGCCGCACGATATGCTCCATCGCCGCGTCGGTCAGCGCCGGGATCCGCGCGGCATCGACCGGCTTGCCCTCGGCCTGGGCCACCAGCAGGTCGGCCAGGACGTCCGGCCGCGGCAGGCTGCCCATGTGGGTGGTCAGGATGCGGCCCGTGCTGCGTTTCATCCCCCGCCTCCCGGTCTCTCCAAGGACTACGTCCGGCAATATTGAGGTGATTTTGCGGGTAGAGGAAGTCGCCCATGACCAAATGTGCAGGACGGGCATCGAGCGGGATTGTCATGCGCCTGCCTTCGTCGATCGGGATTGTCTTTGTCTGCGGCCATTCAAGGGGCTTGCGAAACCCACCTGGATCGGGGTGCGCACTTGAAGCCATCGGCGGGCAAACCGAGTGCGGGCGACGGCGAGCCAGATGCCGTTCGGCGAACTGGACGCGTCCGCTCAAGCAGCCCGGGTCCGAAGCTTCCCCAGCGACTTTCGCATCCTGATGCACTCGAAGCGGGATTGATCCGGGAATTTCAGCACCGTGGCTTCTTCGGTCCGATAGCCGAACGCCTCGTAGAGCGCGAAGCCGGAGAGCGTGGCTGTGAGGTGAAGCGTATCGACACCATGTTCGAGGGCGTCCCGTTCCGTCCGCAACATGATCGCCGATGCGACACCGCGGCGTGTGGCGGCGGGATCGACAAACACGCTGCGGACGGTCGGCATACCGGTGCCGGCTTCGCTTGCGGCGATCGCCTTGGCATAACCCGGTCGCGAACGTGTCCAGCCGCCGCTGCCGAGGATCGCGCCGCGATGGTCCTCGGCCACGAAGTAGTGCCCTTCTTCCACCACGACATCGTCCATCGTCCCGAACAGGGTGAGGAAGTTGGCGATTTCGCTGGAGGTGTAGAAATCGCCGCCGAGAACCCACATGGAGCGCTCCTGCATGGTCCGGATCGCCGGGATGTCGGCCGGGTGGGCAGGCCGGATGATGAAGCGGGACATGGTTGCGTCAGTCGACATGATTTTCCTTTCGCGAGGCATGTCGCGGCTTGCGTGTCGATCGTGTGCGGCGTTGGTGTGAGATTCGGCCGTTGGCCTGCCATCCGTGAACGATCCAGTCGCGCGGGGCGGCTGGAAGCCCGATGTCCTTCAGGAGGTGGTCGTTGATCTCGAAGAGCGCGGCGCGCAGATCGCGTTCGGCGTGATGGCGCCTGCGCATGGCCCGCCAGCGTCCGAACATGGACTGCAGGAGCATCGACATCGCTCAGGCCGCCTTCTGTTCTGGCGCCGCGGTCTCGCGGGCACGGCGCAGGAAGGATCTGTTGACCGGGCTGTGGGGCTTCAGCGCCAGGCGCTCGTTGGCGAGCGCTTCGGCCATGCCGGTCAGGTTCCCCCGCACCGTCGCTTCCGCCAGCGTCCAGTCGATGATGTCGCGCTGGGCGTGGCTACCGCCGAAGGAATTTGCGATGAAGCGCGCGCCGTGCAGGCGGTCAGCGGCGGCTTCGTAGTCGCCGCGCCAGAACGCCGCGAAACCTTCGACCAGCGGAAGGCCGGTCCGCCGCCCCCATGCGGCGGCCTCGGATACCTGCGCGCCAGTGCGGTAGGCATTGACGATGCGGTCCACTTCCTTGTGCCGGCCGGCGCCCAGATAGGCCATCGCCGCATGCCAGTCGTTGAACGGATAGGTGCGGCCATCCGCATGGCTGTCCCAGGCGGACGCCAGTTCCCGCCAGCGGTCGCCGACATCGTGGCCCGACAAATGCAGCCGCCAAAGCAGTGCCGAGGCGTCTACCATATCGAGCGCGACCAGACTGCGGTCCTGCCGGATCGGCCCGTCATAGAAGGCGAGAACCTCGTTGGCCTGGCCGAGGTCGAGATGGCAGAGCGAGCGATGCCACCAGTTGTGGACCCTGAAGAAATTGTCATCGCCCGACCAGTGCGGCTCGCGGGCGATCATCCAGCCGATGCCGTCCTCGGCGCGTCCCTGCATCTCCATGACGTGGGCGACGGCATGATGGGCCCAGCAGTCGAGCGGCTGGAGGTGGACGGCGCGGCGTCCGGCGTCCTCGGCCCGACCGTAGTCGCCGGTTTCCTCGAGACCGAACGCATGCATCCCGAGCAGGATCGAATAGCCGGGCGTATCGGCCGACCATTTTGGCAGCACGCGCGCGATCCGGTCGCGCAGGTTGCGCGCATTGGCGCAGTAGAAATCCACCAGGTGGCCCGACTGCAACGCCACGATGTCATACGGATGGTCGGCGTTGTGACGGTCGAGCGCCGTCGCCGCGGCGGTCCATTCTCCCGCGAGCAGCAGGTCGGATGCAGCGACGTGGGAAGCCTCGCGCTCGGAGAGCCGCAGCGACTTCACCGTCGCGACGATCGCCTTGGCGTCCTTCGTCGCTTCCGGTTCGGTCGCGAGGCAGAGCAGGTGTGCCTTCAGGATATGGGCCATGGCAAAGCCGGGTGCCGCCTCGATGGCGAGATCCAGCAGGCCGACCGGATTGCCGCGATAGATGTTGAAGGCCTCGACGGCCCCGTTGAAGAGTTCCACCGCCTCGGCCGTCGCGCCGGACAGCGCATTGCCTTGTGCATCTGAGAGCATTCTGTTCACTCCTTGACTGAGTTGATCGCCGGGATCGCAAAGCGAGTTGGATTGCAGGAGGCCGGCGCGACCGGCATAATCGCCCGTCCTGCTGTTGTGCGGTGTTGTGGCGCAAGGTGCCACCGGCGCGCTCGGCACCGGGGCCACCACAAACGACGCCATCCTGCAGTTCGATCGCACCGGCGCGCTCACAGTCGCGAGCGCAATCTCGGGGACAGGCGTGGTCAACCAGATCGGCACAGGCACCACCAGCCTGACCGGCGCCAATACCTACTCCGGCACGACGACGATCTCAGCCGGCGTTCTCAGCATCGGCGCAGGTGGCGCGGCCGGCACGCTGGGTAGCGGCGCCGTCGCCAACAGCGCCACCCTGCAGTTCAACCGGTCCGACGACATCACCGTCGCCAATGACATCTCCGGCACCGGTTCGCTCACCCAAGCTGGAGCGGGCACGACGACACTGACCGGCGCCAACAGCTACTTCGGCATCACCACCATCTCGGCCGGCGTCCTCCAGGTCGGCAGCGGCGGCACGGCCGGCACGCTGGGCAGCGGCGCCGTCACCAACAACGCCACCCTGCAGTTCAATCGGTCCGACGACATCACGGTGGCAAACGTCATCTCCGGCATCGGCTCCCTCACCCAGCTCGGCGCCGGCACGACGACACTGACCGGCGCCAACAGCTATTCGGGGACCACCACGATCTCGGCCGGCACCCTGCAGGTCGGCAGCGGCGGCACGGCCGGCACGCTGGGCAGCGGTGCGATCACCAACAACGCCGCTCTGGCCTTCAACCTCTCCGACGACATCACCGTCGCCAATGACATCTCGGGTACCGGCTCCCTCACCCAGCTCGGCGCCGGCACGACGTCACTGACCGGCGCCAATACCTACTCCGGCACGACCACAATCTCGGCCGGTACGCTGCGGATCGGCAGCGCGACCGCCCTTTCCGCGTCATCCACGGTGATCCTCAGCGGAGGAACGCTCGACCTCAACGGCTTCAGCGGCACGGTGACCAATCTCTCCGGCAATGCCGACGTCGACGTCGGCAGCGGCACCCTTACCGTCAACCAAGCAGTGACAGGCATCTACACCGGCCAGATATCCGGAACCGGCGGATTGATCAAAATCGGCGCCGCCAACCTTACCCTGGCGGGCACGAACATCTACAGCGGGCCCACGACGATCACGGCCGGTACGCTGCAGGTCGGCAGCGGCGGTACGACCGGCACGCTGGGCAGCGGTTCGGTCACCAACAACGCCGTCCTCGCCTTCAACCGCTCCGACGACATCACGGTGGCCAACCTCATCTCCGGGACCGGGGGCGTGGTCCAGGCGGGCACCGGCACTATCAGCCTGACCGGCGCCAACAGCTATTCGGGCACGACGACCATCTCAGCGGGGACACTGAGCGTGGGCGCCGGTGGCACCTCGGGCACCCTGGGCAGTGGCGCCGTCACCAACAGCGCGACGCTGCAGTTCAACCGGTCCGACGACATCACCGTCGCCAATGACATCTCCGGCACCGGCTCCCTCACCCAGCTCGGCGCCGGCACGACGACACTGACCGGGGCCAATACCTACTCCGGCACGACCACGATCTCGGCCGGCACCTTGAGCGTCGGCGCCGGCGGCACCTCGGGCACCCTGGGCAGCGGCGCCGTCACCAACGATGCTGCCCTGGCCTTCAACCGATCCGACGACGTCACGGTGGCGAACGCGATCTCGGGCACGGGTGCATTGAGCCAGCTCGGCGCCGGCACGACCAGCCTGACCGGCGCCAACACCTACAGCGGCGTCACGACCGTCTCGGCCGGCACCTTGAGCATCGGCGGCGGTGGTACCTCGGGCACCCTGGGCAGCGGGGCCGTCACCAATAACGCCACCTTGCAGTTCAACCGCTCCGACGACATCACCGTCGCCAATGTCATCTCGGGCACCGGCTCCCTCAATGGCTTCAACGGTCGCGGCACCACCAGCAGCTACCAGGCCAGCGCCTATGCTTCCTTCACCCGGGCCGCGTTCTACCTCGATGCCCTGGCAGGCTACGGCTACAGCGACAACCAGATGACGCGCCAGATCGTCATTCCCGGCCTGCAGCCACGCACGGCGAAGGGGCAGGCCGGCGCCGACCAGTTCCTGGCCCAGGTCGAGGCCGGCTACGGGGTCGGGATCTACGCCCCGGCGGCGGCAAGGCTCACGCCGTTCGCGCGCTTCCAGACCTCGACAGTGACCCAGGCCGGCTTCACCGAGACCGGCGCCCAATCGCTCAACCTCGAGGTCGCACAACAGACGACCATGTCGATGCGCAGCACCCTCGGCCTCGAGCTCGCCGGCGCCATCGATGCCGGCTGGCGCGACAGGCTGGCCGTACAGTTCCGCCTGGGCTGGGTGCACGAATACGCCGACACCTCGCGGCCTGTCGTGGCCTCCTTCGCCGGGGCGCCCAGCACCGCCTTCACCGTGTTCGGCGCCGCGCCGCAGCGCGACAGCGCCGTCATCGGCTTTGCCGCCAACACGGCCATTGCCGAGGACACGTTGCTCTACATCCGCTACGACGGCGAGATCGGCACCGGCAGCGACAGCCACTCGCTGTCGGGCGGCCTGCGCCTGAGGTGGTGACCGGCCGCTCCGGGACGATTGCCTTGGCGACGCAAATCATGTGAAAAGCGCCCGATGACAGGACAGGGCAAGCCTGCCCGCAACTGGGCCCGGTCGATCGTTGCTGCGA
>CALFRN010000036.1 GCA_937919085.1 uncultured Reyranella sp.
CCGCCCAGCAGTGCGCCCAGCGGCTCGCCGGCCGCCAGCACGCCGACCAGCGCCGGCGAGACCTGGAAGGAGGCCAGGCCCAGCGGGGCCAGGAGGCCGGAGTAGGCGAAGCCGAAGGCGTTGGTCACCACCGTGATGCCGAACACCAGCAGAATGGTGGGCTGGGTGCGGGCGAAGGCCAGGCCCTCGGCGATCTCGGCCGGGATGCGCAGCAGGTCGAGCCGCCGCGTGATCTGCTTATGGACGAGGCCCGCCATGGCGAAGGCGCCGGCGAACTGGATCAGGGCGGTGAAGGTGTAGGCGCCGCTCATGTGCAGCCATTCAAAGGCCGCCCCGCCCAGCAGCGGCCCGATCAGCCGGGTGGCGGCGGAAGTGACGGCGTCGAGCGCGATGGCGGGCACGATGCGCTCCGGCCCCGCGACCTCGCCCACCATGCGGCGCCGCGTCGACATTTCGGTCGCCCACATGGTGCCGCTCACCAGGTTGCCCAGCATCACGTGCCAGAGCTGCAGCGTGCCGGTCACCGCGAAGCTGGCGAGCAGGGTCGAGACCACGGCGGGCACGATGAGGGCCGCCATCACGATCAGCTTGCGGTTGATCGCCTCGGAGATCGCGCCGGCGAAGGCGCCGAACAGCAGCTGCGGCAGTTGCCGCGCCGCCACCACCACGGCGACCGCCAGCGCCGAGTGCGTCACCTCCCAGGCGAACAGGCCGGAGACCAGCAGCTCGAGCCAGCGCGTGGCATTGGCGAAGGCGCCGACCAGCCACAGCCGCAGGAAGTCGGGCTGCCGCAACAGCTCCCGGATCGGTGAGTCCATTGCCGGCAGCTTACCTCACCGCGCGGCGTATCGCGCAGCACTGCGTCTCGACGGGCGAACCGCCACGCGGACGTTTTTGCTGGCCTTCATGCGCGATGGAGCCAGAATGCGCCGATGCCGCTGTATTGGAAGATCGATCCCGCAGACCGGCTCATGGTCGTCACTGCCGAAGGCATGGTCGTCCGCGAGGAAGTCGATCGAATGCTGGACGACATGGTCGCCAAGCGGGCGCTGGGCTATCGCAAGCTGTTCGACGGCACCGACGGCGACACCGCCATGGACCCCACCGAGCTCCTCGCCCTGGGGAGCCGCATGCGGACCCTTCATCGGCGCGGCACCATGGGCCCGCTCGCCGTCATCGTGCCCGCCGGCAAGTGGGAAATCATCGCGCGCGTGCTGGGCATGCTTGCCGCCGCCAGGAGGCCGATGAAGGTCTTCCAGAACGCCGGAAGTGCCCGCCGGTGGCTGGATGCACGCGAACCGGTCAGCCCGGCTGCTGTAACTGGCAAATAGTCAGGGAAAGTTTGGAGAGGCGGCTTCTTCTTCTTACTGTGTCGCTTCCCGCGGCCTCGCCCTGAACCCGACCAACGACGGAGCCGATCCCGATGACCGCACCCCGCTCGGATGCCCTTGTGTTCTTCGGCGCCACCGGCGACCTCGCCTACAAGAAGCTGTTCCCGGCGCTGCAGGCGATGATCAAACGTGGCGAGCTCGACATGCCGGTCATCGGCATGGCGCGGCCGAGCTGGTCGCTCGACCGGCTGCGCGAACGGGTGCGCGCCAGCCTGGTCGATGCCGGCGGGCTCGATCCCGCGGCGTTCGAAAAACTGTCGGCGCAACTGCGCTTCGTCCCCGGCGACTACCAGAACCCGGAGACCTACGAACGCCTGCGCCAGGCGCTGGGCGATGCGAAGCGGCCGCTGCACTATCTCGCCATCCCGCCCAGCATGTTCGGCGACGTGATGCAGGGGCTGGCGGCGGCGGGCTGTGCCGCGGACGCGCGCGTCGTGGTCGAAAAGCCGTTCGGCCGCGATCTCGCCTCGGCGCAGGAACTGAACCGTGCGCTGCTGAAAGTCTTTCCCGAGCGCGCGGTGTTTCGCATCGACCATTATCTCGGCAAGGAGGCGGTGCAGAACCTTCTCTACTTCCGCTTCGCCAATGCCTTCCTCGAACCGATCTGGAACCGCGACCATGTCGACAGCGTGCAGATCACCATGGCCGAGAGCTTCGGCGTCCAGGGCCGCGGCAATTTCTACGAGGAAGTGGGCGCGATCCGCGACGTGGTGCAGAACCATCTGCTGGAGGTGACGGCGCTTCTGGCGATGGATGCGCCGGTCGGCAACGATGCCTGGTCGATGCGGGCGGAAAAGCTGCGGCTGTTCCGCGCCATGCGGCCGCTCGACCCCGCCCAGGTGGTGCGCGGCCAGTTCCGCGGCTATCGCGACGAGAAGGGCGTGGCCGCGCAGTCGCAGGTCGAGACCTTCGCGGCGCTGCGCCTGCAGATCGACACCTGGCGCTGGGCCGGCGTGCCGTTCTACATCCGCGCCGGCAAGTGCCTGCAGGTCACCGCTACCGAGGTGATGGTGCGGCTGAAGCGGCCGCCGCTGGCGATCTTCGATGAGGGCGGGGACGACAATGACGGTCACGGTGGCCGGCCGCCCGCCAATTATTTCCGCTTTCGCCTCAGCCCCGAGGTGGTGATTTCGGCCGGCACGCTGGTCAAGCATCCCGGCGAGGAGATGCGGGGTAGTGCCACCGAACTGGTGGCGCGCTCGCTGCTGGGCGGCGAGGACCTGCCCTACGCGCGGCTGCTGGGCGACGCCATCCGCGGCGATCCGGCGCTGTTCACCAGCCGCGAGAGTGTCGAGGCGACATGGCGGGTGATCGACCCGGCGTTGCGCTCCGACGCGCCGGTGGCCGAGTACGACCAGGGAAGCTGGGGGCCCGATGCCGCCGTCGGACTGATCGCCGATGCGCCGGACGGGAGCAAACAGGGCTGGCATGACCCCAGGCCGGAGGAAAGCACGGCGTGCTGAAGGCCGGCGTCAGGGACGAACCTCAGGGACGAACCGAAGGCCCGCCCGCCGACAGGTTGATGCCGGTGAGATCCCGCGCGCTCGACAGGATGCGCCACGACAGCATCTTCTGGGCATAGGCCAGCATCGCCGGCGCCGCCGCCGGCTCGCCCGCCAGGTCGGCCAGGCAGTGGGGATCGCGGCGGAGATCGAAGAACAGCGGCGGCAGGGCGGCGAAGTGCACGTATTTGTGGTGTTCGTCGCGGATGACGGCGAGCGAGCAGGCATCCATCGGCAGGCCCAGCTCCTGTTCGGAATCGGCCGGGCCGGTGCCGCGAAAGTCGAACTCCCAATGAACCTCGCGGCGCCAGTCGGCGACGGCGCGACCCTGCACCAGCGGCAGCAGCGAGCGGCCGTCGCACTGGCGCGGGACGGCAAGCCCCAGCCATTCCAGTACCGTCGGCATCACGTCGACCGCCTCGGTGAACCGTTCGACCGTGCCGCCGCGCGCGGCGTCGGCCGCGGCGCGCGGATCGCGCACGATCAGGGGCACGTGGAAGGCCTCGTCGAAATAGCCCTGCTTGCCCAGCATCCAGTGGTCGCCCAGCATCTCGCCGTGGTCGGCGGTGACGACGATCAGCGTGTCGTCGTAGAGGCCCCACTCCTTCAGGCGCTCGACCAGTCGGCCGACCTGGTCGTCGACCTCCTGCACCATGCCGTAGTAGGTGGCGCGCAGCTGGGCGATGGCGGCATCGTCGAGATCGGCAACCGGGCCGCGGCCGGTGACGAAAAAGCTCTCCTGGGTCTGGCTCCGCAGGTAGCCCGCCAGCAGCGGATGCTGCGCCGCCTCGAGCGCCGCCGACCGGGCGCGCTTCGGCGCCGGCATGTCGGCCGGATCGTAGAGCGCGTGGTAGGGCGCCGGGGCGATGAACGGCGGATGCGGCCGGATGTAGGCGGCGTGCGCGAACCACGATTCGCCGCGGCGCACGGAGATATAGTCGAGCAGCCGGTCGGTGAGGAACGCGGTGATGCTGTCCTCGGCCCTGAAGCGCGCCGGCGGGAAGGTCGGGCCGCGCCCGGCGGGATCGCCGTCGGGACGGTAGATCTCCCTGAGGTCGTCGGCGAAGCCATAACCTCTTGCCTTGAGGTGCGCCCGCCAGGCCAGCGCCTTCTCGGGCAGGTGCAGTTCGGGCGTGAAGCCCGGCATCACCGATTCATAGGTCCACAGCGCGCGATCGTCGGCGGCGAGGCCCTCGGGATCGGCGGCGGTGTCGGTGTAGCCGAACAGGGCCGGGTCGTAGCCGGCCTTGCGGCATTCGAGCGCGATGTTGGTGAAGCGGCGGCCGAGCGGCGAGCCGTTCCGCATGACGCCGTTGTTGTGCTGGTAGGTGCCGGTGAGCAGCGCTGCCCGCGACGGGCCGCAGGGCGAGGCCTGCACGAAATGGCGGGCAAACAGCATGCCGTCGCCGGCCAGCCGGTCGAGGTGGGG
>CALFRN010000037.1 GCA_937919085.1 uncultured Reyranella sp.
GATCTTCCGAAATCATCTCCTGCTTGCCACCGAAGCCGCCTCCGACCCGCTCGGTAAAGACATGCACATCGTGAGCGGGCACGCCCATCAGGTAGGCAAGCTTCGAGCGGACGGCGAACGGGCCCTGCGAGCTGGTGCGCACATGCCAGCGGCCGTCATCGCCCTTCCAGGCGATCGAGCCGTGGGTCTCGAGATGCACATGCTGCACGCGCGACGTTGAATAGGTCATTTCATGGACGGCATCGGCCTGACTGAAGCCCTTCGCAACGTCGCCGATTTCGCCTTGCAGGGTGCAGAAGATATTGCCGTTTCGGGCAGCTACCTCCTTTTTGTCGTGCAAAAGCGGTGCGCCGGGTTCCATGGCGGCGACCGGGTCGAACACCGCCGGCAGGATCTCGTAGTCGACTTCGAGCGCCCGCACGCCGGCCTCGGCTGCCGCCTCGCTCTCCGCCACGACTGCCGCGATCCTTTGACCGACGAACCGGGCGATATTGTCCAGCATATAGGTGTCGTCGGGATCGACGAGATGGTCTTCGTGAAGGGCCGTGCTGTACAGTCGTCGCGGGACATCTTCCCAGGTGTAGATGGCGACCACGCCCGGCACAGCCAGTGCCTTCGTCCGGTTGACGCCGTTGATGCGGGCATGGGCATGCGGCGAGCGCAGCACCTTCAGGTGCAGCAATCCATCGATCGCGACGTCCATCGTGTAGCGCGCCTGTCCGGTCAGGATGGCATCGCTGAACGGATTGGGCAGGCTGGCGCCGCAGGCTTTGCCGGCGACGTCTTCCTCGATGTTGCGTCTGCCATCAAGGGCATCGACGATGGAGCGGTAGCCGGTGCAGCGGCAGATGTTTCCCTTCAGGGCGTGCGGCAGATCGGACCTGTGCGCCTCGTCGAAATCGTCCGAGGCCACCGTCATGATCATGCCGGCGGCGCAGTATCCGCACTGGAAGGCCTGGGCATCGTGGAAGGCCTTCTGCACGGAATGCATCTCGCCATCCTTGGCGAGCCCTTCGATGGTGGTGATCTTGCGGCCTTCGGCGCGGAAGGCGGGGACCAGGCAGGAGTGAAATGGCTTGCCGTCGAGCCATACTGTACAGGCGCCGCAATCGCCCGCGTCACAGCCCTTCTTGACGCCGAGCACCTCGAGGTCGCGCAGGAAGGTGCGCAGGCATTGACCGGGCCTCGGCGCTGCGGCGTACAGGTGGCCATTCACCTCGAAGCTGCTCATGCAAGTTCCGCCCGTATCTGTTCGGCGTAGTAACGGGTGATGTGGCGCTTGTAGGGAGCCGATCCGTGCACGTCCTCGAACCAGCTTTCGGCCGGCAGACGCTCGTCGATTGCCTGTCGCAGCTCGGTGGCGGCCGGAATCTTCTTGAACCGCAGCTGCACCGGCCGCGGCGTCGCAGCACTGACCGTCAGGAGGAAGTCCTCGCCATTGTCGCCAGCGGTGCCGACAATCAGCGCCGCGGAGCGGCCGAGGTGGGTGAGCGACGCCTGGCGCATGGCATAACGCCTGGAGAGCGCCGAGGCGGGCAGGTGGATCGACCGCAGCAGTTCGCCTTTCTGCAACACGTTCATGTGGTTGCCGGTGACGAAATCGGCCACTGGAATTTCACGCGGCCCGCCCATGCGCGGCCACAAGGTGCAGACACCTTCGAGCGCCGAGGTGAGCGAGACCATGGCACCGGCCGGCAGCGACATGCAGATGTTTCCGCCGACGGTGGCCGCATTCCAGATCTTGAAAGACATCAGAAACGCATCGATGCAGTCGCGGATCAGAGGAATCGCCCGCCAGGCAGGTGGTCCCTTGAAGGCATGCAGTTCGGCAATCTTGCACGTCGCCGCGATCTCAAGTCCGCGAGGTGTCGCAGTCAGCGCGGGCCAGCCAAACGACTCGAGATCGACCAGCGTGTCGGTTGCGACCTGTGGCTCGGAGAACAGCCATGTACCTCCGCCCAGCCAGGCGTGGCCGTCGCGCCACTCGACTTCCTCGATCGACCCGGGACGCTTTACCTCGACGATCGTATTGAGATTCATCTCGTCATCCCCGTTGTCGGAAGCGGCCGGAGAGCTACGCGGACACCGAATGCCGCATGCACGTCCGGCGCGGGTTTGGCAGCTATTCCAGGTCGTCAAGCGAGGCCGGCCCCGGGCCAGGCGTGATCAGCGCCGGCCACTGCTTGGAGCCGAACGGCACGGCAGGAGGCAGGAAGGGCTTCATTCCGCGCATGGCGCTTTCGGCGGAGATAGTCTTGCGAGCGTCGCCGCCCATCAGCTCGAAGTCCATCAGTCTGGAATTGCCGAAGAGCAGTTCACCCACCGAGCGGTCGGCGATGATCCGAGTCATTGCGGTCAGCAAGTCTTCCGGCGAGGTGGTGAACGAGACCGTCTCGATCAACAGCAGGCGGTCGTTGATCGCCTCAGGGCCGAAATACTGGGCAAGGACGCTGAACAGCACATTGTTCTGGCGCGCCACGTAGATCGTATTGGATGCGGCATAGGCCTTGTCCCAGTCGGCGCCGAGGCCGGCCTTCCAGCCGTCGAGCACGCCCATCCAATGCTTGACCTGGGTCTCGGCCGCCCAAGCGACGATCTTCTTGATGTCCGGTGCCTGCTTCCTGGCAAAAGCCTCAAGATCGGCAAACGCTATCACGCCCTTGGCCAGGCACTCATCCATGTAGGCCACGTTGTTCGACAAGATGCTGCGAACCGCCGGCTTCCACTCGGCCTGCATCGGCACGGCGTCGAGACCGTCGAGCGCCGTCTTCATTTGGGTCCGGTAGGCGAGCAGGGGAGCCTGCCAGCTCTTGTCGGCGGCATTGTCGAGATAGGGCATGACGACCGCGGAGATCGCCATGGTGCTGTGTCCGGTCGACTTCAGTACCTGATAGACAATCGGCACCGAAGGCGCGTCGACGGGCGGCCGGCCGGGCCGGTAAAGGATCATGCGGCCGCCGGAGCCACTGAACAGCGCCAGGATCACCGGGTGCCTGGCCAGGATATTGCGGCGGAAAATGCGGCTGGCATTGTCGTAGAGCTGGAACATGCTGACGTTCAGGGTGAGCACATCGCGGGTGGCCAGCTCGCCCGGCGTGGCAGGTGTCGTGCCCGAGATGGTCTTCAGGTAGTCCGGCAATGCGGCGGGCTGTGCCACGGCCCCGGCTGCCATAAAAGTGGTCGCCAACAATGCAATGGACGCGAGGTAGGTTAAGCTGGGCCGCATAGATCTTCTCCAAATTCAAGGTCCAGCTTGTCAGCTCGACGAACGCATTCGCTCCGGGGGCCGGCACGTTTCAGTATGGTCGGCTTCCCATGGAAGGACCAGTAGCCCGGCGCCCCGCTCGGCGTTGCTCGCCCACGGGCCGTCTATGCCGTCTTCGCGGCGAAGCGGGGCAGGATGTGTGCCGTAAGTTCAGGTGCCGGACCGTCATGGCGCTCGATCTCGACCAGGCAGGTTTGGGCAATGCAGCCCTGGCTGAGTTTCGAGGCGCCGATGTCGAGGGTGAGGGCGTTGGGATTGCCGTGCTTTTCCAGCGGCCGGTTGGACCCCGAATCGGAGGGATCGAACCAGGCACCGGTCGAAAGGCGCACGACGCCCGGCCGGATGCGGTCGGAGAGGCGTGCGGCAGCGAGGCAGGCGCCGCGGTCGTTGAATACGCGCACCAGGTCGCCGGCGGCAATGCCGCGCGCGGTGGCGTCGTTCGGGTGCAAGGTGATCGGCTGACGTCCCTTGATCTTGGTGGCGCGGGCATGCGGGCTGT
>CALFRN010000038.1 GCA_937919085.1 uncultured Reyranella sp.
CTCGGCATGGACCTGCGCTTCTAGATCCAGACCGTCCTGAAAAGTTGGAAAGAGCGGGCGAAAGCCCGCTCTTTTCATTTGGGCGACGCGTCTCTGACGGCTGCCTGCATCCGATCAGCCTAGGCGCGCCGCTGCCCCACGATATTGACGAACAGAGTCGGCAGATAGGTCCGCGATACCGCCAGCCGCTCGGGCGCCTGCCGGGCCAGTACGGCGCGATTGTCCTCATGGTCGAGCACGAGCTGGAACAGACCCTGCTCAACCGCTCCCGCCCGCGGATCGAGTTCCGGCCGCCCGTCTCGCACCACCCGGTAGGCGACATCGAGCCCGACGTCGCCGCCACTGTAGAACGACGACACGATCTCCAGCCCGGCGAACATCAGCATCAGACCGCGCACTGAGAAGCGCCAATAATCGTCAGGCGCCGCATGGAACGCCTGCGACCATGGTGTGGCCACGTAGGCAAGTCCGCCGGGGCGCAGCACGCGCTCGATATTTGCGGCTGCCCGCGCGGGTTGACGGGTGTGTTCGAGCACATGACAACAGATCACCAGGTCGAACGGATCTTCACCAAGCAGATTCTTGAGGGTTCGTGGCGTGCTACAGATGTCGCCCACGGTGTCGACGTTGGCGCCTTCGAACAGGTCGAAGCCGATGAACCGCGCGCGCTTGCCGAAGCGCTTGGCGATCAGGCCGCGCCAGTTGAGCTCGTTGCGGTCGGAAAGCGCGGCGCGCGACCCTACCTGCAGCACTCGCGGCGCGCGGCGCCCGACTTTCGCCGCCAGCCGATCGAGCAACAACTCGACCTCGCGACCGACGCTGGAGCCGACGACGCGCAGTTCCATCCTTGGCTCGGACGAACCGCCATCGCCGCGCGCGGTCATCGTAACGCTCTCATTCTTGCACCACCACGATGTGCATCCGGCGCGGCCCATGCGCGCCTAGTTCCATGGCTTGTTCGATATCGCCGGTGCGCGACGGTCCGGTGATGGTGTTGACGGTGCGCGGCATGCGGTCCTTGCCATAACGCTGGCGCAGCAGCGTCCACACGTCCTCGTAGCCACCGACGATGTCTCGCTCGCGCAGCACCACGATATGGGTGTCTGGCAGCAGGTTCAGTGTCACAGGATGTTCCGGGCCCGACGCCATCACCAAAGTTCCGGTTTCGGCGATGGCGGCAAAGGCACCGGTGATCGACACCTGATCGCCCGCCTCGCCGCGACCGCGCCGGATCGTCAGCATCTTCTGGCCGTCCCAATCATAGTCCGCGAGCTGCGGCGAGGGCGCCATCGCCACCTCCGCCGGCAGGTTGCTGCGGACCAGGAACGATGCGACCTCGGAGGCGACATCGGCCGCCGCCACGCGCGCGATGGTGGCGTTGTTTGCCTCGGCCCAGTGGCAGAACAGCGCCACTTTTTCGGGCGGCGCGAGCGCGGTGCGCGAAATTGTCGGCCCACGCGGCGGCCGGGCCAACCGGTCGTCGACCGCCTGCCGCGCGGGGCCGGAAATGTCACCGCGCCGCAGCGAGCGGCGAATGCCGTCGAGGATCTGTGCCCTGGCGTTGGCCGGCGCGTCGCTCATGGCCGCCTCCTGGACCATTGGGCGTGAAAGGTGCCGCCGGTCGGCGGGGCCGGGAAGTCGCGGAAACGCGTCCAGCCCGATGCGAACGGCAGGCCACGGTAACGGCCCTCGGCCCGGCCGAACAGGGCCAGTACCCGGTTGGCGAGTCCGGCCAGCCGACGGTACAGTCGGGGCCGGCGCGCCACGAAGCTCCACAATGCCAGGCCCTGCCGGACCGGCGTCGGAGTGAGGTGCCGTTCGAACTCGCGCTCGCGCCAATGACGCATCAGCTTGGGCAGCGGGATTCGCACCGGGCAGACGCTCTCGCAACGGCCGCAAAAGGTCGACGCGTTGGGCAGGTTGCCGGCATCCTCGACGCCGATCAGTTGCGGCGTCAGCACGGCGCCGAGCGGTCCGGGGTAGACCCAGCCATAGGCATGTCCGCCGATCGCGCCGTAGACCGGGCAATGGTTCATGCAGGCGCCGCAGCGAATACACCGCAGGATCTCCTGCATCTCGGTGCCCAGCACGTTGGACCGGCCGTTGTCGAGAAGGACGACGTGATAGTGCTCCGGCCCGTCGAGGTCACCCGCCCGTTTCGGTCCGGTGTTGAGTGTAGTGTAGGCCGAAGATTCCTGGCCGGTGGCCGACCGTGCCAGCACGCGCAGCAGCACGGCGGCGTCCTCCAGCGTCGGGATCACCTTCTCGATGCTGGCCAGCACGATGTGCATCCGGGGCAGCGTGTTGGAGAGATCGGCATTGCCCTCGTTCGTCACCAGCATTGACGAGCCCGTCTCGGCCACCAGGAAGTTTGCGCCGGTCAGGCCGACATCGGCATCGACAAATTTCTGGCGCAGCACATAGCGGGCTTCGGCGACGAGATCGTTGCGCTCGGTCAGCCGCTTGGTGAAGCCGAGCCTGTGGTGGTGCTCGAGGAAGGTGTCGGCGACCTGGTCCTTGGTGAGATGAACGGCCGGCGCAATGATGTGACTGGGCGGCTCGCGGCGAAGCTGGATGATATATTCTCCGAGGTCGGTCTCTATCGGCTCGATGCCGATGTCCTCGAGGTGCTCGTTGAGGGCGATTTCCTCGGCCACCATCGATTTCGATTTGGCGACGGTCCGGGCGCCGGCGCTCTTGCACAGGTCGGCGATGATGCGTCGTGCGTCGGCGGCGGTCGGCGCCCAGTGGACGTGGCCGCCCAGCGCCACAACCTTGCGCTCGAATTCCTCGAGATAGAAATCGAGATTGGCCAGCGTGTGGTTCTTGATGTCGCGGGCACGGTCGCGCAGCGCTTCGAATTCGGGCAGGCGATCGGCCGCCTGGCGGCGGCGTTCCGAGAAACCGACCTTCAGCTTGGTCAGCGAATCCTGCAGGTTGGGATCGGCCAACGCGGTGCCGACATTCTGCCTGAAATGGCGAGAGGTCGATTCCATCAGCCTTGGTCCCTGCGTGCGGATGCTGCATCGTCCGGTTCCCCGATGGCCGGCAGTCCGCCCATTCCCGCCAGGACTTCGGCCACGTGGCGCACCTGTATTGCGCTGCCCTCGCGCTGCAGCTTGCCGGCCATGTTCATCAGGCAACCGAGATCCCCGGCCACCAGGGTGTCGGCGCCGGATGCGGCAACATCGGCCGATTTCTCGCCAACCATGGCATTGGATATTTCAGGATATTTCACGCAGAAGGTACCGCCGAAACCGCAGCACACCTCGGGCGATTTCATCTCGCGAAGGGCCAGGCCGTCAACCGACTGGAGCAGCCGGCGGGGCTGGTCCTTGACGCCGAGTTCGCGAAGTCCCGAGCAGGAATCGTGATAGGTGACGCTGCCGTCATAACGGGCCTCGATCGTCTCGATGCCCATCACGTCCACCAGGAACGCCATCAATTCGTAACTGCGGCCGGCGAGGTTCTCGGCCCGGGCCTTCATGGCCGGATCGTCATCGAACAGGCCAGGATAGTGATGACTGAGCATCCCGGCACAGGACCCCGACGGTGCCACCACGGCGTCGTAGCCGTCGAAGGCCGCTATCACCTGCGTCGCGATCGCTCGAGTCGTGGCGCGGTCTCCGCTATTGTAGGCAGGTTGGCCGCAGCAGACCTGCAGGGGCGGCACCTCGACCGTGCAGCCGGCTCCTTCAAGCAGCTTGACCGCGGCGAAACCGACCGAAGGCCGGAACAGATCGACGAGGCAGGTAACGAAAAGCGCAATGCGGCGCGGACGGGTACTGGGGCGGGGCGGCGTATGGGACACGGCCGCCAAGATGGCAGCCACGAAAATCACGTGCAACGACCCCTTGTTTAGAATTATTCTAATCTGATATAGACTCGATCTGGATATTCATAAGTTCGTGTCCGCGAATCAGGTCAACCAAGCCAGCCATGATCGGAGAGCAAGATGGATGGAAATAGCAACGCAGACGCCGGCAAGTGCCCGGTGATGCACGGAGTTCGCCCCAACGCGGGCCGGTCGAATCGTGACTGGTGGCCGAACCAGCTGAACCTCAGGATCCTGCACCAAAACTCCCCGCCGTCCGATCCCATGGGCAGGAACTTCAATTACGCCAAGGAGTTCAAGAAGCTCAACCTCAAGGCCCTGAAGAAGGACCTTTATGCGCTGATGACCGACTCGCAGGATTGGTGGCCGGCCGATTACGGCCATTACGGGCCGCTCTTCATCCGGATGGCGTGGCACAGCGCGGGCACCTACCGCATCGGCGACGGCCGCGGCGGCGCGGGATCGGGCACACAACGCTTCGCGCCGCTCAACAGCTGGCCGGACAACGCGAACCTGGACAAGGCGCGCCGGCTGCTCTGGCCGATCAAGCGGAAGTACGGAAACAAGATCTCCTGGGCCGACCTGATGGTCCTCGCCGGCAACTGCGCCCTGGAGTCGATGGGGTTCAAGACCTTCGGGTTCGGCGGCGGGCGCGTGGACGTCTGGGAACCTGACGAGGACATCTACTGGGGAGCCGAGGCCACCTGGCTTGGCGACAAGCGCTACTCGGGCGACCGTGAACTCGAGAACCCGCTTGCGGCGGTGCAGATGGGCCTCATCTACGTCAATCCGGAAGGTCCCAACGGGACGCCGGACCCGCTCGCCGCAGCCAAGGACATTCGCGAAACCTTCGCGCGCATGGCCATGAACGACGAAGAGACCGTAGCGTTGATCGCCGGCGGCCACACCTTCGGCAAAACCCATGGCGCCGGCGATGCGGCGCTGGTGGGCGCGGAGCCCGAAGCTGCCGGCATCGAGGAGCAGGGACTGGGCTGGAAGAGTACATATGGTACGGGCAAAGGCGGCGACGCGATCACCAGCGGACTCGAAGTCGTCTGGACCACGACGCCAACCAAATGGAGCAACAACTTCTTCTGGAACCTGTTCGGCTACGAGTGGGAGCTGACCAAGAGCCCGGCCGGGGCACATCAGTGGAAGCCGAAGCATGACTCGGGTGCAGGCACGGTGCCGGATGCACACGATCCGTCGAAGCGTCACGCGCCCTCCATGCTCACCACCGATCTCGCGTTGCGGGTCGATCCCGCCTACGAGAAGATTTCACGCCGCTTCCACGAGAATCCGGATCAGTTCGCCGACGCTTTCGCCCGCGCCTGGTACAAGCTGACCCATCGCGACATGGGGCCCCGCTCGCGCTATCTTGGCCGCGAGGTCCCGGCAGAGGAACTTCTTTGGCAGGACCCGGTTCCGGCGGTCGGCCACGACCTGATCGACGTGCAGGACGCCCGTGCTCTCAAGGACAGGATCCTCGCATCGGGGCTGTCCGTCCCCGCACTGGTCTCGACCGCCTGGGCGTCGGCGGCAACCTTCCGTGGCTCCGACAAGCGCGGCGGAGCGAACGGGGCCCGCATCCGCCTCGCGCCGCAGAAGGATTGGGAGGCCAATCAGCCTGCCGAACTGGCGACCGTGCTCGCAACCCTGGAAGGCATCCAGAATGAATTCAACGCCGCGCAAACCGGAGCGAAGAAGGTCTCGCTCGCGGACCTGATCGTCCTCGGCGGTTGCGCGGCCGTCGAGCAGGCGGTGAAGAATGCCGGGCTTGACGTGACGGTTCCCTTCACGCCGGGCCGCACCGACGCTTCACAGGCGCAGACCGACGTCGAGGCCTTCGTGCCGCTCGAACCGACCGCGGATGGATTCCGCAACTACCTCAAGCCCGCACACAGCGTTTCGGCCGAGGAGATGCTGGTGGACCGGGCGCAACTCATGACGTTGACCGCGCCTGAAATGACGGTTCTCGTCGGCGGCATGCGCGCGCTGAATGCCAACGTCGGCCAGTCGCCGCACGGTGTTTTCACGAAGCGCCCCGGGACACTCACCAACGACTTCTTCGTGAACCTGCTCGACATGGGCACGATGTGGAAGGCGGTCCCGGAGGCCGAAGGCGTATTCGCAGGACATGATCGCACAACGGGCGAACAGAAATGGACCGGCACCCGTGTCGATCTCATCTTCGGTTCGAACTCCCAGCTTCGCGCCATTGCCGAGGTCTATGCCTGCGACAACGCGCAAAAGAAGTTCGTGAGCGACTTTGTCGCCGCCTGGAACAAGGTGATGAACCTCGATCGTTTCGACCTTGCCTGATCCAGGAGGACAGGCATCGGGGCGCAGCCGACCCGCGCGCCCCGATGGGGGTATCAGTTCTTGTTGGGGATCAGCACGATCGCCTTGCCGGCGCTATTCATTCGGCCGGCCCAGTCGGCAGCAATGGTTCCGCTGCCGAAGAACACGTCGCCGCGCGCGGGACCTACAATCGCCGCGCCGGCGTCCTGAGCGATCATCAGCCGGCGATAGGACTCGGTAGCGCCGGGCTTGCGCGTCACCGGCCGCGTGGTTTCGATCCAGATCGGTGTGCCGAATGGCGTAATGCTTGTGTCGATCGCCATGCTGCGCTGGGCAGTGAGTGGAACCCCTTCGGCGCCAGCGGCCGGCTGGCCCTTGGTATCCTTGAAGAAGATGTAGCGCTCGTTCTTGCGCATGACATCGCGTGCCTGTTGCGGATTGCGCTTCAGCCAGTCCCGGATAGCCGGCCAATTGGCATCGTCCAGCTTCAGCGTCCCCCTTTCGACCAGCACCTTGCCGATCGCGGTATAGGGTCGGTTGTTGGAACCATCGAAGCCGAGCGTGAGCGTGCCGCCTTCGGCAAGTTGGACGCGGCCGCTGCCCTGGACCTGGACCTCAAACAGCCCTACCGGATCCTGCACCCAGACGACCTCGAGCCCTTTGCCTTTGAGTACGCCCTGCTCGATCTCCGCGCGCGAATAGTAGGGCTTGTCGGAAAGATCGGGCGGCCGCCGATAGACCGGCACCGTAAAGAGGCGCGAGGGCGCGCGGCTGCCACGCAGTTCGGGCTCGAAGTAGCCGGTGAACTTGCCCGGCGCTTGAACAATCAATGGCCGGAAGTTCTCTTCGAAGAACTGACGTGCCGCCCGGTTGTCTCTCGGCTTTACTGCCGCGGCGGCATCGCAGACGCGCTTCCATTCGGCGGCGGTTATCGTCTTCTCGCCGCCGTCTGTCGCAATGCTGGTGTCTCGTCCTGTCGTCAGCTTGGGGCACGAGCGGCGAAATGTGGACAGGGCCTCGGCCTGCTTGTCGCTGGCCCAGCCGGCGATCTCGTTGAACGAGGTCGGCGTCATCGCCACGCGCTTTTCGGGCACAGCCGTCTCGCTGCTGCTGGCACAGCCTGACAGTAGGCCGGCGGCGGCAAGCAATGCCACCCCACCGGACAAGACGCTCCAGCGCATGTTCGGAACGCCTCCCCTCAGCCTTCGCTTTCAGTCTTGGTCAGCAGCCAGTTGGGATCGCTCGACTGGGTGTCACGGCTGAACGTCCAAAGATCGATGACCTTCTGTACTTCGTTGGGATTGCCGTCGGCGATCTGGCCGTCCGCATTGCGCAGGACGTTGATCTGTTCGCTGACGAAGCGCACGGTCACTGCAGCGCGCGCGCCCTGTAGTTCGGCGCCGGAAATGTCGGAGGCTTCGAAGCCGATCAAGGTGGTTTCCGCTTTCTCGTTGCGTTCGGTACGGCCGCGGATGGCCGCCTCGAAGCTTGCGAAGGTCGGACCATCGAGCAGGGGCCGCAACGACCCGACATCGCCCCTGGCAAAAGCCTCGACAATGGTCGTGAAGGCAGCACGTGCGCCGGTGCAGAACGACATGGGATCGAACGTGGAATCGGCGGCGCGAATGGCCGCCACGCCAGCGGTTGCGGTCGGCAGGACGGTGGCGCGAATGCCGCCCGGTCCGGTCGTCGCAGAGGAGGGGCGCGCAGCGGGAGACGGCAGGGCAACGACATTGTCGGAGTTCGTCGACCCACCGGCTGGCGCATCGCCATTGCGCGGGGCAGCTGGCGGTGGCGTGAACGGATCGCGCGCCGGCGGACGCTCGTTACCTGTGCGTTTGCCGAGAACGGAACGCAGTCGCAGAATCAGGAAAACCGCGACCAGCCCGATGAGAATAATATCGTAGTTGTTACCCACGATGGCGCTCCGCCAATTCGTCTCCAACTCGCTCCAAATTACATAGGCCCCGAATGCGGAAAGGGCAAGGCAAGCGGACCGGACACGATTTCAGACCGCCAAGACCACAATATCGACCAAATCGGTGACTCCGCCAACGCGCCGCCCGGTTCGCCGCTCACGGTCCATGGGCGGGACGTAGCCCTGCCGTTCGGCCAGCGCGTAGGTAGCGCCATCGGTGACGGCGCGGGACCTCTCATCCTTGTTGTGCTTCTCGAGCTTCGCCGCGAAATTGACCGCGTCGCCGATTACCGTGAATTCAAGCCGTTCGCCGTCGCCCACCGCACCAAAGACGACGCGTCCCGACGACGCAGCGAGGCCGATCGCAAGCGGCGGCAGGCCGGCGGCCTGGCGCTCTTCGATCCAGCGGTCGGCCGCGGCGATCACCGCATCGGCGGCACGCAAGGCGTCAGCGGCGGCCGTCGGTGAGGGTGCCACTGCGCCGAACGACGCCAGGATGCCGTCGCCCAGGAATTTGTCGATGCTGCCGCCATTGCCTGTGATCAGCGGGCAAACCCGGCCCTGATAGTCTTGGAGCATCTTCATCACCTCGCCCGGCGCGAGTTGGGTCGACAGCCGGGTGAAGCCGCGCAGATCGACGGTCAGGATGGCGACATCGCGCAGTTCGCCTTCGCCAGCCTTGATCGACATCGCCGCACCCCGAATGCGGGCGGCCACGCCGGGATCGAAGAAGCGTGACAAATCGCGCGCCGCCGCCCCTTCGGTGACCGACCGCACCAGCAGACGGCGCGCCCGTGCGATGGCGAGCGCAAGTACTGCCGTGGCCAGCAGGATTGCGATGATCTTGTCGACCTCGGCGCCCACCAGGAGAGCGTTCGAGGTCATGTAGTCGATGAAATTGTGCGTCCGCTCGGGCGGCCCGCCGCGTCCCGAAGCGACATAGTACGTGAGATAGGCCCAGCCTGCCGCCGACACGACGCCGGTGAAGACCACGAACCGTGCCTCGAAGCGCAAAGCGCGCAGTGCGATGAACAGGAATACGTAGAACAGCGTCGGAACCTTCAAATAGAAGGCTGCCGGCTGAGCGTACTTGAGATGAAAGCTCCAGATCAGCGCCATCAACAGTGCGACGTCGGCGATCACCGACATATAGAGCATCCACGGCCTGAGCCGGCGCATATGGGCCAGTATCAGGCGGGCCACGCAAATCGCGCCATAGATCAGCAAGACTTCGCCTTCGAACGAGAAGTCGGCCTGGACCTGGCCTTCGGCCATGGCGGAGAACTGGAAGACACCGCCGATCAGGATGACGATGCCAAATTGTATCCAGCCGATCAGGATCTCGCTGCGTTCCTGTTGGAGCCGGATGGCATCGCGCACGCGATCGGGCAGGAAGGTCGGGCCGCCGCCGTCGAACAGCCAGTTCCACACGCGGGCGAGCATCAACGTTTCTCCAGCCAAAGGCTCGTGGCCATCGCCTCCGGCGGCTGCGGCAGCCGCGCCACGACCGATGCGGCGAGCCGCTCGCCCAAACACCGCTGCGCCCAGACGCTGGAAAACAAAGGCACATAGGCACCGGTCGCCAGCAGCGGCAGGACGCCCTGCTGTTCGTTGTAGTTACGCCAGCCCCATACCGACGGATAATCGAAGGGCAGGAAGATGTCGTGGATGTGAATCAATGTGCCGGCGGGCAGCGCCGGCAGTACACGATTCAACAGAATGTCGACGTCGCTGCCGGGCATCAGGATGTGGCTCGAGTCAATGAACAGTACGTCGCCGGCCCGCAGCCCATCGAACAGGTCGGCCGGGGCGGTCTGCAGGGTCGAGGGTACGACCCGCACGCCGGCCAAGCCGACGACATCGGCGCGCGGCGCCGGATCGACGGCGACGATCTCGCCGATACCGCACTGGGCCCGGGCCAGGATACGCGTCGAGTGTCCGGATCCGACCTCGACGATGCGCTGTGGTTTGCGTTCGCGCACCAGGGTGTAGGCGACGGCCGCGTCGAGCGAGGGGAACCAGGATTGGTCGAGCAGGCCCTTCAAACCTTCGACGCCGTCGGCGTGGGCGTCGACGGTGTCGAGCAGTGCGGCGAATGTCGCCGCATGGCGTTCGAACTGGCTCTCGACCGCCGTATAGGGTGGCTGGGCACCCGGTGGCGGCAGCAGCGGCGCATAGCGATGGGGAATGAACCAGCCGCGCGGCGCAAGGCCGAGCACGGTTGGCAGTCCCAGCGCCAGCCGTCGCCAACGGCCGCGCAAGCTGAGCCGGGCGGTCATGGTGCGAGCGTCAGGCCTTCGTGGGCGACAAGGGCGCGTGGCAGTCCATGTGGCGCGTTACCCGGACGCAATGCCGCCGCATCGCGCGCGACGCCGTCCATGAAGGCGTCGTCATGGCTGGGGTCGTGATGGAATATGGCAAGCGTGCCGACACCTGCGGCATCGGCAATCCGCACGCCTTCCTGCCAGGTCGAGTGGCCCCAGCCGCGATAGCGCGGGTATTCGGCATCGGTGTAACTGCAGTCGTAGATCATTACGTCGGCGCCACGGCAAAGATCGACGATGACCTCATCGCGTTTGCCCTCGTGGTGCTCGGTGTCGGTGATGTAGCAGATCGATTTGCCGCCGTGCTCGATGCGATAGCCGGTGGCGCCATTGGGGTGGTGGAGCGGTGCCGTGCGCATGCTGACCGTGCCGCTGGTGAGCGACTGTCCGCTCCTGAATTCCTTGAACTCGACCGCCGCCTGAAAGATTTCGAGCGACACAGGGTAGAGCGGTGCCTGCATCAGGTGGCCGACAACCTTCTTCAGCGTGTACGGCGCCTCGAGGTGGCCCGCCCACATACGTACGGAATTGCGACGCTCGAACAGCGGCGCGAAAAAGGTAAGACCCGAGATGTGATCGAGGTGGGTATGGGTGAAGTAAATATCGATGTCGAGTGGCGCATGACGTGCGAGTTCGAGCCCGAGCGTGCGAATGCCGGTGCCAGCATCGAATATCAGCCGTCGGCCCCCGGCCGTGACCTCCAGGCAGGACGTATTTCCGCCGTAGCGCGTGTACTCGGCGCCCGCGCACGAAATCGAGCCGCGCACACCCCAGAATCGGACTTTCAGACCGTCGGCCAAAGTTTCGTTCCCTTATTGCGCCGGACACTGCCCCTCGCAGCGCAGAGTCCACGGGCAGATGGCTTGCGTCAACCGAAGCAGGCCCTTCGGGGCGCCCCCAAGATATTCCCTTTTTCACGTATTGTTGCACGCCACGGTCAAATCGCCGGTCCGGCCTCGTTGCCTGCCGGCCCGTTCAAGGTAATACTTACGTCATGGATATCGACAATCAGCCCGCCCACCCGACGATCGTCGGGTCGCCCACGCGTACGGCGAAGTTCGCCATCGGCCAGGTGGTGAAGCATCGCATTTATCCGTTCAGGGGCGTCATTTTCGATGTCGATCCGGAGTTCGCCAATACCGAGGCGTGGTTGACGTCGATTCCGGCCGAGGTCCGCCCGCGACGCGACCAGCCGTTCTACCATCTGCTGGCTGAGAACGCTCAGACGACCTATGTCGCTTATGTCTCGGAACAGAATCTGTTGCCCGACAACACCGGCAAGCCCGTGTCGCATCCTCAGGTTCCGCATTTCTTCAAGGAGTTGAAACGCGGCCTTTACGTTTCGCGCGGCCGCGCCCTGCATTGATCTTGATAATGCCCAAGCCGGTGATCGTACCGGATTTGTAGCAGCACGACGCGGCGGCAGAGTCGTCGGGCGCCAAAGGCCTCCGGCGGCTTTCAATCCGCAGCCGGCTATGGCCGCCCAAAGCGCCGCTCAGTGCCAGTGCATCGCTCAGTGAATGTCTTCGGAAGCAGCGAAGGCCTTGCGCAGGACTTCGATACTGAAGCTTTTCTTTTTGGCGGCATCCAGAATCACCTTCTCCTTGCGCGCCAGGAGCTTGATCGCCGCCGGAAGCTTGGCCGCCAGATCCCGGGGAATAACCACGGCGCCGTGTCGGTCGGCGTGGATCAGATCGCCCGGAACCACGGTCATGCCGAAAATATCGACCGGCATGCCCCAGCCTTCGACGTGCACGAAAGCGTGGCTGGGCCCGACCTTGCCGGCGAGGATCGGGAAGCCCTTGGCCAGCACGCCCAGATCACGGACCGACCCGTTGGTGACGCAGCCCAAAACGCCCAGTCCGCGATGCACGGTGCTGTTGACCTCGCCCCACATCGCGCCCGTGCCGGGGTTGGCATCGAGGTCCTGGATGACTGCAATGGTCGGCCCCGCACCGCTTACGACATATTCGTACCAGCCGACGCGCTTGGCCTTCTTCTCGGCGGCAGAACCGATCGCCGGCTGGGCGGCCCGGATGACGCCGGTACGGGCAAAGCCGACCATCGGCGGTGCGTTGGGCTCGGTGGGATGCATGTGTTGGGTGGTAAAGCCGGTGGCAGTACGGACACCGCGGGCTTCTTCAAGGGCATTGCAGATGGTCGGGGTGTCGACCGCCCGCAGCGCGCCGAAGAGCCTGTCCTGGGTCTTCTTGTCCATTGTCCGCCGTCTCCTCAGTTCAGTGCGAAAGGAAAATACTTCTCGTTGATCTTCTTGTATGTGCCGTCGCTCAGCATCGTACCCAGTGCTTTATTGAAGGCGTCACGCAGCTTCGCATCTTCCTTGCGCAGGCCCGCCGCGACGCCAATGCCCAGCATCTGGTTGTCCTTGATGTCCTGGCCGATCAATTCGCAACATTTGCCTTCCTGCTTCTGACTCCACAGCCAGAGCTCGACCTTGTCGCCAAACACCGCATCGACCTCGTCAGCGGCGAGTGCGCCGAGCGCCTCGGCGACCGTGCCGTAGCGCTTGAGCTGGGCGGAGCGGCGGAAGCTCTTGTCGGCCCAGTCGGCGTGCATCGAATCTTTCTGGATGCCGATCCGCTTGTTGCGCAGCAGCGACGGCGGTCCATCGAACGGCGCGCCTTTCTGTGCGATGAACGCGCCGGGCGACAGATAGTAGCGGCGCGACAAGCCGAGGCGCTTGCGGCGTTCGCTGGTTACATCCAGCGATGACATGATGATGTCGAATTTCTTATCGAGCAGTCCGGGGATCAGTTCATCCCACTTGAAGGCAGCGAACTCACATTCGGCTTTCATGCGCTGGCAGGCTTCCTGCGCCAGTTCCATTTCGAAGCCTGCCGGCATGCCCTTGCGATCGAGATAGTTGAAGGGCGGGAAGGCAGCTTCCGTGGCGATCGTGATCTTGAAAGCAGGCGGCGTGAAGGGCGACTTGGGCGCGGGCTTTGCCGGCGTCGGCTTGGCCGCCGGCCGGTTCTGCGCGAACGCCGGGCCCGCGGCCGCCATCAGCATCGCGAAAAGCACCAGCCATCTCATGCGATCAGTCGCTCCAGCAGGGCGTTGAGGCGCTGCCGGCCGGCTGGCGTCGCAGACAGACGATCCGGCCGGATTTCGAGGAACCCCGCCTCGACCAGCGGCGCGAGCCGGGCCTCGCCGAGCGCGGCGACCGGATCGGCGCCGGTGACGGATGCGAACGTGGCGCGATCGATGCCGTCGGCCAGCCGCAGTCCCATCATCAATGCCTCCTCCACCAGGTCCTGTCCGGCGACGACAGTGCTTTCTGCCGTGCCATGTCCGGTCCTTTCGACCGCGTCCAGCCAAGCCTCCGGGCCGCTCGCCCGGCGGGTCGCCCGCTTGGTGACGCCCTCCGCGAAGCGGCCGTGCGCGCCCGGCCCGATACCGACGTAATCCTGATACCGCCAGTAGATCAAATTATGGCGGCAGGCAGCCCCCGGCCGCGCGTGATTGGAAATCTCGTAGGCCGGCAGGCCCGCGCTCGTGAGGCGGGCCTGGGTCGCCTCGAACATCGCGGCGCCCGCGTCTTCGTCGGGCAGGGCAAAGGCGCCACGGGCATGGTCGGTGAAGAAGCGCGTGCCGCGTTCGATCGTCAATTGATAGAGCGAGAGGTGTTCACTTGCCAATGCAAGCGCCCGCTCCAGTTCGTTGGCCCAGGTCTCGGGCGTCTGGCCCGGGAGGGCATAGATCAGGTCGAACGAGAAGCGGGAAAAATGGCGGCGTGCGATATCGAGGGCGGCCAGCGCCTCGGCGGCCGAATGTTCGCGGCCCAGGAATTTCAGCGACCCGGCATCCAGTGCCTGCACGCCCAGCGACAGACGATTGACGCCAGCGTCGGCCAGCGCCGCGAATCGGTCAGACTCGACAGAGGTTGGATTGGCCTCCAGGGTGATCTCGATCTCGCCTGCACAGTCCCACTGCGCCTTGATGCGTTCGATAACGGCGGCGACGGTCTCGGGCGCCATCAGCGACGGCGTGCCCCCGCCAAAGAAGATCGTCTCGACGCGGCGGCCCGGCGCTTCGTGAGCGGCATGCTCCAGTTCTTTCAGCAGGGCGTCTCGCCATCGCGCCTGCTCGATGCCGTCGCGCACATGGCTGTTGAAATCGCAATAGGGACACTTCGATTTACAGAAGGGCCAATGGACGTAGACGCCGAGCGGCGGCGCGCTCATTCGAAGCACGCCTCGACCATCATCCGAAAGGCGCGCCCACGATGGCTGATGGCGTTCTTCTCGGCATCCGACATTTCAGCCGTTGTCCGGGTGTCACCTTTCGGCTGGAAGCAGGGATCGTAGCCATGACCGCCGGTACCGCGCGGTGGCCAGACGATGCTGCCGTCGAGCGTGCCGTGAAACAGCTCCAGATGCTCGTCAGGCCAGGCCAATGCCAGCACGCAATGGAAGGTCGCGGCGCGAGCGGCGTCCGTGTGCGGCACGTTGCGTACGTGAAGCTCGTCCTGGATGCGGCGCATGCCGACCAAGGCATCCCGGGTCGGGCCTTCCCAGTCGGCGGTATAGAGACCGGGCTGGTCATCGAGCGCACGAACGCCAAGACCGGAATCGTCTGCCAGGGCTGGCAGGCCGCTGGCGCGGCTCGCGGCCAGAGCCTTGATCGTGGCGTTCTCCTCGAAAGTCGTGCCGGTCTCGTCTGGCGCGGCAAGGCCCAGTTCGCCGGCCGAGACGATCTCGATGCCGAAGGGTGAGAGGAACATGGCGATTTCGCCCGCCTTGCCACGGTTGTGCGTGGCCACGACCAGTTTGGGCAAGGCGAAGCGGCGCGCCATCAGGTCCGGCCGATCGCCAGACGCTGCAGATGGGCCAATTCGCCAACGCCCTTTTTGGCCAGCTCCAGGAGTTCCATGAATTGGGCTTCGCTGAATGGCTTGTCTTCCGCAGTACCCTGGACCTCGACGATGCCGCCGTCGCCGGTCAGTACGAAGTTGGCATCGGCCTGGGCCTTCGAGTCCTCGGGATAGTCGAGGTCCAGCACGGCTGTACCCTCGAACAGGCCGCACGAAACCGCGGCCACCTGGCCGGTGATCGGGTTGGCCGCGAGCTTGCCGTCCTTGATCAGGCGTTCGAAGGCGAAATGCAGCGCCACCCACGCTCCGGTGATGCTGGCCGTGCGGGTACCGCCATCCGCCTGCAGTACGTCGCAATCGATATTTATCTGCCGCTCTCCCATGGCAGGCAGGTCGACCACGGCGCGCAACGCCCGGCCGATCAGGCGCTGGATCTCCTGGGTACGGCCCGACTGCTTGCCGCGAGCAGCCTCACGATCCGTGCGGGTATGGGTCGAGCGCGGCAGCATGCCGTATTCGGCAGTAACCCAGCCGCGTCCCGAATTGCGCAGGAACGGCGGCACTTTCTCGTCAACCGAGGCGGTGCACAGCAAATGGGTTTCACCGAATTTCACCAGGCACGAGCCTTCGGCGTAGCGGGAGAAACCGGGCTCGAGGGTAACCGGGCGTAATTGGTCGGGACTGCGGCCGGAAGGGCGCATGGGCTTCTCCTCAAGGTGATTCGTCCGAATGGCGGGCGGCCGGTGTAGCGCCGGGGCGGCTTTAAATCCAGCCGTCTGGTTGGCTGCTACGCAGCGGCATTCATTGACCCGACCCCTTGTACTACCTACATTTTTTCCATGGCGATCCACCGCATCAGTTCTCTCGGGGGCCTCCTCACGGACAGCCCGGCCGGCCAGCGACAGACGGCTTCGGTCGCCGAATTGAACGACCGCGCGCGCGAGGTTTTGCGTCTGGTGGTTGAAGCCTATGTCGAGACCGGTGAGCCGGTGGGGTCGCGGGCGCTGACGCGCAAGCTGACGGAGACCCTCTCGCCAGCCACCATCCGCAACATCATGGCCGACCTGCAGGATGTCGGGCTGCTCTATGCGCCGCATACCTCTGCGGGCCGCCTGCCGACCGACGCCGGCCTCAAACTCTTCGTCAACGGCCTGCTCGAAGTCGGCAACCTTTCGGAAGACGAGCGGACCAGCATCGAGGCGCGGTGTGCCACGGTCGGCCGCAGCGTCACCGAGGCGCTGGAGCAGGCGACCACGCTGCTGTCGGGCCTGTCGCGTTGCGCCGGTCTCGTGATGGCGCCCAAGACCGAACAGCCGCTGAAACACATCGAGTTCGTAAATCTCGGCCCCGGCCGCGCTCTGGTCGTGACGGTCACGCAGTCGGGTCACGTCGAGAATCGCGTGATCGATACGCCGCTCGGCCTGCCGCCCTCGGCACTGGTCGAGGCCACCAACTATCTCAACGCGCGCCTGATGGGCCGCACTTTCGAGGACGCGCGCCGCCTCATCCTCGAGGATTTGAAGTTGAAGCGCGCCGAACTGAACGACCTCACCGCCAGGGTGATCGAGTCGGGGCTGGCGACCTGGGCCGGCGAGCCCGGCAGTGCGCTGATCGTGCGTGGCCAGGCGCGACTGCTTGAGGACATCACCGCCATTGCCGATCTCGAGCGGGTGCGCATCCTGTTCGATGCGCTCGAACGCGGCGAGGGTTTCGTGCGCCTGCTCGAGCTCGCCAATGGCGCGTCGGGCGTGCAGATCTTCATCGGTTCCGACAATCCGCTGTTCGCCAACACCGGCTGCTCGATGGTGGTGGCGCCGTTCCGTGATTCCCAGGAACGGATCCTCGGTGCCATCGGCGTGATCGGTCCGACGCGGCTCAATTATGCCCGCATCATCCCGCTGGTCGATTATACCGCCCGCGCCATCAGCCGCGTGGTCGGATAGCGCGGCACTACCAGTCCTTTTCGTCGAAATCCTCGGCCAATTTCACCTCGGCATCCTGCGCCGCGACCTTCGCCTCGTCGGCGGCGGGATGGGCCAGCACCCTGAGGCGGGTTGCCGGGCCGATCAGCGTGACCAGCTCCAGGAGGTCGGCCTGGGCAAGGGCCACGCAGCCTTTGGTGGCGGAGTAATCCTTGCGCGCGATGTGGAGGAAAATGGCGCTGCCCCACTCGCCCTCGGGCGGATCGTCGTTGTAGCCGACCACGACCACGAGATCGTAGAGCTCGTCCTCGCGCCACATCTTCTCGGCGCTCCATTCGTTGGGCACATGGACCAGCCGGTTGTAGGTGGGTGAATGTGGATCGTCGCACCAGCCGTCGTGTTCGGAGATCGGCCGGGCCGGCAGGCGGACCTTGGGCAGCACCAGCCGGTCGTTGCGGAAGTAGAGGCGGCGCAGAGGGTACTCGCCGACCGGCGTTGCGGCGTCGCCCTCGACCTTGTCCTCGCGGATACCGCCTTCACCCACAGTGCAGCGCCAGCGCCGTGGGCCGAGCGTTGCCCAGCCGAGCGAGGTTTCGGCCGAATCGGTCTGAACGATCAAAACGTCTTCGTCGATATCGGGTGAGGACATTGCCTGTAGCTCCTGTGCCCGCCATAAAGGCACGCTTCTGAGGGAGAAAGCGATGGCTTATGTCGTGACGCCGCCGGCCACCGTTGGTGTACCGGTCAATGGAAGCGGCGATCTGTTCCCCGTTCGCCGCATTTTCTGCGTCGGCCGCAACTATGCCGCCCACGCACGCGAGATGGGTCACGATCCCGACCGCGAACCGCCATTCTTCTTCACCAAGCCAGCCGACGCCATTGTCGTCTGCGCCGACCCGGAAAATCCGACCAAGGTGGCCTATCCGCCCGCCACCAAGAACCTGCACCATGAGATGGAGTTGGTGGTGGCCATGAAATCGGGCGGGGCCGACATCCCGGTCGACAAGGCACTCGAGCACGTCTTCGGCTATGGCGTCGGTCTCGACATGACCCGCCGGGACCTGCAGAACCAAGCCAAGGACATGGGCCGTCCTTGGGACATGGGCAAGGGTTTCGACCAGTCCGCGCCGATCGGCGAGATCTTTCCCGCATCGAAGATCGGCCACCCGTCGAGGGGCACGATCCAGCTCGACGTGAACGGCAAGACCCGCCAGAAATCCGACCTCAATGCGCTGATCTGGAGCGTGCCGGAGACGATCTCCTACCTCTCCGGGCTGGTGACACTTGCCGCCGGCGACCTGATCTACAGCGGCACGCCCGATGGTGTCGCCGCGGTGGTCAAGGGCGATACGCTGTCGGGCTTCGTCGATGGCTGTGGCACGGTGACCTGCACGTTGGTGTGAGCTTGCTCGCACCAACGTAGGCGGGCGTGTGGACGCGCCTAGAGCTGCTGTGCCCTGAAGGTATCGCACTTGCCGGGGTCGCCACTGTCCAGGCCGATCCGGAACCAGCGCGTGCGTTGGGTACTGCTGCCGTGCGTGAAACTGTCGGGAACGACGCGGCCCTGGGCCTGGCGCTGCAACCGGTCGTCGCCGATTGCCGCGGCCGCCGCCAGGGCCTGGTCGATGTCGCGATCGTCGATCATCCTGCCGCCGCGCTGTCGGTCGGCGCGGTTGGCCCAGACGCCCGCGAAGCAATCGGCCTGCAGTTCGGTGCGCACGGAGAGCGCATTGCCGTCACGCTTGCTCATGCTCTGGCGCATCTGCTGTACCTTCCCCGAGATGCCCAGCAGGTTTTGCACGTGGTGCCCGATCTCATGGGCAATGACGTAAGCCTGCGGGAACTGGCCGGGCACTTGAAAGCGCCGGGCGAGTTCGTCGAAGAAGCCAAGATCGAGATAGACCTTCTGGTCGGCCGGACAATAGAACGGTCCCATGGCGGCCTGGCCGACACCGCACTCGGTCCGCGTGGCGTCGCGGAACAACACCAGCTTCGGCTCACGATACTGCCGGCCCATGTCGCGGAACAGGTCGGACCAAACATCCTCCGTGCTCTTCAGCACGCGCGATACGAACTGGGTCTCGGGCGTTGTGGCTGGGCGGGCCGTGCGACTTGGCGCCGGGGCGGGGGCGTAGCTGGCAGGCGCTTCGCTGCCGCCGCCGCCCCCCAGCAACGCGCCGGGATCGGCGCCCAGGACCAGTGCGATGACGACAAAGGCGACCAGTCCGAAGCCGCCTTTGAACAGTCCGCCGCCGCCGCTACCGATCGGAATGCGGGGGCCGCCGAAGCCGCCGCCACCAAAGCCACCGCGACCGAAACCGCCGCCATCGTCGCGCCGGTCCTCGATGTTGCTGCTCTCGTCGCCATCCATTTGCATGGGAGGTCTCCAGGGTCGAGTTCGTCTATAGTGGCAGGCGATGAGTCTCACCATTGCCACCTGGAATATCAATTCGGTCCGGCTGCGGATCGCCAATGTCGAGCGCTATCTGCGTCTGCGCAAGCCGGACGTGCTCTGCCTGCAGGAAACCAAGTGCCCTGACGAATTCTTTCCGCATCTCGCGTTCGAGGCGCTGGGATACCGGCACCGCCTCGTCCAGGGCATGAAATCCTACAACGGCGTGGCGATCATCTCGAAGGTGCCGTTCGCTGCCACCTGCATCCACCATCGCTGTGGCAAGGAAGATTGCCGCCATATCGAGGCTGCACTCGATCTCGGCGGCGATCCCATCCTGATCGACAATCTCTACATTCCGGCGGGTGGCGACATACCGGACCCCGTCGAGAACGTGAAATTCGCGCACAAGCTCGATTTCTACCGCGAGATGGCGCGCTGGTACGCCGAGCGCAAGCCCCGGCCGCGCGCCCGCAAGGGCCTGCGCCGCATTGCCGTCGGCGATCTCAACGTGGCGCCGCTGGAACACGACGTGTGGAACCACAAGCAGCTCCTCAAGATCGTGTCGCATACGCCGGTGGAGGTCGACCTGTTCGGACAGATGCAGGCGTCACTCGACTGGATCGACGTGCCGCGCCGATTCGTGCCGGCCGCGGAGAAAATATTCTCGTGGTGGAGTTACCGCAACAACGACTGGCGGGCATCAAACCGCGGCCGGCGGCTCGACCATATCCTCGCGACACCGGCGCTGTCGGCGGCGATCAGCGGTTACCGCATCGACGCGGACCTGCGCGACTGGGAGAAGGCATCGGATCATGTGCCGGTGCTGGCGACGTTCGACGTCTGACGGGAGAGCGAAATGCAAGTCCTCTACATCATCCTGATCGGCCTGCTGGTTGGCCTGGTTGCCCGGTTCCTCACACCTGGTCCCAATCCGCGCGGCATCATCGTCACCGTTGTGATTGGCGTGGTGGGTGCGGTGATCGCCACCTATGGTGGCCAGGCGCTCGGCCTCTATCACGTTGGCCAGGCCGCGGGATTTATCGGCTCGGTGATCGGCGCGGTCGTGCTGCTGGTACTGCTGCGGCTGATCGGCCGTTAGCCGGCACGATAGAGAAAGTAGCGATCCTTTGGCACGCCGGCCGGCTCAGGCAGGCGTTGCCACCGCGCCACCTCGAGCGGCTGATTGGCGAGTACGATGCCGCCCGGGGCCAGCAGTGCGTCGAGCGCCGGGCCGAGCCAGGAACCCATCGCCATGTTGGCGGCGTGGTCGCCGGTGCCGAGATCGGTATGGATCAGTACCGCTGTGGCGCCGAGCTTCCGGGTCGCAGCCACGATCGACTGGCGCGCCTCGCCGAGAAACAGCCGGTCGTCGGGCGGGACGCAATCGGGATGGGCCGCCACCTTGCGTTCGAAGACATAGATGTCGCGGCCGGGAAACAGTTCGCGCAGATGGTCGTAGGTGCGGCCATTGCCCAATCCGACTTCGAGGATCGGCCCCGCGAGGCCGTCGACGCTGGGCTTGAGGAAATTCAGGCAGTCCCGCTGCGCCTGCATGCGCGCGATGAAGCTGTCGAGGCGACTCATGCTCTTTGACTAATTCGGCTTCGTGGCAGCCTGCAATTTCCTGTTGGTGTCCTCCAGGCGGTGTGCCAGCTCGCGCATGATTTCGATCGACAGCTGCGGAAATTCCTCTACCAGGCGGTAGAACATGTCCTTGGTGATCTTGAGCGTGCTCAGAGATTCGCGGGCCTTGATGGTGGCGGTGCGCGGCACGTCGCATAGAATGGCGATCTCGCCGAAGAAGCTGTTCTTTTTCATCTCGGCCACGGCGATCTGGCCATCCGTACCTGCCTTGTCGATCAGCACGTCGGCCACGCCGCCCAGGATCACGTACATCGTGTCGCCCGGGTCGCCCTGATGGCAGACCTCCTGGCCGGCGGCAAAATTCACCCGCTCGCTGGTGAAAGCCAGAAGCTTCAGTTTGGCCTGTTCCATCTTTGAGAAGATCGGCACCCGCTTGAGCAACTCGACTTCTTCATTGAGGTTCATCGCGTCCTCCCTTCTGAACTACACCGAAGCCATGAGTTCGGTGTAGAGGCCACCCTTTGCCGCCAGATCCGACGGCGTTCCTTGTGCGGTGATGCGACCGCCCTGCATGACGACGACCTGCTCGAACGGCTCGGCCTGCGCTGGCCTGTTCGCGATCCAAACCACCCCGCCATGCTGGGCCGCCAGGATATTGTCGCGGATGCGATCCTGGGTGCGGCCGTCGAACATGGCGAGCGCCTCGTTGACGATCAGGAGTTGCGGTCGCTTGACCAGCGCCCGCGCGATGCCGAGCTTTTGGCGCTGGGTCGCCGGCAGACGGCGGCCGGCAACGCCGACATTGTACTCCAGACCGACCTCGACGACCGAATCGCGCAGGTCGAGTTCGTTCAGCACCTCGGCGATCAGCGTGCCGATACGCTCCTCCGCCCGGGCCTGGCCATACACCAGGCGCCCGAACAGGATGTTGTCCTGCAGGGTGGCGGCGCTGTTGAAGCGCTCGAAGTCGTAGAATTCAACGCTGCCGCGCAAGTCGGCCGGCAGGCCTTTGGCGAAGGCGTGCCGGGCGGCCAGGATCCGTTCCTCCATGTCTGTGTCGATCAGTCCAAGACGATGGCGCGCCTCGATGTAACGGAAGGGCAGCGTCATCAGGCGCGGCCGGTCGGCATCGGGCACGGCTTCGATGCCCTTGCCGCCCAGTCGCTGCAGCAGCAGCCGCACGTTGGGCAGCTCGTCGGCCGAGATGAAGCTGTACTGTTCGAACAGCGGGTTATCGGGTGACAGGCCCGAGAACAGCTCGACCATGGTCTCGGCGATGCTGAGGCCCATGCGTTGCAGATCGAGGTCGAGCCCCGTCACCCCCAGCACTGCCAGGACATAGGGTTCGGTGGCGATATTGTCGCCGTCGAACTGCTTTCCGAGTGGCGTGCCGAAGAGCAGGTTTTCGGCCACCGACAGGTTCTTGTTGTAGAGATCGCCATTGAACGGCTCGACCAGGCCGGCGTAGGTCTCGTTCTGCAGGCGGCCGTGCAGGTTATGGCGCGCCTTGAGGATCCTTTCGGCAAGATCTGGCCGCTGCGCGGCATCGATGGTGCCACGCAGCCCCAGCGAATAGATGTCTTCGTCGATCTCGACCAGCCGCAGCGCGTCGACGATCCGCGGCAGCAGGTCGGCCGGCCCGGTCGCGCCCGCCAGCTCGTAGTCTATCCAATCGGCGTTGGGGTCGAACGGTGGGTTGCCGGCTCGGCGCGATTCCTTCCAGAATACTTCACGCACGGTGCGCGTGGCGTCGTCATAGATGGCCGGATTCACCGGCCTGAACTTCAGTCCGAACAACAGGTTGTCACGCACCGACAGCGGAAAGAGATAGGTGTCCTGTCCGACATAGGAGGTACGCGCGCCCAGCACGTACTCGGGGATCTGGAAGAAGTCCTTGCCGTCGAGCCTAATCGAGCCGCTCGTCGGCAGCACCAGACGGGCCAGCACCTGGCCAAGTACGTCCTTGCCCGAGCTGGCGCCGCCGATCACCGCCAGCCGGGTCGAGGTCGGCACGACCATCGAAACGGCGTCGAGCAGCCGCACCCTTCCGTCTTCGGAGAAGGTCACCCCGGAGAGGGCGAGTTCCTTGCCGAGCGGTGGCGTCGGGCCGTCCGGGATCGCCTGCAGCTCCGGCAGCATCATCCCCTCGGGCTGGAACTGGTCGATCACCTGTTCGTACTTGATCTGCACGTCCTGGCGCTGCTGGTCCCAGTCGAGCAGCTCCTTGATCGGCGACGGCAGATCCTTGTAGGCGAGCAAAACGCCGACCACGGCGCCCACGTCCATCTTGCCGGTGATCGCGAAGTAGCCGCCGATCAGATAGATCGCAAATGGCGTGGCCTGGGAGAGAAAGGTGTTCCAGAATTTGGCAACGAACTTCTTCTGGTAGAGATCGAAGCGAATCTTGAAGATACGGCCCAGCCGTTCGGAAATGTCGGCGCGCTCGTAGTTGGCCGCACCATGAACGTGGATTTCGTGAACGCCGTCGGCGGTTTCGGCGATGCGGCCGGCGAGCAGCCGCGCCGTGAGCTGCCGCTCGCGACCGAGAATCAGCACCGGGCGGCGCAGCCTCGGCACGATCGCCATCTGCACCCCCAGCAGGATGACAACGACGAAGCCCAGCAGCCAGTTCTGCAGCATGATGAAAATGATGGCCGTCAACGCCTGGCCACCGAGGAACATCGGTGCGACGAAGGCGTCGCCGATGAAGCCGCCCAGCGGTTCGACCTCGTCCTTGACCATGGTGGCCAGCTCGGCCTGCTTGACCTTGCGGAAATGGGCGGCCGGGAAGCGCAGGATTCGGTCGTAGAGTTCGTAGCGCAGGCGGCGCAGCATGCGCTCGCCCATGCGGCCCTTTTGGGTATTGATCGTCTTCTTGAACAGGCCGTTCACCGCCACGGCGCCCAGGAAGACGAAGCTCATGACGACGAGGTATTGGAGCTGGTCGACCTGGAAGCCGTCGAAGAAGCGGATCACCGTGCCGGGCATGATGGCCGAAAGGTCGAGTTCCCAGACCAGGAAGGGGATGGTTTTGCTGTCCTTGAAGGCGTTGCCCTGGATGCCGTTGTTGATGACAGCCTTCGGCACGGTAAGCGACAGGAAGTAGAAGACCTGCGCCAGCACCACGAGCGCCAGGATCACAAGCTGCTCGGGCCTGCTGTGGCGCCAGATGTAGGTGAACAGATTGCGTTGCATCGAAACTCGTTTTGCGCGGGTCTCCGTTTGGTATATTCGATCAGCCCCTTGATTACATTCAATATTTTCGTACCGGCGGTGGGGTTCGCGCTGCCCCCCGGCTATGGCATAGTCGGACAACAGTCACCGGTCGGGGCAGAGGGCGCTTCGGCAAAGGGGGAGGCGTCATATGCCCACCAGCAGCCGGTCCAAGCGTGTGCTGATCTATAGCCACGACTCCTTCGGGCTTGGACATGTCAGCCGTTGTCGCACCATCGCCAATGCCATCGTCGAGGCCGACCAGTCGGTTTCCGTCCTGATCCTGTCGGGTTCGCCGATGATCGGGTCCTACGAATTCCGTTCCGGCATTGATTTCGTGCGCGTGCCCGGCGTCATCAAGAACGTCACCGGCGACTACGACTCGGCCAATCTTCGTGTGGTGGTCGAGCACACGCTGGAGATGCGGACCCGCATTATCCGGGACACCGCCGACATCTATCGTCCCGATCTCTTCATCGTCGACAAGGAGCCTCTGGGTCTGCGCGGCGAGGTCGGCCCGGCGCTGAGGCTGCTCAAGGACCGCGGTACGCCGCTGGTGCTCGGACTGCGCGATGTCATGGACGACCCGGCGGCGCTGGCCCAGGAATGGGAGCGCAAGAACGTCGTACCGGCGCTGCGCGATCTTTACGACGAGATCTGGATTTACGGCCTGCCGCAGATCAACAAGCCGATGACCGGTATCGATCTACCGGCTTCGGTGCGGCACAAGATGGTCTACACCGGCTATCTGCACCGCGACCTGCCGCTGCATGCCGATATCCCGCACGAAGTCGGCGACATCGACGGGCCGTTCATCCTGGTCACCGCCGGCGGCGGCGGCGATGGCGAGGATTTGATCGACTGGGTGCTGGCAGCCTACGAAGCCGACCCGCATATTCCCTACGGCGCGGTAATCGTGTTCGGCCCGTTTATGTCGGCCACGGCGCGTGATGCATTCCGTGATCGTGCCGAGAAGTTCGCCAACATCCGCACGCTTACCTTCACCAACAATCTCGGCGCCCTGATGAAGCGTGCGGCGGGTGTCGTTGCGATGGGCGGCTACAACACGTTCTGCGAGATCCTGTCCTTTGACAAGAGGGCGATCATCGTGCCCCGTACCCGGCCGCGGCTGGAGCAGCTCATCCGCGCCCGCGCGGCCCGCAATATCGGCCTGATCGAGATGCTCGATGCGGACAAGGGCCGGGATCCCCAGGCGATGGCCACGGCGCTGCGGCAGTTGCCGCAGCAGGGCCTGCCGAGCGATGTGGTGGTGCCCGGTCTGCTCGACGGCCTCGGTAACGTGTGGCGCCTCGTCGCCAAGCAGCTCATGCATCCGCACCGGGGCCCGGCGCCGCTCGACATGACGGCGAGTGCCGCCGAACCGGCGCCCGCCGGCGATCCGGTCGGCGGTTCGCCGGCGCGCGCCAGGATCTGACCGCTGGCCCACTGATGTCGAGTTCGACCAGTGCAACGGGTGCGCGCGTCGCGGTCGTGTTGAAGGGCTGGCCACGGCTCTCCGAGACCTTCATCGCCCAGGAGATCGCCGGCCTCGAGGCCCGCGGTGTCGCGCTTGAAATCTGGTCGTTGCGCCGGCCGACCGACAAGTCGCTCCATCCCGTCCATGAACGGGTGGCCGCACGCACGGTCTATCTTCCGGAATACCTCAAGGACGATCCGCGCCGTGTAATGGCAGGCTGGCGGGCATCACGTCGCCTGCCGGGCTACGCCGCCGCGCGGCAGAAATTTCTCGCCGATCTGCGGAGAGACCCGACGGCCAATCGGGTCCGGCGCTGGGGCCAGGCGCTGGTTCTGGCCGCCGAGCTGCCGCGGTCGGTCGATCGGCTCTATGCACATTTTCTGCATACTCCGGCGTCGGTGACGCGATATGCCGCCGCCTTGCGCAGCCTGCCATGGAGCGTGTCGGCGCATGCCAAGGACATCTGGACCAGCGAGCCGTGGGAGGTGAGCGAAAAGCTTGCGGATTGCGCCTGGCTGGCGACCTGCACCAATGTCGGCCTGCAGCGGCTGAAGGAACTGGCGCTGCAGCCCGAAAAGCTGCACCTCGTCTATCACGGGCTCGATCTTGCACACCTGCCGCCGCCACCGCCCATGCGGCCGCGCCGGAATGGGTCGGATCCGCACGATCCCGTCGTCGTGCTCTCGGTCGGCCGCAAGGTCGAGAAGAAGGGCTACGACGATCTGCTGGACGCGCTGGCGGCGCTACCGCGGGGGCTCAACTGGCGCTTCGAGCATATCGGCGCCGGGGGGCTTTCCGATCCTTTGAAGGCGAAGGCTGCATCGCTCGGTATCGCCGATCGCTGCGTCTGGCTCGGTGGGCAGCCGCAGAAGGCGGTGTTCGCGGCCCTCGCGCGCGCCGATCTGTTCGCACTCGCCTGCAAGAGGGCGGCTGATGGCGACCAGGACGGGTTGCCCAACGTATTGATGGAAGCAGCGCACCAGGGCCTGCCCGTCGTGTCGACGCAGGCCGCGGCGGTGGGCGAGTTCATCGAGGACGGCGAGACCGGTCTCCTCGTGCCGCCAGGCGCACCCAGCGCTCTTAGTGCGGCGCTCGCGCGCATGATCGCCGATCCCGACTTGCGCCAGTCCCTCGCGCGACGTGCCGGCGAGGTCGTGCGCACACGCTTCTCTTACGACGCCGGCATCGACTGGATAGCTACGGCGCTGGGACAGCACCACTCGGCCTCCGCCCGCGCGGCCGAGTAGCCCCATGCGCGTGCTGCTTCACACGCCGTTGAAGCTACCGGACAGCCCCTCTCCCTCGGGTGATCGGGAAATGGCGCGTGGCCTGCTGCGTCTGTTGCGTCGTCTCGGCCATCGCGTGTCCATGCCGGCGCTCAGCCGGGTCGCGCCCGGAGTGCCGGCGCCCGACGACCACCTCGCCCTCCAGCGCGACGCCCGTCGCCGCGCCGCGCGGCTGGTCGAGCGGTGGCGGGCGCTGCCGGCCGGGCATCCCGAGCGCTTCGAGCTGTGGTTCACCTATCATTGCTACTATCGAAAACCGGACTGGTTGGGACCGCTCGTCACCGGCGCCCTCGGCATTCCCTACGTGATCGCCGAGGCGAGTCACGCGCCGCGTCGGGCCCAAGGACCAACGCGGCTGGGACATCGCGCCGTCGAGCGGGCGCTTGGCGCCGCCGACCTGGTGCTGACGGTCAATCCCCGCGACGTCGCCGGCGTGCGCGCCCGTCTCGGGCCTCAGGGGCGCCAGCTGTGGCTGCCGCCCTTCATCGATGCTGCGCCATTTTGTTCCGCCGCCGCCTCGCGCCCCCCTCATGTGGGGCCGCCGCTGCTGATGAGCGTCGGCATGATGCGCACGCGCGACAAACTGGAATCCTACCGTGTCCTGGCCGGAGCATTCGCGCGCCTGGCGGACCGATCCTGGCGTGCGCTGATCGTGGGCGATGGGCCGGCACGGGCCGAGATCGAGGCGTTGATGGCGCCATTCGCCCCGCGTGTAGGCTTCGCCGGTGCCGTTTCGCGCGAGGCGTTGCCGGCACTTTATGCGTCCGCCGACCTTTACCTTTGGCCCGCGATCAACGAAGCCTACGGCATGGCGTTTCTCGAAGCCCAGGCGGCCGGCCTGCCCGTGGTTGCCGGCCGCACCGGCGGTGTGCCCGCCGTCGTTGCCGATGGCGTGTCAGGCCTGCTGACGCCAATCGGCGACGCCGCAGCCTTCGCGGTCGCCGTGGCGCGGCTGCTTGACGACCCGGCTGAGCGTCTGCGCCTGGCGTCGGCGGCGACGGTGCGCGTACTGGCGCATCACGACGAACGGGCCGCGGCCCGCGCCCTGGCGACGGCGCTCGGCACCCTTCGGGTTCGGCGATGAGCGGCGTGCCCTTCGCCATTCTGCGTCATGCGCCGACCGATTGGAATGAACGCGGTCTTCTGCAGGGACTCAGCGACACCACACTGAGCGCGGCTGGAGAGGCTGCCGCCCGGCACTGGTATCTGCCGCCACCGGCTGACGGATGGCGGCGGGTCGCAAGCCCCCTGCAACGTGCCCGGCGTACCGCCGAGCTGCTGCGCCCGTCTGCGGCCGTGAGCGTCGATTCGGCGTTGCGCGAAATGAGTTTTGGCGCCTGGGAAGGTCGCACCCTGGCGGCGCTGCGGGCCGAAGGAGGCGAAACCTTTGCTGCGGCCGAACGCGCCGGTCTCGATTTCCAGCCGCCCGGCGGCGAGTCGCCGCGTGGTGCCATGGCCCGGCTTGGCGGCTGGGCGGCGGCCGTCGCGCGGGCTGGCGAGCCGGTCGTCGCGGTCTCCCACAAGGCGGCGATCCGCGCCCTGCTGGCGCTGGCCACGGGCTGGGATATGACCGGCAGGCCGCCGTTCAAGCTGGATTGGCGTTCTGCCCATTTCTTCCTGGCCGACCGCGACGGCAAGGTGCGGGTCGATCGTCTCAATGTGTCCCTGGAACGAGGCGCCGGTTCCGACTCCCCAAAGGGCGTGCCGTGAAACCGCGGGTATTCTTCTATGTTCAGCACCTTCTCGGCATCGGCCACCTTCGTCGCGCCGCGACGCTGGCGCGCGTCCTGGCGGCGAACGGGTTCGACGTGCTGCTGGTGTCGGGTGGAGCGCCCACGCCGCTCGAAACCGGAGCGGCACGTGTCTATCAGCTGCCGCCGGTGCGGGCGCGAGACGATAGCCTGCGCGAGCTCGCTCAGCTCGACGGCGCACCGCTCGACGATCATTTCCGTGCCGACCGCACGCGCGAGCTTTTGGGCCTGTTTCATGCCGAAGCACCGAACATCCTCATCACCGAGCAGTTTCCCTTCGGGCGCACGCAACTTCGATTCGAGCTGTTGCCGTTGATCGAGGCGGCAAAGGCGCTCCGGCCGCGGCCGCTGATCGTCTCTTCGGTGCGCGATGTCGTGCGCCGGTCGGCCTCGCCGCAACGCATTGCGGAAGCGATCGAGACATTCGAGGCCTTCGACTTCGCGATGATCCACGCCGATCCGGTGCTGGTCGGATTTGGCCGGAGCTTCACGGGCTGGGAACGCGTCAAGGATCGTGCTTTCTATACTGGCTATGTCGTTGAAGCCGATCTTGGGAGTCCGACAGGCGGGGCCGGCACGGGCGAAGTCATCGTATCGGTGGGAGGTGGTGCGGTCGGCGCGCCGTTGCTGCGGGCAGCCGTTGAAGCGCGGCCGCTTGGCCCCCTGGCCGACAGGACCTGGCGCCTCCTGCTGGGCGCGGACGTGCCGGCGCACGCGCGCGCCGGCCTTGAAGCGGCCGGCGAGGGCTTCGTCGTCGAGGCGGCGCGCAGCGATTTCGCCACTTTGCTGAGGAACGCGACCTTGTCGATCTCCCAGGCGGGCTACAACACGGTGATTGAAACGCTGTGCTGTGCCGACCGTGCGGTACTGGTTCCGTTCGGCACCGACCGCGAGACCGAGCAGGCCGATCGCGCGGGACTGCTCGCCGAGCGCGGCATGGTTGCCACTGTACCGGCTGGCGGGCTGTCACCGGAGAGCCTGGCCGCCGCCGTCCGGCGGGCGCTGGCGGGTCCGTCGATCCGCAGCTTCCCGCCCTGCGATTCGCGCGGCGCGGCGGCGACGGCCGAATTGCTGTGGGCCCGCGCATCGTGACCTCCTGGCAGATCCTTGAGCAGGAGCTGGCGCTCTGGCAGGCGGCCGACCGCTGCGCCGATCTGTGGTGGCGCGACGACGACGCCGCCGACGCCGGCCCCGCTCTCGATCGCCTGCTCGAAATCCATCGCGAGACCGCAACGCCGATTGCGCTGGCGGTTGTTCCGGCGCGCGCGACCCCAGCACTTGCCGCTCGGCTTGCCGCTGCGACGGCCGTCGACCTGCTTCAGCATGGCTACGCCCACGTCAATCATGCGCCCGCGAGCGAAAAGAAGATCGAGCTTGGCCCCCACCGGCCGGCCATGTTCGTCCTGGGCGAACTTGGGACCGGCCGGATGGCGCTGGAACGGTTGTTTGGCAATCGCCCGCTCAAGGTCGTGGTGCCGCCGTGGAACCGCATTTCCCCGGGCTTGGTGCCCACTCTGCCGGAAATCGGGTTCACCGGCCTCTCGACCTTCGGGGCAGTGCGCCGTGCCCACCCGGTTCGCGGCTTGAGGCAGATCAATGCCCATGTCGACCTGATCGACTGGAAGGGCGGGCGAGGCTTCATCGGTGAAGCCGCAAGCCTCGCTGCCGTGGTCGAGGCGCTTGCCCGGGCACGGGCCGGAACCGGTGAGCCCGTGGGTATTCTCAGTCATCATCTTGTGATGGACGACAGGGCGTGGGAGTTCCTAGAGTTATTCTGGAAACGAACAAGAGCGATGTCGGGCATGCGCGTGCGCCCGGCGCACGAGCTGTTCGCGTCCAACTAGGATTGAGGGTGGGAGACGCGTTTGAGTACCGCCGACCTGCGTTATCCGCGCCAGACCTTGTGGGCCGACTATGTTCGCGCCGCGATTGGCGTCGTGTTGTGCGGCACCCCCCTGCTGTTGCTGGAGGTCGATCCCTGGGTCGCTTTTTTCCTGGCCGGCGGATTCGTTCTCTTTGCCCTGTTCCTCGTGCGCACCGCGTTGCGGCACCGGACCCGCTATCTCCTGGCGCCCGACAGCCTCTGCGCCGATGGGCCGGCCGGAACGCTGGTCGAGTGGGCGCGGCTTGACCGGCTGAAGCTCAGCTATTACTCGACCAAGCGCGACCGGGCGGACGGCTGGATGCAACTCAGCATCGGGTCGGCGGGCGGTCGGGTGGTGAAGGTCGATTCCTCGCTCGAGGGCTTTCACGATGTCGTCGAGCGGGCTGCTCGCGCCGCCGAAGCGGGCGGCGTCAGTCTGAGCGAGTCGACGCGGGTGAATTTGCGCGCAATGGGTATCGCAGTGGCGGATCGGGAAGAACTGGCATGAAGGATCTGCTGCGCGTCGAGAACCTGACCGTGGAATTCGGCGTTCATGAGGGCACGCTCCGGGCGGTCGACAAGGCGTCGTTCTCGATCCCGCCCGGGGGCACGCTGGCACTGGTGGGCGAGTCGGGTTCCGGCAAATCGGTCTGCAGTCAGGCCATCATGGGCCTGCTGCCACGCACCGCCACGATCCCGTCAGGCTCGATCCTGTTTGCGGATCCCCGCGCCGGCGGTGCCACCATCGACATCGCGAAGCTCGACCGTTCCGGCCCCGAAATCCGGAGTATCCGCGGTGGGCTGATTTCCATCATTTTCCAGGAGCCGATGACCTCGTTGTCGGCATTGCACACGGTGGGCGACCAGATCGGCGAGGCGGTCGAGCTGCATGGCGGTGACCGCCTCAGCGACATCCATACGCTGGGCGACCAGCTCGGCGAAGCAGCGGCCAAGTCCGGCCGTCGGCTGAGCCGGCCGGAGATCGACGAACTGACGCGCGACATGCTGCGGATGGTCGGCTTCCCCGATCCCAAGCGGGCACTGCGAACCTATCCGTTCGAACTCTCCGGTGGCCTGCGCCAGCGCGCCATGATTGCCATGGCACTGGTCTGCCGCCCGGCCCTGCTGATCGCCGACGAGCCGACCACGGCGCTCGACGTCACCATCCAGGCCCAGATCCTCCAGTTGATGAAGGATCTGCAGAAGGAACTGGGCATGGCGTTGCTGATGATCACCCATGATCTCGGGGTGGTTGCCAACGTCGCCGACGACGTCGTCGTGATGTACCGCGGCAAGGTGGTCGAGTCGGGCGACCTGCGCGATATCTTCCGCGACCCGCAGCACCCCTATCTCAAGGCCCTGCTCCATGCGGTGCCGCGCTTCGACATGAAGCCTGGCGAACGGCTGGTGCCGATCCGCGATATCACCGCTGCCACAGGCCATCTTCTCAAGGAAAAAGCGTCGGTGACGCCGACGCCGACCTTCAATCCCGACGCGCCGGTCCTGAAGGTCCGCCATCTGTCGAAGACCTTCAGCATCCGCAAGGCCGACTCGCTGATCGAATCCCTGATGGGCGGCGGCGTCACCCGTAAGATCCGCGCCGTCAACGACGTCAGCTTCGATGTCATGCGCGGCGAATGTCTCGGTCTGGTGGGCGAATCGGGCTGCGGCAAGACCACGCTCAGCAAGATGCTGATGCGCGGCGTCTCGGCCGACGCCAACAACGATGCCGGCCAGGTCGTCTATGACGATTGGGGCCGCAAGATCGACGTACTGTCCCTCGAGGGCGAGGCGTTGAACAGCTTCCGCACCAAGCTGCAGTTCATCTTCCAGGATCCGTTCGGGTCGCTCAATCCGCGCATGACGGTCTACGACATCCTGGTCGAGCCGCTGGTCATCCACCGCAAGGGCGACGATGCCTACCGCCGCGAGATGGTGAGCGAGCTGATGGAAATGGTCGGGCTCGATCGCCGCCACCTCAGCCGCTACCCGCACTCGTTTTCCGGCGGCCAGAGGCAGCGCATCGGCATCGCGCGCGCGCTGGCACTCAGGCCTGATGTGCTGATCTGCGACGAACCGGTGTCGGCGCTGGACGTGTCGATCCAGGCGCAGATCCTGAACCTGCTCAAGGACCTTCAGAAGCAGCTCGGCCTTACTTACCTGTTCATTTCGCACAACCTGGCGGTGGTCGATTATATCGCCGACCGCATCGCGGTGATGTGCGCCGGCCGCCTGGTCGAGCTGGCGCCGTCCGGCGAACTGTTCCGCAACCCGCTTCATCCCTATACCCGGGCATTGTTGTCGGCGGTGCCGGTCCCGGATCCCGGCCGCCGGCTCGATCTCGGCGCGCTGATGGAGGGCAAGGCATCCGATCCGGCCGAGTGGCCCGAGCCCTTCGCCGACACCGGCCGGCGTCCGCTGTTCTGGACCGAGGTCGAGCCCGGACACTATGTGCGCGTCGCGCGGGAGGCGAACTGACCATGCTGCGCTTTGTCGTCCGGCGGGTGCTGCTGATGGTCCCGACCCTGTTCATCATCAGCGCTCTCGTCTACTTCATCATCGACCTGCCTCCTGGCGATTGCGTGACCTCGCAGATCGACGAGCTGCTGGCGCGCGGCGATCCGGACGCGCAGCACCGCGCCATCGAATTGAGGCACCTCTACAACCTTGATGACCCGCTGTGGCAGCGCTACCTCGAATGGGTCGCCGGCATCTTCCGTTGGGATTTCGGACTTTCCTGCCAGGACACCGTTCCGGTGTCGGAACTGATCGGCGAGCGCATGATGCTCACGCTCGTCATGGAATCGGCCACCATCATCTTCATCTGGACCGTTTCGTTCGTCATCGGCGTCTATGCCGCCACCCACCAGTACCAGATGGGCGACTATGTCGCCTCCTTCGTCGGCTTCATCGGCCTCGCCATCCCGAACTTCCTGCTGGCGCTGGTATTGCTCTATGCCGGCAAGGTCTATTTCGGCCTGTCGATCGGCGGCCTGATGGACGCCGAGTACATCGGCCAGCCGATGAGTTGGGGCAAGATCGTCTCCGTGTCCGAGCATCTGATCATCCCGGTAATCGTCATCGGCACCTCGGGAACCGCCGGCATGATCCGGCGGCTGCGTGCCAACCTGCTGGATGAACTGCAGAAGCAGTATGTCGTCACCGGTCGTGCCAAGGGCCTGCCGCCATTGAAGCTGCTGGTCAAATATCCGCTGCGCCATGCCATCAATCCGTTCGTCGCCGACATCGGCGGTCTGCTGCCCGACGTCATTTCGGGCTCGGTCATCGTCTCGGTCGTGCTGTCGCTGCCGACCACCGGGCCGATGCTGCTGGGCGCGCTCAAGACCCAGGACGTCAATCTCGCCGCCACCTTCCTGCTGTTCGTGGCGACGCTGACGGTGATCGGCATGTTGATCTCCGACCTGGCGCTGGCGGCGCTGGATCCCCGCATTCGCTTCGGCGCCAAGTCGGAAAAGTGAGGCCATCCATGACCGACCGGCCCTCCGACGACACCAGCGGCACCCCGCGCCGCACCCCGCACTACGTCAACCGCGAGCCATGGGATCCCTATGTTTCCGAGCGGCTGACCGCCGAGCAGGAAAAATACTACATGGCCGGGCAGTGGAAGCTGATGTGGTGGCGCTTTCGCCGCCATCGGCCGGCTGTCGCCGCGATGATCTTCCTGGCGCTGATGTATTTCACGACCCTGATCAGCGAGTGGATTGCGCCCTACGATCTGCACGCGCGTCACTCCGGCTATATCTTCGCGCCGCCGCAGTCCGTGCACCTGTTCCACGAAGGCAATTTCGTCGGTCCCTTCGTCTATGCGCTGAAGACCTCCCGCGATCTCGAGACGCTGCAGCGCATCTACACCCCCGATCCGACCAAGCCGATGCCGCTCCGCTTCTTCTGCCGCGGCGCGCCCTACGAGTTCTGGGGCCTGGTCCACGGCAACTTCCACTTCGTATGCCCGCCCGAGGGAGGCCAGTTCTTCTGGCTGGGCACCGACCGCCTCGGCCGCGACATGTTCAGCCGCATCGTCTACGCCGCCCGTATTTCGCTCACCATCGGTCTCATCGGCATCGCGCTGTCGTTCGCGCTGGCGCTGATCCTGGGCGGTCTGGCGGGCTACTACGGCGGCTGGGTCGACAACGTCGTCCAGCGGCTCACCGAGATCATCAAGAGCTTCCCGCACTTGCCGCTATGGCTGGCCTTGTCGGCGGCGCTGCCGATCACCTGGTCGCCGCTGCTGATCTATTTCGGCATCACCATCATCCTGGCGCTGCTCGACTGGCCGAGCCTGGGACGTGCCGTACGCTCCAAGCTGCTGTCCCTGCGGGAGGAGGATTACGCGCTGGCCGCCCAGATGATGGGCGCCAAACCCGGCCGGATCATCGGCCGCCATCTGCTGCCGGGCTTCATGAGCCATCTCATCGCTTCGGCCACACTGTCGATCCCCTCGATGATCCTGGCCGAAACCGCCCTGTCGTTCCTTGGCCTCGGCCTGCGGCCACCGATCACTTCCTGGGGCGTGCTGCTGAACGAGGCCACCGACATCAACGTAGTGGCCGTGAACTGGTGGCTGATGCTGCCGGTCGTGCCGGTGATCCTTGTCATCCTTGCCTATCAGTTCATGGGTGACGGCATGCGCGACGCCGCAGATCCCTACGCCTGAGCGCACAGCGCTCAGGCGTAGGGGGCGGCAGGGGCTGTCATCAGCCCCGGGAGCCCGCAGGTTTCAGAGCGGACAAGAACACCGCGATCCAACCTTCTGAATTCATATCTTTTCTGCGCGGTGCCGGCTCTCGCGCCTGGTTGCAAATACTGCCGCACGCCTTGGCGACAATCGCTACGCGACCGTCGCCAACAAATCACAGTAATGCCCTATTTGGGTCTAGCGGCGGACACCGGGGCTTTCCATCTTCAGTAGGTATCTCCCCCGAACGTGGTTCCCCCCAAAGACCACGTTCTAGCCTCTTCGGAGGCGCTTTGGCCGTCCTCTCATTCTCCCCCGAGAGGGCGGCCTTTTTCTTTTCGGGCCCCCTTCAACGGCCATGCTACGACGGCGCCACATGGTGCCCTTCCTCCTCGAAGTTTCGGACTTGGCCTGCCGTCGCGGCGGCAGGCCTGTGTTCGAGCACATGTCCTTTGGCCTGGCTGCCGGCGAATTGCTCGCGCTCACCGGCCGCAATGGCAGCGGCAAGACCACCCTGCTGCGGGCGCTGGCCTTGCTGGTACGCCCGGTAGCCGGGACGATCCGCTGGCAGGGCAAGGATGTGGCCGCCGATCCCGAGGCCTGGCGCGGCCGGCTCGCATGGTTGGGTCATCTTGAAGGACTGAAAGGCGATCTGACGGTCGCCGAGAACCTCGAAGTCGCCGAAAGACTGCGGGGCCGCACCGTGCCTGACAGGGTGCGCCTCCTGGCCGCCCTTGCGACCTTCGATCTTTCCGCTCTGGCCGATCGGCCCGTGAGAACCCTCTCGGCCGGCCAGCGCCGCCGCGCCGCACTCGCCCGTGTGGTGCTGTCCGATGCGCCGGTGTGGCTGCTCGACGAGCCACTCAACGCGCTGGACGCGCCGGCACAGGCGGGCTTTCGCGCGGCGCTTGGAAAACATCTCGCCGCCGGCGGTCTAGCCGTCGCCGCCACCCACGCCGAGCTCGGACTGGCCGGTGCACGCGCGCTTACGCTTGGATCTCGGGAATGAGCGGCTTTGCCGGCCTTGTCGCGCGCGACCTGCGCCTGGTGTGGCGCCGGCCTGGCGACGTCGCCGTGGTGCTCGCCTTCTTCGTCGTCGCCACGATCCTCTTTCCGCTCGGCATCGGGCCGGAGGCCAATGTTCTGGCCCGAATCGCGGCGGGCGTGCTGTGGTGTGCCGCGCTCTTCGCCGCCCTGCTGTCCCTCGACCGGCTGTTCGCGGCGGACCACGAGGACGGCACCCTCGACCTGCTGCTGCTGGCGCCGTGGCCGCTCGAGCTGGCCGCCCTGGCCAAGTGCTGCGCTCACTGGATTGTGACCGGCCTGCCGCTGGCTGCCCTGGCCCCGGTGCTGGGTGTGACTTTCGGGCTGGAGCCCAGGGTCCTGTGGGCCCTCGCCGCTACGCTTCTGGTCGGCACGCCGACCCTGTCGCTGATCGGCGGGCTGGCGGCGGCGCTGACGCTGGGTGCGCGCAAATCGGGGGCCCTGCTGGCCTTGCTGGCCTTGCCGCTCTGCGTGCCGACCCTGATCTTTGGTGCCGGCGCCGTCGAATCGCTGGCGACGGGAGGGGATTTTGGCGCCCATATCGCGATCCTGGCGGCGCTGGCCCTGGTGGCGCTGGCAACCACGCCGTGGGCGATTGCCGCTGCCTTGCGGCAGGCTGGCGAATAGACTCAGGTCCATGAATGGATAGATAGAGCGACATGGCCGACCTTCACTTTCTCGCCAGTCCCGCGCGCTTCAGGCGGCTGAGCCAGCGCGTGCTGCCGAGCCTCGCCTTGGCGACCGTGCTGATGCTGGCGTTCGGCCTCTACCTGGCACTGATCCAGTCGCCTCCCGACTATCAGCAGGGCGACACGGTGCGGATCATGTTCGTGCACGTGCCCTCGGCCTGGCTCGCCATGGCGGGCTACGGCCTGCTGGCGGCGCTCGGCGCCTCGCTGCTGATCTGGCGCCATCCACTGGCGGCGCTTATGGCGCGGGCTTCCGCGCCGGTCGGCGCCGGCTTCTGCGCCGTGTGCCTGCTGACCGGCGCGCTGTGGGGCCGGCCAATGTGGGGTGCCTACTGGGTGTGGGACGCCCGGCTCACCTCGATGCTGCTGCTGTTCTTCCTCTATCTCGGCCACATCGCCTTGAGCCGCGCCTACGACGAGCCCGAGCGCGGCGATCGTGCCGCCGCCATCCTGGCGCTGGTCGGCGTGATCAACCTGCCGATCATCAAATTCTCGGTCGACTGGTGGAACACCCTGCATCAGCCGGCCTCGGTGGCGCGGCTGGGCGGGCCCAGCATCCATCCCTCGATCCTGGTGCCGCTGCTGTGGATGGCCGCGACCCTGTTCCTGTTGTTCGTGCTGCTGGTGCTGTTGCGCACCGATACCGAGATCGACCGCCGCCGCCTCGAGAACGCCGAGGTCCAGTCATGAGCAATCGCCCATGAGCAACCACGCGGTCTACGTCATGTCGGCCTATCTCGCGGCGCTGGTGATCCTGGGGGGGCTCGTGATCTCCTCGCTCGCCGCCCGTCGGCGCGTGCGTCGCGAGCTGACCGCGCGCGGGCTGGAGCGGCCCCGCGAACAGCGGGCAAGGGCAAGTCGATGACGCCCAAGCGCAAGCGCCTGTGGCTGGTGGTGGGCTCGCTCGCCGTGCTGGGATTTGCCGCCACGCTGGTGCTGACGGCGCTCAACGACAATATCGTGTTCTTCTATTCGCCTACCCAGATCGCCGAGAAGCAGATCCCGCCCGAGCGGCGCTTCCGCATGGGCGGCCTGGTCGAGGCCGGCAGCGTGAAGAAATCCGCCGACAGCCAGGAGACCCGCTTCCGCGTCACCGACACCCACAAGACCGTCGATGTCGTCTACCGTGGCCTGCTGCCGGATCTCTTCCGCGAGGGCCAGGGCGTGGTGGCGGAGGGATCGCTCGGTGCCGACGGCGTGTTCGTGGCGCGCGAGGTGCTGGCCAAGCACGACGAGAACTACATGCCGCCCGAGGTCGCGAAGGCGCTTAAGGAGGCGGGTCGATGGAAAGAAGGCAAATGAGCGCCTTCGCGACCGGCGGGCGGCAGGCGCTGCAG
>CALFRN010000039.1 GCA_937919085.1 uncultured Reyranella sp.
AAGGAACTGGCCAAAGACAAGCCGATCGTCGCGGTCTGTCGCGCCGGCAGCCGGTCGGCGCACGCCACCGCCATCCTGCAGAAGGCCGGCGTTACCGCTGTCGCCAATCTGCCCGGCGGCATGCTGCGCTGGCGCGCCGAGGGCCGTGCCGTGGAGGGTGGGTCGGTCTAACGTCTTACTCCGCCGCCTTGGGCTTGGGCTTCATCATCTGCTGGGCGGCGATCGCGGCCTCGGCATCCGCGGCGTCGCCGTTCGACTTGTTGCCGCCCGCCAGCTGGACCGTCGGGAAGGCGAACTTGATGCCGTTCTCGTCGAAAGCCTTCTTGATCATGGCGTTGGCGCGGCGGCGGATAACGAACTGCTCGCCCGGCTTGGTCTGCATCTTCATGCGGATGTCGATCGAGTATTCGCCGAATTGTTCGATGCCCTGCATCTTAAGCGGCTGCAGAATCTTGGGCGCGAGCTCGGGGTCGGCGGCGAGCTCAAGGCCGATCTGCTTGATGAGCTTCTTGGCCTTATCGACGTCTGAATCGTAGGTGATGCGGATCTGGTCCTTCACCATCACCCAGTCGCGGCTCATGTTCTGCACCGCGCCCAGGGTGCCGAACGGAATCGTGAAGAGCGGCCCGCGCTGGTGCCGGAGCTTGACCGAGCGCAGGCTGAAGGACTCGACATTGCCCTTGTAGCTGCCGCTCTGGATGTACTCACCGACCCGGAAGGCATCGTCGAGCATGTAGAAGACGCCGCTGATGATATCGCGCACGATGGTCTGGGCACCGAAGCCGATGGCGACGCCGACCACGCTGGCGCTGGCGATCAGCGGGCCGATTTCCACGCCGAGCGAGGCCAGCGCCATCAATCCGGCCATGACTACCAGCACGACGAACAGGATGTTGCGGCCGATCGGCAGCAGGGTGCGGATGCGGCCGCGCCGCCGCGTTTCTTCGGCGTCGAGGCCTTCGGCCGCCTGTGCCCGGACCAGCGCATTGTCGGCCAGTGCCTTCAGCAGGCTCCAGGCGAGGTCGGCCGCCAGCAGGATGATCAGCGCATGCAGGCCGCCGCGGACCAGTCTGCTGAAGCCGGTCTCCTGGCCGGTGAGCGCGCCGACGTCGAGGTTCCAGCCCCACAGCAGGACCCATATGCCGCCGACGATGATGGCGGCGCGCAGGCCCTGCTCGACGAACACCGAGGCGACAGAAACCGTACTCAGCGTGCCGTCGTCGTTGTCGACCGGTCGCATCACGTGGCGGGCGGCTTCGTGGCCGACGCGAATGGCGATCGGCAGGGCGATGGCAACGACCAGGAACCAGAAGATCATCATCGCGCTGACGGTCCAGATCAGCCACATCGCTACGGCCAGAATGGAGGCCATCCAGCGCCCGGCGTTGCTGCCCGGGCCGCTCTCCGCGGTCGGCGCCGGCACCGGCCGGCGCCAGATGATGGCGACGGCGATAGCAACCAGGCCGATCCCCATCACGTAGGCGAGGAGTTGCAGGCCGGGCTTGGGCATGCCGAGCACGCGCAGCGCCTGGATCACCGCCCAGCCGAACAGGAACCAGCCGACGAAGCCGCCCAGATGGTGCAGCCAGAAGCGTGCCGCCGGCACCGGAAGCTCGATCACCGCCAGCGACCGCGCGGCGCCCTCGTTCGGGCGCAGCATCACCGTCAGCATGAGCAAGGCGAGCCGCAGCCCGAGCAGGGCGAGAAGAACGGAAACGCCCGACTCGCGCAGGACGACCGGCCAGTTGTGCCACAGCAGCACGCCCAGCGTACCGACAGCGAATCCCAGCAGGGCGGCGGCCTCGATTCCCGTCTCGATGCCGATCCGCTTCAGCCGGTCGCCGACGTTGCGGATGGCGGTGGTCTGCAGCCGCACGCGCAGCCGGGCAGCACCTCGCCGCACCAGCCATTCCACGGCGAGGCCGGCGACCAGGCACAGAATGATGCCCAGGATGACGCGGCCCACGCCGCCGTGCCCCTCGGCCGCCACGGTGAAGGAAGCGGCAACCTTCGAGAAATCGTCGGGCAGGTTGGGGACTTCCTCGATGAGTGCCGCGGAGTGGTCGCGAAATGCGGCCAGCCGGTCGGCGAGATAGTGCGGGGAGGCCGCGTCGGTGGCCGTCGCCGTCGCCGGGGTCTGCGCGGCGGCGGTGCCGGCGATCGCGAAAAGGGTGAACATCGCGGCGGCGATGAGGCGAAGGGGCTGGCCGATGAGGGTCATGGAGGCTTTCCCGTGAAGAGACTGCATCGAGAATGCGCACACCGGGCTGAATCCTGCAACAACCGGGCGCCCGCTCGGGGCGTGGTTTCCCGGGAGCGCGCCCGGTTGCGCGTCTGATCGAGACGCTAGTCGGCCGGCCGTGGGTCGCGGTAGGTCTCGCGAAAGGTCAGCAGCGTGACGAAGGAGACCGCCGCCGCGGCCATCACCAGGTAGGCCGGGCTGAGGTCGATCGCCGTGCGGTCGACCAGCCAAGCGGCTGCCAGCGGCGTGAGCCCGCCCATCAGCCCGAAGGCCAGGTTGTAGCCCAGCGACAGCGCGGTGCAGCGCACGCCAAGCGGCGTCGCCTCGACCATGATCGACGGCATGATGCCGAGCGATGTGCCGAGCGTCAGCACGAAGCCGGCCTGGCCCAGCATCACGAGGGCCGGATCGGCGTGGTGCATCAACCAGAACAGCGGCAGTGCGAGCACGAAACAGATCGCCGCCGCCGCCAGCATCGGCGGCTTGCGGCCGATGCGATCGCTCAACCAACCCATGACCAACATCACCGGCAGCAGCAGCACCATGCTGGCAGTGTTGATCGAGAGCGCGCGCTCAGGTGCCAGCCCGTCAACGGTCTGCAGCCAGGTCACGACATAGAGGAACACCAGATAGAAACCGATGGCGTTGAAGGCGACCAGGCCGGCCAGCCGCGCCACCAGCGGGCCATGATGGCGCAGGGTCTCGACCAGCGGGGATTTGGCGCTCGATGCCGTGGCGCCGCCGGGTGGATCGGCGATGTGGCGGCGCAGGAAAAGCCCCGCCAGCCCGACCAGTAATCCGAGCAGGAACGGGATGCGCCAGCCCCAGGCTTCGAGCGCTTCGGGCGACATCGACGACGCCAGCGCCGCGCCGGTCGCCGACCCCATCAGGATGCCGAAGCTGGCGCCGCACGACGCCATCGCGCCGACGACGCCGCGCCGCCCGGGCGGCGCGCGTTCGACCAGGAACACCATGGCCGTCGTCGCCTCGCCGCCGACCGACAGGCCCTGGATGACACGCAGCGCCGTCAGCAGGATCGGGGCCGCGACGCCCAGCACGTCGTGGCCGGGCAAGGCACCGACCAGGAATGTCGGTATTGCCATTGCCGTAACCGAGAAGGTGAGCGCGGCCCGACGGCCGAAGCGGTCGGCGATGTGGCCGACCACGATCCCGCCCAGCGGTCGCATCAGATAGCCGACCGCGAAGATGCCGAAGGCGGCCAGCACCTGCGCCACCGGATCCTCGGCGGGGAAAAAGGTCCGGCCGATCGCCGCAGCGAAATAGCCATAGATGGCGAAGTCGTACCATTCCAGGACGTTGCCGATGGTGCCGGCGGCGATGACCCGACGCGTGTTGTTCGGTTCCATCGTGCCACTATGGCACGACACACCCGGTATGCCTCACAAACCATGGAGTCGCGTCCGAACGCCCTCTCCCCGGTGAAGGGGAGAGGGCGACAGGACCGGCGGCTGCCTACATCCAGTAGGTCGGCACGCCGTAGTACTTGTCGACCGAGCGGCCGTAGTCGGGTGTCCAGCGGAAATCGGCATCGCGGTCGTAGCTCGGGGCGCCCTCGAGCATCCGCTTGTCCAGGTTCACGACATAGCCGTCCTTGCTGGTGTCATACTTCAGGCTGGCCCACGGCAGCGGATGATGCTTCTCGCCCATGCCGAGGAAGCCGCCGAACGACATGACGGCGTAGATCGCCTTGCCCGACACCTTGTCGATCATGATGTCCTCGACACTGCCGAGCTTGTCGCCGGCCGGATTGTAGACGTTGGTGCCATTGACCTTTTCGGCGGCGATCAGGTTGCCGGACGTGATTGAAGTGGCGTCAGCCATGGGGGTCTCCTTGGGGTTATGGATCGCCCGCGCGGCCTCGTGGAGGCAAAGCGCGCGGACTTGTGAGGCAAACGCCGCCGCGCGTCGCGAGTTGCATAGGATTCTTGTCCGTAATGGCCGCGTTTCGGAGGTGGCTCGAGCCGCTGGCCAGCCTCGACCGAAGTCAATTTCCTCCGGGAGGACTATTTGATCATGGTCGTGGGGATCAGCAGGATGATCGCGGGGAAGGCCAGCAGGATCGCCACGTTGATGATGTCGACGAAGACGAACCAGCCGCAGCCGCGGAAGATGTCGCCCATGCTTACGCCCGGTGCCACGCCCTTCAGCACGAAGACATTGAGGCCGACCGGCGGTGTCATCAGCCCGATCTCGACCATGCGCACCACCAGCACGCCGAAGACGATGGGGTTGATGCCGAGCTGGTGGATGGTGGGCAGCAGGATCGGCACCGTGAGCAGGATCATGCCGATGCCGTCCAGGAACATGCCCATCACCAGATAGAGCGCCAGGATGCAGATCAGGATCACCATCACCGGTACGTCGAGATGGGCGATCCAGTCGGCGATTGCCGCCGGCATGCCGGTGAAGCCGAGGAAATGCACGTAGATCAGCACGCCCGCCACGATCGCGAAGATCAGCGCCGTGGTGCGTGCCGTCTCGGCCATGGCGCCCCAGAACTTGCCGAGCGAGAGCCTGGGCAGCGCCATCGCCAGAGCGCCGAGCGCGCCCACGCCGGCGGCTTCGGTCGGCGTGGCGAGGCCGGTGTACATGCTGCCCATGACCAGCACGATGATCAGGATCATGCCCCAGACGCCGGTCAGCGAGCGGAAGCGATCCGGCCAGGTGATGCCGCGGATCGGCGGCCCGAGCTCGGGGTTGAGCTTGAAGCGGATCAGCAGCATGACGACATAGCTGCCGGCCTGCAGCAGGCCGGGCAGGATGCCGGCGAGCAGCAGGGCACCGATCGATTCCTCGGCGATGAAGCCGTAAATCACGAACAGCACCGACGGCGGGATCATGACGGCGAGCGTGCCGCCGGCGGCGACGCAACCGGTCGAGACCTTGTCGTCGTAGCCGTATTTCTTGAGTTCCGGCAGCGCGACACGGCCCATCACTGCAGCCGACGCCGTGGACGCGCCGCAGGCCGCCGCGAAGCCGGCGCAGCCGATCACGGTGGCGATGGCCAGGCCGCCGGGCAGGTGGCCCAGCCACTGCCGCGCCGCCCAGTAGATGTCGCGCGTGATGTTGGCGTAGTAGGCGAAGAAGCCCATCAGGATGAAGAGCGGCAGCACCAGCAGGTTGTAGCTGACGAGATGGCCGTACACCGTCTCGGCCGAGAGCGACGCCGCCGGCCCGTAGCCGCGCAGGATCCACAGGCCGAAGAAACCGCACATTGCGGTCGCGAACGCGATACGCACGCCGGACACCAGCAGCAGCGTCAGGGCGACGATTGACAGCACGCCAAGGGTTATCGGATCCACGGTGTGCTCCGGTCGCTGTCAGGATTGATGGCGCCGACGGTCGCCACGACGATCATTCGGCACCGTGCATTTCGCTTCCGGCAGGCACGGTGTCGGGAAAGCGCTCGGGGTCGTAGAGGCTCAGGACCTGGAGATACATGCGAACCGAGATCAGGCCGTAGCCCAGCGGGATCGCCATGGCCGCCGGCCACGTCCTGATGTAGGGCGGCGTCATCGTCACGTCGTCGTAGAGCCAGAGCTGGTAGGCCAGCTTGTAGGTGAAGTAGGCGAGGATCGCGCAGACGAAGATGCTGATCAGCAACGCCGCCATCTCGGCGTAGCGGCGTGCTCCCGGCACCAGCATGTCGAGCAGCAGATCCATGCCGACATGCCCGCGCGTCGCCTGGGTGTAGGAAATCGCCAGGAAGACGATGACCGGCAGCAGCAGCTCGGAGCCCTCGAGATGTCCCGCGATCGGCGCGTTGAAGACGTAGCGCATGATCACTTCGGCACCGACGAAGAACATCACGAACATGATGATGAGTATCGCGCCGCCCAGAAGCACCGTTTCCACGACCCGGATCACCGGGCTGAGGGCGTTCGCGACCGCCGTTGTCGCCGCCATCAAGGCGACGACGACCAGCATCAGAACCACCAGTTCATGCATGTCCGGCTCCGGGCACTACTGGCGGTCGGACTAGTGGCTGTACTTGGCCACCTGCGCCTTCACGAAATCCAGCATTTCCCGACCGGGACGGCCCGCTGCTTCCTGGTCCTTTACCCACTTCTCCCAAATCTCGCGCGAACCCGCGACGAGCTTGGCGCGTTCGGCCGGCGGGAACTGGGTCATCTCGAGCTTCTCCTTGAAGATCGGGATCCACTTCGCATCGGCGTCGGCATAGGCCTTGAACATGGCCTTCTTCGCCGCCTCCTGCGCTTCTCCCAGCTTGGCCTTCAGATTGTCGGGCAGCTTGTTCCACGCCTTGAGGCTCACGCCCTGGAAGCAGAGAAAGCCACTCATCGCCATTCCGTCGGTGACGTACTTGGAGACCTCGTACAGCTTGTAGGCGCCGAAACTGTAAGCGTAGGGAAAGCCGAAGCTGTCGATCGTGCCGCGCTCCAGCGCCTGATAACCTTCCGGCGCCGTCACCATCGTCGGCACCGCACCGAAGACCTGCAGCGCCTGGGCGTTGAGACCGGCGATGCGCATCTTCACGCCCTTCATGTCGTCGACCGAGGCGATGCGCTTGTTGCCCATGAATTCATAGGCCGGCAGGAAGGTCGGCCCCAAATATTTGATGTTCCAGCGGTCTGCCATTTCCTTGACGATCAGCGGATGATTGAGGACGGCGTCATAGACCTTGGCGTTGTCGGCCATCGAGCGCGGCGGCAGGAACGGAAGCTCCATGACGCTGAGCAGGGGAAATTTATTCGGGTAGTAGCCGGCGCAGATCATGCCGCCTTCGTAGCCGCCGGACTTGATCGCCTCGGGAGTCTGCTTCTCCGGGCCGAGCGCTCCGCCGTAGGCGATCTTGATTTCGAGATCGCCGTTGGACGCCTTGCTGAAGACATCGGCAATGGTTTCGATTCCCACGGTGACCGCGCGCTTCGGTCCGAAGACATTGTGGTTCCAGACGATCTTTTCAGCCGCGGCGGGCGCGGCGGCGCCCAAGATGACGGCAAGCCCAACAGCGGACACAACACTGCGCAATGCAAAATGACGCACGTTATCCTCCCTGGTGATGTTTTCTTGCGACGCCTAACGACGCCTGACGCCTTATGACGCCTTGTTATGGCTACCATGCACAATAAACGTGGCTGGAACAAGGCCCGGTTGTTCCCGATCTGTCCGGCCTGCACGGACCCGGGCCCGCGTCTGCGTGTTGTTGCTTGCTGTCAGTCATCGGCGCACGCTTCGCAGGAGTTGCAGAAGGGGCTTTGCATGGCGTGGTTGACGACGAAAGCAGGCGCCGCGCTGACCATGCTCGCGATATTGTCGGTCGCCGCGCCGGCGGCGGCCGAGTCGACGATCGATGCCGTGAAGAAGCGCGGCACACTGGTCTGCGGCGTCAATGGCGAGTTGCCCGGCTTTTCACAGCTGAGTGTCCGCGAGGAGTGGGTGGGGCTCGACGTCGATCTCTGCCGTGCCGTTGCCGCAGCGGTGCTGGGCGATGCCACGCGGGTGAAGTTCGTCCCCCTTACGGCCAAGCAGCGGTTCGATGCCCTCGAGTCGGGCGACATCGACGTACTGGCGCGCAATTCCACCGTCACCCTTCAGCGCGATTCCGGACGCAAGGTCAGTTATGCCGCCATCAACTATTTCGATGGCCAGGGCTTCGTCGTGCCGAAGAAGCTCAAGGTCAACCAACTGGCGTCGCTGAGCGGCGCCAAGGTCTGCTTCACCCGCGGCACCACGCATGAAGCCAACATGGTGAACTGGTTCCGTACACGAAGGCTCTCGGTGGTGCCGGTCGGCTACGATACCCAGGAGACCATGTACGATGCCTTCCTCGGCAGCCGCTGCGCCGGCGTGACACAGGATGCCAGCGGGCTGGCGGCGTCGCTGGTGCAGCGCGGCAAGGCCGCCGACTATCTCATGCTGCCCGAGATCATCTCCAAGGAGCCACTCGGCCCCTATGTTCGCAGCGGCGACGAGGAGTGGCTGAACGTCGTGCGCTGGTCTCACTATGCCATGCTCGATGCCGAGGAGCGCGGAATCGGCAAGGCCAATGTCGAAGAGCAACGCCGCTCCCACGACCCCGCCGTGCGGCTGTTCCTTGGCGTCACTCCGGGCAATGGCAAGGCGCTCGGCCTCGACGAGGCCTGGGCCTACAACATCATCAGCCAGGTGGGGAACTACGGCGAAAGATTCGAATTCAATCTCGGCAAGCGTTCACCGCTCAAACTGGGGCGTGGCATCAACGCACTTTGGAGCGAGGGCGGGCAGATGTACGCGCCGCCGCTGCGGTGAACTGGCGGAGGTGAGCGGGGGAGCTGTCGGCCCCTGTTGGTTGAAATCAGACACAAGAGTCCCAGGGATCAACCTGTCGTCCTTAGCGGAGCGAAGGACCTCCCGCCGCCCGGAAGCCTGGTGCCGAAGAATCGGTACTGACCGATCTGCAAGGTCCTTCGCTCCGCT
>CALFRN010000040.1 GCA_937919085.1 uncultured Reyranella sp.
CGGATCAGCCGGGTGCCGGCGATCGGCTTGTCGTCGCCACGGATCCGGCGCAGAACGATGTTGCCGCCGTCGAGCTGCTCGCCCAGCGCTTCGAGGCGCTCGACGGTCGCCGGTTTCAAGCCGCCATAGGCAAGTTCCTGGATCCGATAGGCAAGGCGGCTTTCCAGAAAGCGTCGATTGTAGGGTGGCGCCTCCGTGTCGAAGAGTTCGCGCCACTGTTTCTTCAGATCGGGCGTCGGCGTTGTTTTCAGCGCGGCCAGTCGAGCCAGGATGGTGTCCGTCATGGTCATGCGTCTCCATGGCAAATTGGAGTGCCATGACGGCTCTGGTTGGGCGGATAGTGTAGGCAACGTTCTCCAGTATCGTCAGATACTTCCCGCCCATCCCGCATCCGTATCCGCAACCGAACCAGCCCGAGCGCCAGCAGGCCGCACAGTTCGGCGCGGCGCTCGGCGGCGGTCATCTGGTCGGGCGGGAGCGGGTTGGGGCGACGAATGGGACCGGGATTGAACATCATGATCCATCGGTGCAGGAATGCGCCGGTATCCGCGACCTCGGAACGGGTCACCCCGCTGCCCGCCGGAAAGGGTGAACCCCTTCGGTGTTGCAACACCTTGGTGGGTTGAGGGGTCAGGGCGTTCCCATTATGTTCGAACCGTCCCCAATCGATTCACGAGGCCCCCTATGTCGCTGCAAACGCTCGATCGCACGCAATGGAGCTTTGCAGAGGCGCTGGCCCATGTGCAGACCGTAACGGTCGCGCGGCGCGCGGTTGAGGCGGCCAAGCTGCCACCCAAGCCTGTGCCGGAATACCAGACATGGAACCCGCCGCAGGACCCCAAAGTGGCCTGGAAGGCGGAGGCGGAGACCGAGTTGCTCGTCGCGCTGCGAGACGGGGATGTTCTGGCGCAGGGGCGCTTCACCGAGGAGCGAACCCATGGCTGGGGCAACGGCGGCAGTAGCAGCGGCTTTGGTCTGCATTCGGGCTACCACACCAGCATCCGCCCGGAGCACTGGCGCGAGGGCAAGTGTTCATTCGGGCGACTGACCGCGCGGGATTGGGAATTCATCGACATCCGCGTGGCGCGTTTCCTCGTGAAGGCGATCTGGCCGGATTACGTCCCCGAGGTCCGACCGGCAGCGGGCACGGACGCGGTGCCCTACACGACGCCCTATCTCGACCTGATGCAGGCGGCGATTGCGAAGTTCGGGATCACGGCCGAGGACCAGGGCAAGAAGGACTGCCTCGTCGACTGGTTTCTCGAACAGCAGATCGAGGGCGAGCCGGTGTCGAACAAGCTGGCCGATGCCATGGCCACGCTGATCCGGTTGCCCTCGGCGCAGCGCGGTGGTGCCAAGCGGGTGCTGGGGCCAGACCTTCGCCATACGGCGTGACGCGTGGCATCCCCGCTGGTCGACATGACGCGGCAATTGGCATATATTGCCAATACGCCTGAGGGAGATGCCGATGCCGACCCGCAATGTCGTCCTGACCGACAGCCAGACCGACCTGATCGAGCGGCTGATCGCCGATGGTCGCTACCAGAATGCCTCGGAGGCGCTCCGTGCCGGCCTTCGCCTGCTCGAGCGTGAGGAGGCCGAGATGACCGCCTTGCGCAACCGGCTCGCCGCCGGGCTTGAGGAGGCGCGCGCGGGCGCGCTCGCCGAGGGCTCGGGTGAGGACGCGATCCGCAGGGCATTCGCCGCCGCGCGCGCTGCATCCTGATGCCGAAGCCGTGGCGGCTGACGCGGCAGGCGGAACGCTCGCTCGTGGAGATCGCGCGCTGGACGCTGGAGACCTTCGGACCGCGCCAGGCCGAGGCCTACGAGGCCGACCTCATCGCGCGCTGCACTGCCATCGCCGCGGGTGACGCCCCGTCGCAGAATTGTCGTCGCCTGATCGATCCCGACCTGCCGGAGGATCTGCGCCTCACGCGGGCGGGGCAACATTTCATCGTGTTCGTCGAGATGCCGGACCAGGTGATCGTCGTCGACGTGCTGCACAGCCGCTCGGACCTGCCGCGCCGGCTGGCGGCCTTGGGTCCGGCGAAGGATCCCGAACAACAATGACAGTGACCAACTCCGAGGGGTGAGCCCACGGCGTCGGCATCCTGATCGAGGGGTGAACCGTTCACCCTGTTCGCGCGGACGAGGGCTCACCCCTCTGATCGGGTACGGATGCCAAGGGCGCTCCAGACAGGTCATTCGACCCCTTGGGGTCCACCCATAAACTGACGTGATTTCAGATCTTTACCGGAAGGGGTCACCCCTTTCCGGAGCGATGGCCTGTGGCCGGGCGGACCGGTTCCGACGTCGCGAGGGTGGTCTGATGCGCGGCAGAACCGGGGGCAACGACGCCCTTCATCCGGTTCCGCAGCCCCCGTGTCCACCCGTCTCCGCCAACCCCTGCAGCTTACCGCTGCGGCCCTCCGGCCGACTGGCGTGCGTGCTCCCGTTCCGCGGGGTCGGCGATGAGCGGGCGGGACTGGCGAGCCTTCGATGCGGAGCTGCGCGCCCGCGTGCCGGAGTTGGCGGTGGAGCTTCTGGGCAAGCCGACCTTCCGAGCGGGTCAGGAATGGCGCTGGGGCCGCAAGGGCAGCCTTTCGGTCGTCATTTCCGGCGCGCGGGCGGGGATGTGGTTCGACCACGAGGAAGGCCGGGGCGGCTGGTTCTCCGACCTCGTCGGCCGCGACCTCGGCATGGCCAGCGAGGACGCGACCGATTGGATCGCGGACCGGATCGGCATGGGCGCCCGTCACCGCCCGGTGCGCCAGCGTCCGGCACCCCGGGAAATGCCGGCGAACGATCTGGCCGCGCCGGCATCGGCGCCGGGCACAGAAAGTTCCGAGACGCGCGTCGATCACGATGGCGACGCTGCGCCAACCCGGGCGGACGAGGCCGCCGCGCGCGCAGCCCGGATCTGGACTGGCGCGCGTCCCGCCCCGGAGCACTATCCCTATCTGGTCGCCAAGCAGGCAGCGCCGCTCGCCCTGCGCATGGACGCGAGGCACCGACTCGTCGTGCCGCTGCAGGACATCGACGGCCGGATCCACAGTCTCGAGACAATCGCGCCCGACGGGGCAAAGCGCTTCCTGGCCGGTGGGGCCAAGAAGGGCCACTTCGCGTTGGTGGGCTTCGACCCCGCGCCGCTCGCGGAGCCCGCAGGCCCCGTCCTGATCTGCGAGGGTTGGGCGACCGGCGCGAGCCTGCACATCGCCACGGGCCATACCGTGATCGCGGCGATGGACGCGGGCAACCTGATGCCGGTGGCCGAGGCGCTGCGGGCGAGGTTCTCAGACGCCGACCTCGTCCTCGTCGCCGACAACGACGCGAAGCCCGACCGCGACGGCAATCCCGGCGTCGACGCGGCCCGCAAGGTGGCGCTTGCCATCGACGGTCGCCTCGCCGTGCCGGAGAACCCCGGCGACGCCAACGACCTCTTCTGCGCCGAGGGGCCGGACGCCGTTGCGGCGGTGGTGGCTGGTGCCGCCAAGATACCGCCGCCACCGCCGACCTATCCCGCGCCGTTTCTCACGCCCGAGGAGGCGCGCGCCAGCCTGGCCGATGCCATCGCCGGTTTCATGGCCGCGATCCCGGACTACTGGGCCGCTGTCGCGGCGGCGCAGGAGGAGGCAAAAAACCCCGACACGGACCGCGACCCGCTGGATTTCAACATCGTGGAGCGGGCCGCCCTACCGCCGCTGCTCGGCCTGCCGGTCGATGTGGGCCTCGGAAAGACCTCGAGCGCGCGCGCCGCCATCGCCGAACTGATCGGCTCGGGCGGGCTCGGCACGCGCAAGGTCGTCTACGCCGTCCCGCGCCACGATCTAGGCGTCGAGCAGGTCACGGAGCTCAAAGCGCTCGGGCTCAGCGCCATGCTCTGGAAGGGCCGCACCGCGCCCGATCCCACCGACGACAATCCCGATCGGCTCATGTGCCTCGACACCGAGGCCACCTTCGACGCGCTCGAGATCGAGCATCCTGTCGAGCAGAGCTGCTGCAAGGTCAAGAACGGGGCCGAACTGCTGCTCTGCCCCTGGTTCCACGACTGCGGCTACCAGCGCCAGAAGCCGCTGGCGCAGGCGGCGCAGGTCGTCGTCTGCGCCCATGACAGCCTCTTTCACATGAAGCCCGAGGCCATCGGCGCGGTCGGACTGCTCGTCATCGACGAGGCCTTCTGGCAGTCGGGCCTGCGCGGTCTCGACGGCAAGGCGACGCTGACGCAGGACGGGTTGGAGCCCGGTCGCACCTCGCTCACCTGCTACACCGGCAAGGCAAAGATGGATGTCGGCGCGACAGCCGATCTGATCGCCGCGCGGGAGCGGCTCTGCAAGGCGCTGCGGGTCACGGAGCCGGGTCCGCTGCGCCTCGGCCTTCTGGAAGCCGTCGGTCTCACCTCGGACGACTGCCGCCATGCCGCCACACTCGAACGCCGCCGGATGCGCGATGCCGGTCTCCGCCCTGGCATGTCGCCGGTCGAGCGGCGCAAGCGGATCGAGGCGGTCCTGCCGCAAGCGGGCGAGCCATGGGCGCCGCCCGGGCGCTGCGCCACGCTCTGGCTGATCCTCGCCGAGGCGCTGGAGAACGGCCACGACGCCGCCGGTGCCGAGCTCGTCCACGAGATGACCGAGGCCGGCTCCGTCCGCGCGCTCCGCCTGCGCTGGCGCAGCACAATGAGGAAAGGCTGGGCGGCCCAGGTGCCGATCCTGCATCTCGACGCGACGCTGCGCCCGGAACTCGTCCAGACCTACCTGCCGCGGATCGATATCGGCGCGACCGTCGCCGCGCGCCAGCCCCATGTCCGTGTCCGCCAGGCCACTGGCAGCCCGACCTCGGCCCGCGCCATGACGCCCTCCGCCGACGCACCCGAGCGGGACCGCAAGGCCGCCGCGAGCAGGCTGCGCGATCTCCGCGCCTGGATCGATCTCCGGGCCCGGCAATGCCATCGCCCCGGCCAGGCCATCGATCTGCTGGTGGTCGGGCAGAAGGCGGCGATCGATGCGCTCAGGTCCGCCGGCCTGCCGCCAAGGGTCGAGGCGGTGCATTTCAACGCGCTGAGCGGGCTCGACCACTGGGGCGGGATCGGCGGCATGGTGGTCCTCGGCCGCACGCTTCCCGCGCCGCGCACGGTCGAGTTGATCGCGATGGCCCTGACCGGCCGCGTGCCAGCGCCGAACCCGGAGGACGCGGGCTGGTGGTATCCGATGGTCGAGCGCCGCGTGCGGCTCGCGGGCGAACGGACCGCGCCGCTCGCGATGGAGGAACATTCCGATCCCATCGCCGAGGCCGTGCGCTGGTGCATCTGCGAAGGCGAGCTGATCCAGGCCATGGGCCGCGGGCGCGGCGTCAACCGCAACGCCGCCACCCCGCTCGAGATCGACCTGCTCACGGATGTGGTCCTGCCGGTCACCGTCGATGCTCTGGTGCCCTGGTCCGACCTCCGCCCGACTCGGCGCGACCTGATGGCGCTCACCGGCATCGTGCTCGAGAACGCCGCCGACATGGCGGACTGCTTCCCGGAGCTCTGGTCCACGGCCGCCGCAGCCCGGCAGGATCGGTCGAGGAGTGTGACAAACTGCTATTATAGGGATCTCTATAATAGCCAAATGTCACACTCCTCCGCGGAGGTGACCTATCGCCCGGAGGGGGCCGGCCATCGCGCCCGGTCCGCCCGCGTCGATCTCTCCCGCATCCCCGATCCGGAAGCCTGGCTCACCAACCGCCTCGGGCCGCTCGCCAGCTTCATGCTGACGCGATGCAACAGCGATGCATCCGAGTCCAATGGTCCATCCGACGCCGCGCACCTCGACACCCTCGCATCCCGCCTGACCGCCAGCATGCAGGCTGTCCTCGCTGCCCGCCGGGCCGCGCTCGATGCGCTGTCTGCCCGGCTGGAGGCCGCAGAGCTTGTCGCTCCGCGGCGATCTGCTCACCCCGAACCCACAGAGGAGATAGACGCATGATGTTCGACAGAATGCGTGTCTACGACGCCGGGCGCTTCCACGATGTGGATCTTCCCGATTGGTATCACGAGGCCCAAAGCCTCAGCCAGACGGAACGCTTCGATTGGCATTGCGCCCTCGAGCGTGTTCTCGATTGCGAATACACGCTGCTGACGGAGGACTGCACGGCCAGCACCGGC
>CALFRN010000041.1 GCA_937919085.1 uncultured Reyranella sp.
AAATACGTCACCGGCACGAAGTTCCTGATTTCCAGTTCGCGCTTGCAAACGATCGCCAGCGTCGGCGTTTTTACGCGCCCGACACCGATCACGCCTCGGGCGCCCTGTCCCAGGATCACGGTCGCCGTGCGGGTGAGGGAGAGATTATAAATCTGGTCAGCCTGCCGGCGTGCGACCGCGGCGGCATACAGGCGGGAATATTCGGAGTTGGGCTTGGCGCTGCCAAATGCGTCGCGGATGGTCTGGGAATCCTGCGCGGTGAACAGCACCCGCATGACCTGACCGCGGTAGTTGTAGTGTTCGAGAATTTCCTGACCGATCAGCTGGCCTTCGCGGTCGCAGTCGGTGGCCAGCCAAACCCGCTTGGCCGTCCGCAGTGCCTCACGAATGGCCGCCAGCTTTGCAGCCTTGTTGCCGCCGACCGCCGGTCGCGTGCCGTAAAGCCCTTCGGGCCGTAGCAGGATCGGCGTCCATCGCTTCCACGCGGGGTCCGCTTCCTCCGGTTCCTGCAGGTCGATCAAATGGCCTTCGGCCGGGAGGATGCTGCCGTAGCGAGAACCCACCGCGGCGCGGACGTCTTTGGCCTGGCTGGTTTTCTCGGTGATGACGATTTGATCGGCCATGGCGGGCTCTTTTGTGAGATTCGATTCGACACCTCAGGAAGGAGAACATATAGAGAACATACGACTGCCGCAAGCCGCGGATTGACTGGTTTGCATCAAGCACAAAAGCCCTGGGGGGAGCCTATGGCCTTCGGAAAATGCCTTCGCCGCGAACGTGAACGGCAGGACATGACGCTCACCGAACTGGCGCGTCGGGTGGAAGTTTCCATCGCCTATTTGTCGCGCATCGAGCGCGAACGGGAGAACCCGCCGCCGGACCATCTGGTATCGGCGCTGGCCCGCGCTCTCGACCTGCCGGCCGATGACCTGTTCGCTGCAGCCAGGCGTCTTCCGCCGGATCTGCGGGCGCGCACCGAGGATGTTATTGCCGTTTACCGGCAGCAGGCCGCCCGGAGGGCAAGTCGATGACCCTCGCGGTTATTTATGCCCATGACCGCGCCAGCCGCGAGCCGCGTCCCATGAAGGCGCAGCAGATCTGGGGCGTGGCCGACCAGGTCCGCCGACAACTCGCGCCGGGCCGCTCAGTTGTCTGTCTCGATCTCGAACGGCTGATCCGAGCCGCCGGCCGCATGATGATTAATGGCATCGCCATCGCCACGCACTGGGATTTTGAGCGCAGCGTCCAGGATGGGCGGGGGCGTGAAGCACTGGGCGTGACCGAGGCGGATCCGGCCTTACCCGACATCGTGCTCATAAGCCTGAATGCCAAGCTGATCGCGGAGCGGGAGTATCTCAAACGCTCGACGCTGGCCCATGAGTTCGGTCATGCCGTGTTCGATGGCCCGTCGATGCTGCGCCAGGCGGGCAAGCCGGCGTTCGCCATGGTGACGCCCAACGAGGGTCATCTGGCCGCGGCGGCGCGCGGCCGCGGCGGAATGGACTGGCGGGAGTTTCGTGCCAACGAATTCATGGGCGCCCTGTTGGCGCCGCGGGCGCTGCTGCATCGTGAATTGGTGCGTCGTGCGATAGCCCTGCGTCTGCCGCTACGAAACGCCGGCGAGGGCGAACCCGTTTTGCGCGCCGGCGGAGATCCGATCCGGGTCGAGGAATTGCTCCTCGATCTGGCCGAGCGCTTCGGCGTTTCTTCTTCATTCATCGAATACCGACTGCACCGTTACGCCCTGGTTCAATAGGGGCGCGGCGGGAGCCCTCTGCTCGCCCGCGGTGTCTACTTCACGTCAATTCATCAAGGGAGGGTGGGGTGCCGTTACCTCAGAAGCGCTGGTTCCGGATTGGCGATGTCGCCAGGCATTGGGCGATCCCGTTGAGCGATATCGAAGATTATGCCCTCGACGAGATGCTGCAGCTTTCGGTGTTCGTGGTCGACTTGCCAGCGGAGATGGGGAGTTGGGAGGGGAGCCGGGTGGGCGAGGGCCCTGCGCTGCAAGACCTGCCGATCCTGAACGGTCCGCAGCCGTTGCTGCGCGGCAGCCTGCTGGAAATCTTCCGCGACGGGCATGCCGAGGTGCGGGCGTTTCGAGCCGCCCAGCCGAACACCTATCTGCACGTGAGATCCGATATGCGGGAGATGGTCGTGCGCCGCGATGATCTGATCGTGACGCGCGAAGAACGGGATCGCTTCGAGCGGGAACATGAAACGGTATCGGCGCCTGGCGCGCCGGCGACCATGGATGTCTGGCACAACGACGACTTTACGCGCGTGCAGTTCGCCGGCGCACGGCACAAGTTTGGAAAGAAGCAGGCTGCGGTGCTTCGACTGCTCAAGGCTGCTGGCGAGACAGGTGAACCTTGGCGCGAAGGTCAGCAACTGCTGCAGGAGATCGAGGCCGGCTCCATGCGACTGGTCGATCTGTTCAAGTATAAGCCGGTCTGGCGGCAATTGGTGCAGACCGACGGTGACGGACGCTATCGGCTGAATGCCGCGATGCTGTCGCCGGAGCGGCGTCGTATTCGCCTGTTCAGGAGATCTGGGCGGGCGAGGACTGACACGGGTTCAGCAAAGGCTGACGCATCCCGCAGTCTCATCGCTGCAACGTCGGCGCGTGCCTAAAACTGCACGAAAACTTCGTCTTCAGATCTCGCTCTCTGCTTGCCAGTGATCTCGACGGAATAGGTTATCCACAGGGGTGGGAAGGCTTTCCCACCCTGTTCCCACTCTTCCCACCCTTCTTCCCACCCTTTCCCACCATCCTTCCCACCCTGCAGCCAAACGACTTCCCACCCCGATCGGCTCGATCATGCCGCCGTCAGCAAATGAAGGCGGGATCGAGACGATGGAACTGTCGGAATGCTTCAGCGAGAAGTTGCTCGCACGGCGCTGGGGCCTCAGCCACCGGACGCTTGAGCGCTGGCGCCATGACGAGATCGGTCCTGCCTACCTGAAGATCGGCGGACGG
>CALFRN010000042.1 GCA_937919085.1 uncultured Reyranella sp.
GCGGGCCGCTGAAGGTCGAGGACTACCGCACCATCCTGCCGCTGACCCACCGCTTTGTCGAAGCCGCCCAGCAGGCGGGCTTCCCTTTCAACCCCGATCTCAACGGCAAGACGCGTGCCGGTGTCGGCTACTCCCAGATGACGCGGCGCGGCCGGTTCCGCGGCTCCACGGCGCAGACCTTTCTGCGCGAAGCCCGGCGCGCACCTGGTGGTCGGCCCAACCTGCGTGTGGAAACCAACGCCCAAGCGGGCAAGCTCCTGTTCGAAGGCAAGCGCTGCGTCGGTGCCACGTTCCGGCGCAATGGCAAGCTTCACGAGGTCAGGGCCAACCGCGAGGTCATCGTCTCGGGCGGCACCATCAACTCGCCGCACCTCCTGCAGATCTCCGGCATCGGACCGGCGGCCCACCTGCAATCGCTCGGCATTCCCGTCGTCCACGATCTGCCGGGCGTCGGCGCCAACCTGATCGACCACTACGTCATCCGCGTCGTCCACCGCGTCCATGATGCCGAGACGGTGAACGAGATCGCCCGCCTGCCGCGTGTGCTGCCGGAGATCCTGCGCTTCTTCTTCACCGGCAAGGGTGCGCTCACCTTCGGCGTCACCACCTCGCAGGTCTTCTGCGACAGCCGCGAGGGCCTGGCCTCGCCCGATCTGCAGCTTCTGTTCACCCCGGGCAGCACCCATCCGCTGAAATTCGGCCAGCTCGACGAGAAGCCGGGCATGAGCTGCGTCGTCTGCGTGGTGAAGCCGGACAGCCGCGGCACCATCATGGCAAACTCCGCCGATCCCTTTGCCCGGCCGGCAATCAAGCCCAACTACCTTAGCGCCCACACCGACGAACTGGCGCTGCTGGGCGGCGTCCGCCACGCCCGCCGCATCTTCGCGGCGGCGGCATTGGCGCAGCACAGCTCCGGCGAGATCCAGCCCGGCCCCGACCTCACCAGCGATGCCGACCTGCTGGCCTATGCCCGCCGCGCCGGCAACACGCTCTATCACCCCGTCGGCACCTGCCGCATGGGCGAGGATCCTCGTGCCGTGGTCGATTCGCGCCTGCGCGTACGCGGCATCGAAGGGCTCCGTGTCATGGACGCCTCGGTGATGCCGACGCTCACCACCGGCAACACCAATGCGCCGACCATCATGATTGCCGAAAAGGGCGCGGCGATGATCAAGGAAGGCGCCGCGGCCTGACTTCAGACCGACCGGTATCTGGCACACCTCGACGCGCCACGGCGCCCGGCCCCCCGTCGTTATCGGTGCTCAATTCGAAAATCGGTTAAGTCCGCGAGCCAGTCCAGTCACGCCATCATGGTCTGACCAGCGACCCAAAGCCATCGAGCTTCGGCCTTGCTGAACACACACAATGCGCGATAGTCGCCAATGACGCTCCGCCCATCGGACACGAACCGGTCGTTAACCTTCATCGCGGCCACGGCAAACCCGGCGAACGGCCTGACTTCAAGGTCACTGAAACGCTGCTCGCTGATTACGATCTTGCCGGAAGCACAGTAGGTCTCGACATAACCATCCCTGTCGAACCGCCTGCCACGGACGTTCACGTAGACGAAGCCGGAGTCGATCAAGGCCACCAGCTCCGCAGACGCGCAGAGGATCAGGGCATCGGCCTTGGCTTCCAGGACGGCGCGGATCTCGTCGGCGACCATCGCCCGCCGTTACGCCCCCGAGCCCCATAGCCGGCGCGTGGCAATCGCGGCGCCCTCGCTGCAGCTCTCGAGCTTGGCCCACACCACGTCCTCGGTGACCATCTCGCCGCCGGCGAAAGTGCAGAAACCGCAATCGCTCGAGGCGATGACGCGGCTCCTGTCGCCCACAGCGTCGACCGCCTCACAGATGCGGTTGGCGATGACCTCGGGATGCTCGACGAAGCTGGTGGTCGAATCGATCACGCCAGGCATCAGCAGGAAGCCATCGGGCAGCCTGTTCTTCTTGAGCGCTGCATACTCGTGTTGGTGGCGCGGGTTGGCGAACTCGATGGAGAGCGCGCCGACCTTGGCCTGGTAGAGCGCCGGCAGAATGTAGTGCATCGGGATATCGTCGACGTGCGGGCCCTCCCAGTTGCCCCAGCAGCAATGAAGCCTGACGCGCTCGCGCGGGATGCCGGCGAGCGCCTCGTTCAGCGCCGCGACATGCATGTCGACGATCTTCAGGAACTCGGGCGTGCTCTTGTCCTGGAACAGGGTAGTGCGTTCCATGGCGAGGTCGGGCGCATCGATCTGCAGGATGAAGTCACGTGCAATCAGCTCGTATTCCTTGGCTATCTGACGGGCTAGGGCGAAAACATAGGCCTCGTGGCTGTCGTAGTGCGCGTTCAACAAGGTGGTGGCGATGATGCCGGGCGAAGGCGCCGTCATGAACGTCTCGACGGGCTTCCCCGCCTGTTTGGCGAGTGCGGCCCTGAACAGGCGGCATTCCTCCTCGGCCGAACGAAGATCGTCATAGACGATTTCGCCGATGGCCTGCGGCGCGTTGCGGACCTTGGTGCGCCGGGGTGCGAGGCGGGCCCACTGGGCTGCGAACATCGGGAAGTTCGCGTAGTCGGTCGGCGAGGGTCGCTTCGATTCGCCGCCAAAGCCCTTCATGCGCTGGGCGACATAGGTCTGGAAGCCGACTCGCGGCTGCTCGCCATCGTTCACGATGTCGATCCCGGCTGCGCACTGCCGGGCCACGACATGATGGACGGCTTCCTCGCCGAGCCGGGCCAGCCGCGTCTTGTCGATCGCCTCGCCCGCCTCGTCGCGGATCAGCAGGTCGCTGAGCTCGGCACTGCGCGGCAGGCTGCCGACATGGGTGGTGAGAATCCGCTCCTCGCTGCGACGCATGAGTCCCTCCCCGGTGTCATCAATCGACCTTGGCGCCGGCGGCCTTGACCACGTCGGCCCACTTGGCCCGGTCACGCTTCACGGTTTCCTTGAACTGCGCCAGCGTCTCGTAGCGCGGCGTATTGCCGAGCGCGATCAGCTTGGCGGTAACCTCGGGGTCCTCGATGGCGATCTTGAGCGCCGCGCTCATCTTGGCGGCAATCGCCGGGTCGAGGCCCTTGGGCGCCAGAATACCGAACCAGATGAAGCTCTCGTATCCCGTCAGGCCCTGTTCGGCGATCGTCGGCAGGTCCGGCATGGCGCCGACCCGCGTGGCGGTCGTCACGCCGAGCAGTCGCACCTTGCCCGCCTTGGCGTGCTGCATCATCGCCTGCAGCAGCGCGAACACACAACAGGTCTCGCCCTTCAGCACCGAGTTGGTGGCATCGGGCCCACCCTTGTAGGGCACATGCAGCATCTTGAGGCCGGCCTGGGCGTTGAAGGTGGCGAAGGCCAGATGCGTGCCGGTGCCGTTGCCGGTCGAAGCGTAGCTGTACTTGTCCGGCGCTGCCTTCACCTTGGCGATGAAGTCCTGCACGTTTTTGGCGTCTATCACGTCGGGATTGATCGCCAGCACGTTGGGCACGTCGACGATGGTGGAGATCGGCGTGAAATCGTTCTCGACGTCGAACGGCAGCTTGGAATAGAGCGCGGCATTGACGCCATGAGTCGCCGCGGTGCCGAGCAGGAAGGTGTAGCCGTCGGGCTTGGCGCGCGCCACCGCCTCGGAAGCGACGTTGCCGCCGGCGCCGCTCTTGTAGTCGATGACCAGGCGCTGGCCGAGCGTCTTCTCGAGTGACGTCTGCAGCATGCGCGCCACCACATCGACGCCCGACCCTGCCGGGAAGCCCATCAGGATGGTGATCGGCTTGCTGGGCCATTCCTGGGCCGAGCCCGGAGCCGCACAGAGGAAGAGCGCGGCCAGCGAAGCGACCGCGCCCGAGAACAGTTTCAGCATGTATGTCTCCTAAGGATCGACGAGTTGGCTACTATGCTGGGGCAACACAGGGGAAAACACCATGGGCTACATGACCGACGAGCGCCGCATGATCCAGGAAACGGCGCGCGCCTTCGCCCTGAAGGAAGTGCTGCCGGTCGCCAACAGGCTCGATCCCGAGAAGGGCGACATCCCGCGTGAGCTGATCCAGAAGCTCGCAGACATGGGCTATTTCGGCATTGTCATTCCCGAGGAGCACGGCGGGCTGGGGCTGGGTGTGTTCGAATATTGCCTGATCACCGAGGAACTGGCCCGTGCCTGGATGAGCGTGGCCTCCATCATCGCCCGCGGCAACGGCCTTAGCGCCGGCCGCGGCATGACCGAGGCCCAGCGCAAGGTCTTCCTGCCGCGCGCCGCCCGTGGTGAATTCCTGGGCGCTGCGGCCATGTCCGAGCCCAACGTTGGTTCGGATCTGGGCAGCATCTCCTGCCGCGCCAGAAAGGACGGAGACGACTGGGTGATCAACGGCAACAAATACTGGTGCACCTTTGCCGACGGCGCCGACTACATCATGCTGGTGGCGCGGACTTCCGATTCGCCCGACCCCAAGCGCAAGCACGTCGGCCTCTCCTCCTTCCTGATCGAAAAGCCCCGGGGCGAGTTGCCCAAGGGGGTGAAGGGCGCGCCCATTCCCAAGATCGGCTACTTCGGCTGGAAGACCTGGGAGCTGGCCTTCGACGATTGCCGCCTGCCCGGCTCGGCGCTTATCGGCGAGGAAGGCCGCGCCTTCTATTACATCTCGGCCGGCCTCGAGCGCGCCCGCGCCCACACCGCGGCCCGCGCCATCGGCCTTGCCCGCGGCGCACTTGAGGATGCCACCGCCTACGCCCAGGAACGCCGCCAGTTCGGCCAGGCGATCGGCGAGTTCCAGAACACACGCTTTCGCCTTGCCCGCATGGCGACCGAGATCGAGGCGGCGCGCCAGCTCATGTATTTCGTCTGCGACGAGATCGACCAGAAGCGGCGCTGCGACAAGGAAGCCGCGATGGTGAAGTTCTTTGCCTCCGAGATGGCCGAGCGCGTGACGTCGGAAGCGCTGCAGGTTTTCGGCGGTGCGGGCTACACGACCCTGCATGCGGTCGAGCGCTACTGGCGCGACGCCCGCCTCACCAAGATCTTCGAGGGCACGTCGGAGATCCAGCAGCGCATCATCTCCGACCATCTGCTCGGCAAACCGAAGGCGGCGTGACCATGGACAACATCGACAGCTTCATCGCGACCGCACCGGGCCTGAAGTTCGCTTTCGCGATCAAGGCCAGGGTCGGCCCGATCCAGGATCTCGGGCAGACCGCGCGCGGCCATCGCCGCATCATCGACATCCTGGGTGGCGAAGTGCATGGCCGCCTTGCTGGCGAGATCCTGCCGGGCGGTGCCGATTGGCAGGTCGTGCGGCCGGACGGCACGATCGAGGTGGTGGCGCGCTATACGATCCGCAGCGCGGCCGGCGCGCTGGTCTACGTCCACAACGAAGGCCTGCGCGTAGCCAGCCCCGAGGTCCTTGCCCGCATGACCAAGGGCGAGCTGATGCCGCCTGACGCCTATCACTTCCGGACGGCGCCGCGCTTCGAGACCGCCGAGCCGTCGCTGAAGTGGCTGGAGCGCGCGACCTTCGTGGGCATCGCCGCCCGCACGCCCGACCGCGTCGCCATCGGCTTCCATGAAGTGTTGTGAACGTGCAGGATCGGCGCCAAGAACCAAGTTGATTTCGGGAAGGATGACCAGCCCATGAAAACCAAGATCACCGAACTGCTCGGCATCGAGCATCCCATCATCCAGGGTGGCATGCACTTCGTCGGCTTCGCCGAGCTGGCTGCGGCGGTCTCCGAGGCCGGCGGCCTCGGCATCATCACGGGACTGACGCAAGGCACACCGGAGAAGCTCGCCAACGAGATCAGGCGTTGCCATGAAATGACGAAAAAGCCCTTCGGCGTGAACCTCACCTTCCTGCCCTCGGTCACGCCGCCCGACTATCCGGGTTACATCCGCGCCATCGTCGAGGGCGGCATCAAGGTCGTCGAGACCGCGGGCAACAATCCGCAGAAATGGCTGCCGGCACTGAAGGAGGCCGGCATCAAGGTCATCCACAAATGCACCTCGGTGCGCCACTCGCTGAAGGCCGAATCCATCGGCTGCGACGCCGTGAGCGTCGACGGTTTCGAGTGCGGCGGCCATCCCGGCGAGGACGACGTGCCGAACTTCATCCTGCTGCCGCGCGCCGCCGAGGAACTGAAGATCCCCTTCGTCGCCTCGGGTGGCATGGCCGACGGCCGCTCGCTGGTCGCCGCCCTGTCGCTGGGCGCCGACGGCATGAACATGGGCACACGCTTCATGGCGACGAAAGAGGCGCCGATCCACGAGCATGTGAAGCAGGCGCTGGTTGCCGCCAGCGAACTCGATACGCGCCTGGTGATGCGGCCGTTGCGCAACACCGAGCGCGTGCTGAAGAACGCCGCCGTCGATCGCCTGCTCGAGAAGGAGAAGGCGCTGGGCTCCAGGATCAAGTTCGAAGACATCCTGCCCGAGGTCGCGGGCGTCTATCCGAAGATCATGAAGGAAGGCACGATGGACGCCGGCGCCTGGTCGTGCGGCATGGTGGCGGGCCTGATCCGCGACGTGCCGACGGTGAAGGAGCTGATCGACCGCATCATGAGCGAGGCCGACAGCATCATCGGCCAGCGCTTGGCGGGATTCGCCAAAGCCTAGCGGCGCGTCGAACTCAGTCGCGGAAGCTTGGATCCATGCGGTCGAGCTTGCGCAGCAGCGCCGGCCAATCGAGCAGGCCGAACGCCCGGCGCGTCTTGGGCTGGTACATGGTGTAGGTGTCTTCGACCACTTTCTCCGGCACCCGCACCATCTGCGTGTTGCACGACATGGCGGCGATCTGGGTTTTGCAGGAAAGCTCGAGCCGGTGCATGGCGTTGAACGCCTCCGGAATCGTGGCGCCGGTGGTCAGCAGGCCGTGGCTGCGCAGGATGAGTGCGTTGTTGTCGCCTAGGCTCTTGGCCAGCGCCTCGCGCTCGGCGGTATCGAGCACCACGCCGGTATAGTCGTGATAGCTGATCTTGGCGAAGCGCATCGACGTCTGGGTATTCGGCAGCAGCCCGCACTCCAGGGTCGAGACCGCCATGCCGGCATAGGTGTGGGTATGGATGATGCAGTTGACCTCGGGCTTGGCCATGTGGATCGCGGAGTGGATGACGAAGCCGGCGCGGTTGACGCCGTAGTCGAGGCCGTCGGGGAACTCTGGCTTGGCGAGGACATTGCCCTCGTGGTCGATCTTGAGCAGGCTCGACGCGGTAATCTCCTCATAGAGCAAGCCATAGGCGTTGATCAGGAAGGCATGGGGCTCTCCTGGCACGCGCATCGAGATGTGGTTGGCGATCAGGTCGGACATGCCATAGTGGGCGATCAGGCGATAGCAGGCGGCGAGATCGACGCGGGCCTGCCACTCCTCCGGCGACACTTTGGAGCTGAGGTGGGCGACTTTCGCGGGCTTGAGGGCGTGCACGGACATGATGGCGCTCCGGGTGGAAGGCGGTCCCGGACGGTAGACCCGGACCCGCCCCACCGGAAGCCCTATCCGCACGCACAGCAGCTATCGGAATCTCGCATCCGACGGGTCTACCCGCACCGGCCGTTACTGCGTCAGCGTTTCTTCTTGGCCGTCGCCGCCAGGCTTCGCGGATCGGCCGGCAGCGGATAGGCGGTGGTCGATTTCACCCGCTCCATGGAGAAGCGCGACGTCACGTTCTTGAGCGGCATGGTGTCGATCAGCTGCTTGTAGAACGCGTCGTAGGCCTGCATGTCGGGCACCGCCACGCGCAGCATGTAGTCGATGTCACCGGCCATGCGGTGGAATTCCATGACCTCCGGCATCGCGGTGACGGTCTGGGCGAACTTCGCCAGCCAAGCCGACGAATGGTCGCCGGTTTCGATCGAGACGAACACGGTGAGGCCGACGCCGATCGATTCGGGCGAAATCAGCGCCACGCGCTTCAGGATGACCCCGGCCTTCTCGAGGCGCTGGATGCGCTTCCAGCACGGGCTTTGCGACAGGCCGACCCGGTGCGCGATCTGGGCCAGCGACAAACTCGCGTCCTCCTGCAGGAGCACCACGATCTTCCGGTCTATCGCATCCATTTCAGGCACCCGCGGTGAGCAGCAGACCCACTGTCGGACCTGGCATCTGGAATCTCAACAAAAGCTTCGGGCCAACTCTAGGGGCGGCGCGGCCGGCCACGCAACGAAACCGGCCATTGAATTGCCCCGCCCGCGCAGGAGAATCTTCCCCGCCGCGATGGCACAGGAGAAATTTCACCTCCCCGGCGGTGACGGCGCCAGGCGGTTGAATTACGCTCGGAGCAAACCCGGGCCTCGCCACAGGGGTCCGAAAATTGCACCCGCGGAGGCAATCGCAATGGCCCCGACCAACCGTCTTATCGAAGCCCGCCGGACCGAAATACGCGCCGAGGCGGAAGCCAAGAAGCAGCGTACCGCCAAGCCGCCGGCCAAGGCCGGCAACCAAGGATCAACGGCGAACCAAGCGAAACGGCGCGAGAAATCCAGGACCTGAATCGCCGCCGCCTGAAGCGAACTGCGGGCCATTGCAACGGCACCTCGATCCTCAGGGCTGACAACGTGACGCTAGGGCCTCACGGCAGGCGCTTCGAACGCCATGCCCCTTGCCCGTTCCATGAGGAACAATTCCAGCATGACATACTCCGGGCTGTCATAGGCGTAGGATTCGGCCCGAATGCCGACGAGACAGTTGCGCAGCCGGCGCTTCAGCGAACCCAGCGTCTGCCACTCCAGCCGGTAGACCGGGTAGCCGGTGGGATGGGCCTCGGGGATCGTGACGCCGGCCAGCTTCTTGCCGGCATTGTCGTCGTGGCAGGCGGCACAGGAGAGGTTGAGCTGGCCCTGCCTGGCAGCCCAGAGCGCCGCTCCCCGCTCCCGGAAAGGCGCCAGGCGCGGATCGTCGGGCGGTGCGATCGGCTGGCCGCGGGACTGGTGGGCAACATAGGCGGACAACGACAGCAGCTCTCGGCTTTCAGGCGGCAGCGGTGCCGCCTTCTGATTGGCCGTGCGACAGAGATTGATCCGGGCCTCAAGATCGGCCGGCGTGTCGGCGCCTTCCGGGATCGCGGGATAGCGTAGCGCCACACCCTTCATCGTGGCGCCCGAAGCGCCGTGGCAGTCGACGCAGGCCTTGTTGGCGGCACCGGCCGGCGTCGCCCAGGCCTGTGCCCCGAGCTGGACGAAGAGCATGCCGGGATTGGCGGTTCCGTCATCCTGCATCTTCTGCAGCGACGGCCCCATGTCCTGATAGCCGGAACGGCGCTTGTCGATGCCGCCCTGCGCCAATGCAAGCGACGCGACGAAGACCGAGGCCAGGCAAAGCCCGATCCGCAGGCGCATCATTCGACGGTGATCGCGATCGACTCCTCGACCTGAAAGCCTTCGTCGCCGCTCCAGCGCAGGCTGACAGTGCCGCTGTCGGTCGCGACGGCAAAGAAAGACACGAACGGATTGGCGGCGATCGCCGGCGACAGATCGATACGAAAGATCTCGTCGCCATTCCATGTCGCGGTAAAGCGCTCGATGATGTTGCGCGCAATGATGCTGCCGTTGGTGCCGGGGCGAAAGCCGGTCTCCATCGGATGCAGGATCAGCGCCTTGATCTCGATGATCTCGCCGCGTCTGGCGGTCTTGGGCGCGTTGATGAGGACATTGGCCATCAGCTCGCCTCCTCGAGGCACGCCGCGAGCGTCACGATGACATCGGCGCTGGCGCTCCAGAACTCGCCGGAGCTGGTCTCCGCGATGGCCATGATCGTCTGCGAGTCGCCGAGCTTGATGCGCGTGCCGACGACGGCGCGACCGTTGCGCGGCCCGAGCCGGGCACTGAAGATGTTGGGTTGCGGGTTCTTCTCGTTGAAGACGTGGATTGCCTTCACATGGTCGACCGCCGTCATCGGGCTCTCGACCGAAACGACCAGCGGCACGGTGTTACCGTTCTCGACCAGCGGCGGCACGTCGAGCGTCACCCGCCCGCGGCGGACGGCGGCGTCGCCGACGACCTGGCTGATGGCAGCGGCCATGGACCCAGGCGTCGCCCGCGCCGATGCGAAGGGCAGCACCACAATGGTTGCGGTACCGGCAAGGAAACGACGGCGATCCATTCAATCCCTCAATGTTGCGAGATAGGCCACGACATCCTCCACCTGCCCGGCCGACAGGATGGTCTTGCCTTGGAAATTGCGGGCGACGCGCTGAAGACCACCGGTCCGGTAGTAGGGCGGCATGATCGTATCGGGATTTAGACGCGCGCCGTCGACGATACGCAAGCGGAGCTGCTCCTCCGACCAGCGCGACCCGGCTCCGGCAAGACTGGGGGCGAGGTTGCCCTGGAACCGCTCCTCGGCGATCGGCCCACTGTGGCACAGCAGGCACAGGCCGAGGTTGCGGCTGGCGACGATCGCCCGCCCCCGTCCCGCATCGCCCGGTTGGCCGGTAAGCGACGTCGGAATGGCGTCGCCCACGACCTGCTGCGCGCGGGCGGCGGGAACCGCGAGCGCCAGAACGACAAGCAACAGGGCCAGATTCCACACGGCGTCAGCCGAAAGTCTCGGCGGTGATGGTGCGGAACCAGCTGTCGGCGTAGAGCGCCTCCTGGCCGCGATAGCCGCCCACGACATCGAGCGGGCTGACGCCACCGGCACCGGGTACTTCGGCCAGCACGCCCTTGTCGGGGCGATAGACCCCGGCGACCGAAATGCCGTAGTCCGGCGCCACCAGGCTGTAGCAGGTGTTGATCAGGGTCGGATCGACCGGCGTGCGGCCGGCGAGCAGATCGACGATGGCGGCGGCACAGACCTTGGCCTGGGCGTTGGCCGCGAACGCCGACTTCGGCATCGCGCCCATGACCGCGGCATCGCCCAGCACATGGATGCCGGGCCGCAGCGTTGACTCGAAGGCAACCGGTTCGACCGGGCACCATCCTGTACGGTCTGCGACGCCCGCCAGCGCGGCGATGGCGCCAGCCTTCTGCGGCGGGATGACATTGGCGACAGCCGCCTTGTGGCGCCCGAAATCGGTGAAGAACGTGAGCGTTGCAGGATCGACCGAGGTCACGGCGCCGCCCTTGGACAGCGGCACCCACTCGACCATGCCGGGATATTCCCGCGCCCGGGCGTTCTGGAACAGACGCTGCTTGGAGAAGGCGTCCTTGGCATCGAGCAGCAGCAGCTTCGACTTCGGCTTCCAGATCTTCATCCAGTAGGCGATCAGGCAGGCGCGTTCGTAGGGGCCGGGCGGGCAACGGTAGGGATTGGCCGGCGCCGACATCACGACCAGCCCGCCGTCATCCATCGCCTGGAGCTGCTGGCGCAGCAGCACTGTCTGGGCGCCGGCCTTCCAGGCATGCGGCATCTTCCGCGCGGCGGCCTCATCGTATCCCGGCAAGACCGTCCAGTTGATGTCGATGCCGGGCGAGATCACCAGTCGGTCCCAGGAGAGGCGGTCGCCGTCGGCCAGGGTCACGGTCCTGGCCGAGGCATCCACTGCCGTGGCACTCGTCTGCGCGATCGTCACGCCCGCCCGCTTGAGACCGTCGTAGCGGAACTGCTGCTGCGAGATCTCGCGCACCGCCGCCAGTACGCCGTTGCTGTAGGGACAGGAGGTGTAGACGGCATCGCGTTCGACCAGGATGACGTCGAGCCTGGGTTCGAGCGCCTTCAGCGTACGAGCCGCCGTGGCACCGCCGAAGCCGCCGCCGATCACCACGACCCGGCCGGCGCCAGTGCCCTGCGCCGAGGCGATGGCGGGGGCAAAGCCAAGCGCTGCCGCCCCCTTCAGGAACCTGCGCCGCGTTGCCATCCGCTACTCCGGTTGTACGGCGAACCAGGCCGCGATCGCTGCGGTCTGCCGATCATCGAAGCCCTTGGCGATGCGACCCATCACGCTCGACGGCCAGGCGCCGCTGCGGTACGCGACCATCGCCGTCGCGATCACGTCCGCCTTGCGGCCAGCGATGCGCGGGATGACCGAGTCGGCGATCGTCGTGCGGGCATGGCAGCCGGTGCACGACGACGCGCCCGGCGGCGCGTCCGCCGCCCGTGCCGGTGCGCCGGCCTGGGCAAGGGCACAGGCAAGCACCGGCAGCAGCCAGAGCCGCATCAGACGCCCTTCTTCAACTCGTGATGCATCATCGGAAGGTTGCGCACGCGCTTGCCGGTGGCGCGGGCAACCGCGTTCAGCACCGACGGCGCCGCCACCGCAATGGTGGGCTCGCCGACGCCACCCCAGAAGTCGCCGGTCGGCACCAGCACGGTCTCGACCTTCGGCATCTCGTCCATGCGCAGCAGGTTGTAGCTGTCGAAGTTGGTCTGCTCGACGGCGCCGTCCTTGACGGTGATCTCGCCATAGAGCGCCGCCGACAGACCGTAGGCGAAGGAGCCCGCGACCTGGCGTTCGATCTGCGCCGGATTGACCACGTGGCCGCAGTTGGTGGCGGCGGTGATCTTGTGGATCTTGAGCTGGCCGTCGGCGCTCACCGAGACCTCCGCGACGCCGGCGACGTAGCTGCCGTAGCCCATAACCTGGGCGAGGCCATGGAAGTGACCGGCCGGCAGCGGCTTGCCGTAGCCGGCCTTGTCGGCCGCCGCCTTCAGCACCGCCGCCCATTTCGGCTTCAGCAGCTTCAGGCGGAAGGCGAGCGGATCCTGGCCCGCCGCGTCGGCAAGCTCGTCCATGAAGCTTTCCATGTAGACGGCATTCTGGTTGGTATTCACGCCGCGCCAGAAGCCTGCCGTGATGTGCGGATTGCGCATTGCGTGATCGATCAGCAGGTTCGGCACGGCATAGCCGTAGGCGGCTTCGACACCGCTTGCCGCAAACCCCTGGAAGACCGCGGGATCCATGCCGTTCTGCAGGTTCTGTGGCAGCAGCGAGGCCAGGATCGACTGGCCGGAGATGCGGACGTGCAGTCCGACCAGATTGCCCTCGGCATCGAGACCGCCAGTCAGCCTTGCCGTGGTGATCGGATGGTACTGGCAGTGCGTCATGTCTTCTTCGCGCGACCAGATCAGCTTGACCGGCGTGCCCGGCATCTCCTTGGCGACCAGCACCGCCTGGCGCACGTAGTCGGACCGGCCGCGCCGGCCGAAACCGCCGCCCAGCATCAGCTTGAAGACGTCGCACCTGGCGATCGGCAGACCCGACGCCTCCGACGCCGCGGCAAGTGCGGCCTCGCCGTTCTGGGTGCCGCACCAGACCTCGCACTTGTCGGCGGAGACACGCGCGGTGGCGTTCATCGGCTCCATGGTGACATGGTGCTGGTAGGGGAAGCTGTAGGTCGCCTCGACCTTCTTGGCGGCGCCGGCGATCGCCGCCTTGGCATCGCCCGCCTTGTTGCCGACGAAGGCCTCGGGCGCGTCCAGCCCCTCCTTGAGCAGGGCATCGATGGTCTCGCTCGAGACCTCGCCGAGCTTGCCGATGTCCCAGTCGGTGGGAAGAGCGGCGAGCGCGGTGCGGGCGTTCCAATAGGTGTCGGCCACGACCACGACCGCATTGCCGTCGATCGCCACCACCTTCTTCACGCCCGGCATCTTCTCGACCTTGGCGGCATCGAAGCCCTTGAGCCTGCCGCCAATCACCGGACAGGCGCGCACGGTGGCGACCAGCATGCCGGGCATGGTGAAGTCGATGCCGTAGACCTGCTTGCCCGTGACCTTGTCCAGGGTGTCGAGCCGCTTCAGCGGCTTGCCAGCGATCTTCCAGTCCTTGGGGTCCTTGAGCTTTACCTGCTTGGGTGGTTCGAGCTGGGCGGCCGCGGCGGCAATCGCGCCATAGGTGACTGTCTTGCCCGAAGGCTTGTGGGTAATGACGCTGCTGGCGGCACTGCATTCGGTTGCGGGCACCTTCCACTCCGCCGCAGCCGCCGCGATCAGCATCTCGCGCGCCATGGCACCGCCTTCGCGGACATACTGGTTGCTTTCGCGGATGCCGCGGCTGCCGCCGGTCGAAAAGTTCTTCCACACGCGGCCGCGTCGGAGATTTTCGGCGGGCGTCGGATACTCGGTCGTGACCTTCTTCCAGTCGCACTCGAGTTCCTCGGCCACCAGCTGGGCGAGGCCGGTCAGTGTCCCCTGCCCCATCTCGGAGCGCGCGACGCGGATCACCACCTTGTCGTCGGGCTGGATCACCACCCAGGCGTTGATCTCCTTGACCTCGGCGGCATGCGCGACGCCGTCGCCAACCGGAATGCGGAAGCCCAGCGAGAAGCCGCCGGCCACCGTCGCGCCGCTGACCAGGAAGCCGCGACGACCGAGGGACGTCTGATGAATCGTCATGGTGCGTCCTCCCTTCAGGCCTTGGCCGCGGCGTGGATCGCTTCGCGGACCTGCTGGTAGGTGCCGCAGCGGCAGATGTTGGTCATGGCCGCGTCGATGTCGGCATCGGTCGGCTGCGGCTTGGCGGCAAGCAGCGCGGTGGCCGCCATGACCATGCCGCTCTGGCAGTAGCCGCACTGGGGAACGTCGAATTCGACCCAGGCCTGCTGGATCCTGTTCAGGGTGCCGTTGGCGGCCAGCCCCTCGATGGTGACGACCTTGCGGTTGCCGACCGAGTTGAGCGGCACCTGACACGAGCGGGTCGCGACACCGCCGATGTGAACGGTGCAGGCGCCGCACTGCGCGATGCCGCAGCCATACTTGGTGCCGGTGAGGCCCAGTTGCTCGCGCAGGACCCAGAGCAGCGGCGTGCGCGGGTCGGCCGTCGTATTGAGCGACTTGCCGTTGACGTTGAGAACAGCCATGGCTGACTCCTGATTTCAATGAATTGCGCCAAATCCTATCCCAGCGGCCGTCGGCCACCTAG
>CALFRN010000043.1 GCA_937919085.1 uncultured Reyranella sp.
ATCTCCACGGCGCCGCAAAGACATTGACCCGACACGGACTCCGCAGACGCCGCCCGTATCCTTTCTGCCGCGGGCGCTCTCTTCACTTCAGTTCCTCTATCGCCTCCTTCCACGCGCCGATCGTGTGGTCGATATCGGCGCGGGTGTGGGCAACGCTTACGTAGTATTTGCTCTCGCCCTTCATGATGCCGCGGGCGCGCAGTGCCTGGTTGAAGCGCTTCAATATCGCCGCGTCGGCCTTCAGCGTGTCGCGATAATCCTTGATCGGCTGGTCGGTGAAGACGATGTCGAACAGCGGCGGCTCGCCCACCACCTGCGCCTTGATGCCGGCCGAGTTCATCAGCTCCTGCAACGCGCCCATCAACTCGCGACCCGTGGCAAACACCTGCTCGTAGGTGCCGGGGCGCTTCAGGATGTCGAGCGTGGCGAGACCCGCGACGGCGGCAACCGGATTGCCCGAGAGCGTGCCGACCTGGAACAGGAAGTCCTCGTCGGCCATGGCGAGCCGGTCGAAATGCGCCATGATGTCGGCACGCCCGGCGATGGCGGCCAGCGCAAAGCCGCCGCCGACGATCTTGCCGAGCGTGCAGAGATCGGGCGTCACGCCGTAGTATTCCTGGGCGCCGCCGTAGGCGAAGCGGAAGCCGGTCACGACCTCGTCGAAGATCAGCGGAATTCCGTGTTCGGCCGTCACGTCGCGCAGCGCCTGGAGGAAGCCCGGCTTGGGTGGGATCAGGCGCTGAAACGGCTCGACGATGACGCCGGCCAGCTCGTCCTTCTGCTCCTCGATCAGGCTGCGCACCATATCGATGTCGTTGAAGGCCGCGACCACCATCTCGTCGACCACCGACTTCGGAATGCCGGCCGAGTCGATCGAGCCGCGCGGAAAGTTGCCGGGTTTCTTAGGCGCCAGCGAGACCAGCGCATAGTCGCTCATGCCGTGATAGCCGCCCTCGAACTTCAGGATCTTGTCGCGCTTGCGGAAGGCGCGCGCCGCCCGCATGGCATAGAGATCGGCCTCGGTGCCGGAGCAGACGAAGCGCACCTGCTCGGCGCAGGGCACCGCCTCGACGATCGCCTCGGCCAGCGCGATGCCGTGGCGGTTGTTGCCGAAGAAGGTGGTACCGAGCGGCACCTGCGCCTGCACCGCGGCCGTCACTTCCGGATGGGCGTGGCCCACGAACATCGGCCCCGAACCCAGCAGGAAATCGATGTATTCCTTGCCCGCCTCGTCCCAGACCCGGCCGCCCTTGCCTTCCTTCAGGATCACCTCGGCCGGCATGTTGCCGAAGCTGCCGCCCGGCAGCACGCGCCTGGCGGCTTCGACGAGATCGTTGGTGGGGTCGACGGGCGTCTGGATGTTCATGATGAGTCCCTATTCGATCGGTACAAAAATGGAGTGGCGCAGCTTGCCTTCGATGGCTTTCGAGCAGTGGCCCTTGCCGTGCGTGTCTTCCACCAGGATGACCTCGCCGGCGCCAATGATGCGGGTCTCGCCGTCGCTCGCCTGGATCGAGACGCCGGCATCGAGGTTGATGATGTATTGCCGGCGTGGTGCCGGATGCCATTCGTAGTCATAGCTGCCCGGCGTCTCGCGGAAGATGATCCCGGTCGCGGGCAAGGTCGCGGAAGTCTTCCCGCCGCGGCCTTCGTTCTTCCACTCGACTTCGATGTCACGGAAGTGAGTTTCGCCTTTTTCGTCGACATATAGGTTATGGATGCGCATGAAATTTTCTCCCGCTTGCGGTTTGCGGCGTGGAGCTTAGAACGAAAGCATGCTCAAGGAACCCGTCGAGGCCGCCCTTTTCGACATGGACGGTCTGCTGCTCGATACCGAGGCACTCTATATCCAGGCCATGCAGGCGGCCGCGCGGCGGCTCGATCTCGAGATGCCGCTGACGCTCTGCCACGCGATGGTCGGCGTGCCCGGCCGCGAATGCAATCTGATGATCCAGGCCTTCTATGGCGCGGGCTTCAGCATCGAGGTCTTTCGCGGTCATTTCTCCACCAACATCCGCGAACTGCTCGACGAGAACATCCCGGTGAAGCCTGGTGTGGTCGAACTGCTGGACTTCCTGGAAGCGCGCGGCATCCCACGTGCCGTCGCCACCTCGGCCGGCCGCACCACGGCCGAGCACCATCTCGGCCGCGCCAGGCTTCTCGACCGCTTCCAGGCTCTGGCCACGCGCGACGACGTTGTCCACGCCAAGCCCGAGCCCGATGTCTATCTCGAGGCCGCCCGCCGTCTTGGCGTGGCACCGGAGCGCTGCGTCGCCTTCGAGGATTCCAACGTCGGCCTCACCGCCGCGCACGCCGCCGGCACCATGGCCTTCTTCGTGCCCGACATCCTCCAGCCGTTGCCCGAGGTCCGCGGCAAGTGCGTGCGCGTGCTGGGCGACCTGCACGAGGCCCGGCGGCTCCTGGAAGCCGCGTTCTAGAATTCCCGACTAGAACTTCTCCACCCACGGCCGAACCTCGATCTCCCAACTCCACGCGCTGCGGTGCTGCTGCAGCGTGGCCCAGTAGGTTTCGGCGATGGCGTCGGGATCGAGCAGGCTGTCGGGCGCGTCGGCCGGCACCGGGCGCGCCGCGCTGCGGATGCCGCCGTCGATCACGAAATGGGCGACGTGGATGCCCTTGGGGCTGAGTTCGCGCGCCATCGACTGGGCAAGGCCGCGCAATGCGAACTTTCCCAGGGCGAAGCTCGCCGACAACGCGAACCCCTTTACACCGGCGGTCGCGCCGGAGAGCAGGATCGCGCCATGGTTCTTCGGCAGCATGCGGCGTGCGGCCTGCTGCGAGACGAGGAAGGCGCCGAAGGCGCTGATCTCGATGGCGCGCTTGACCTCGTCGGGCGGCAAGTCGACCAGCGCGCCACGCACCCGGGCACTGGCATTGTAGACCACGACATCGGGCGTGCGACCCTGGGTGTCGAGAGTCTCGAACAGGGCTGCAACCTGCTGCGGATCGGCGGCGTTGCAGGCATGGATCGCGGCCCCGGTTTCCCTTGCCAGGCCCGCGAGCTTGTCGGTCTGGCGCGCGGCCACGGCCACGGCGAGGCCGTTCGCGGCCAACAGGCGCGCCAGCGAGGCGCTTAGTCCCGGCCCGGCGCCCACGATCAGTGCGGAACGATATTTCGGCTTTTCCATCGGCTTGCCCTCGTTGCCCGGAAGTGGCGGCAGGTATACGCTAATTCATCGCAGCGGAAAGGACATCGACATGGACAATACTCCGACTGTCGGCCGCATCGATATCATCTCCGACGCAATCTGCCCGTGGTGCTACGTCGGCAAGCGCCAGCTTGAGCGCGCGCTCGATATTCTTGAAAAGCAGAAGCTGGCCTTCGCTGTCGCCTGGCACCCGTTCCAGCTCAACCCCGAAATGCCGCCTGAGGGCGTCGAACGCCAGCAGTATCGGATTGCCAAGTTCGGCAGCCTCGAACGGTCGCAGCAGCTCGACCAGCGTCTCACCGAGACTGCCGCCACTGTCGGCCTCGACTTCCATTTCGAGCGCCTGACACGTACGCCCAACACCGTGAATGCCCATCGCGTGATCCGCCTCGCCGGCCAGAAAGGCGTACAGGACGGTGTCGTCGAGGCGCTGTTCAAGGGCTATTTCTGCAACGGCGCGGATATCGGCGATGCGCAGATGCTGGCTGGTCTCGGAGCCGAAGGCGGTCTCGACCGCGACGAAGTACTGGCGATGCTGGCGGGCGACGAGCACACCAAGGAAGTGCTGGCGGGTGACCAGATGGCGCGCAATGCCGGCATCCAGGGCGTGCCGAGCTTCGCGCTGCAGGGCCATGTCCTATTCTCCGGCGCGGTGCCGGCCGAGGAGATGGCGCAGTCTTTCCATCGTGCCTGGGAAGCCCTGAAGAGCCGCGCCGCCTGAGCCGTCGGCCGGGCGCACATTCAGCGTCCGGGACCGCGCTGGACATTCATCGTGGGCGAGTCCACCGGGCCGCGCACGGTCATGATGTACTCGGCTCCGGCCCGGGCGCCGCTGTCGACGGCAATCGTCGTATCGGTGATCGCCTGGATGAGATCGGTTCGGCTGGTGATCGTGGCAACGGCATTGTCGCTCTGGACAGTGTGATCGTGCAGCGTGAGGGTGCCACCGTTGAGCGCCAGCCCTCCCTTGACCGTGCTCGGGTTTCGGATGAAGCCCTGCAACACCGCCGAACCGAAGGCCATCTGCGTGCTGAAGATGCCGCCGACGTCGGCGGCGAATGATGCCAGGCCGAGCGAACCCTTGACGACCGCGGGGCGGAGCGTGCCTTCGACCTGCCCGCGGCCGACCAGCGAATCGCGGATTTCCTCGAGCGAATTGCCGCTGCCCTCGAGCCCGATCTCCATGACGCTCATCTTGCCGTCGATCGCCACCATGAGGTCGTTGTTGCCGAACGCGTTCGTGCCGCCGGCACCCTGCAGCATCTCCCCGAAATGAATGCCCTGCAGGCTGCCCGACAGATCGACCGCCAGCCTGGCTTTCGAGGCGTCGACCGTGCCGGTGAAATCGACCGCGCCGCCGAAGAACTGGCCGGTGAGCTTGGAAACCTTGAGCACGCCGTTCCTGAGCGTCGCGGTGAGATCGCCGTAGTTGACGCGCAGCGAGCTGACCACGATCGACTGCGTAAAAAGCGTGAGCGATGCGTCGAAGCCGCGAAATCCCGAGAGGTCGATCGGCTTGGCCGTCGAGGTGCGCGCCCTTCCGTCCGGCAATGGCGGCGCCGCCACCGGCAGGGCGGTGCCGGGCGCCACACGCGACACGGTCGCGGGGACCGGGCTGGCCGCGACGCCCAGCCACTGGTCGATGTCGATCGTGCCGGGAACCCGCAACGTCGCGGTGATGTTGGGCCGCGCGCCCAGCGTGGTGTCGACCGTACCGGTCATCGCACTGCCCAGCGCCGTCATTTCGCCGTTGAACGCCGCGCGGGATGAAGTGCCCTTGAATGTGCCGGTGGCCGATACAGCGCCGAGCCCCGACTGGGGGCTGCCGGTGGCCACCGAGACCAGCCGGCTGACATCGTCCGTCTGAAGAGAGAAGCGGCCGAGGTCGAAGCGAAAATCCGAACCGAGGACAATGTTGCCCGCCGCGTGCGCGGTGATCCCCAGCATGGTCACGGTCGCCTCGCGCACGGCAATCGCCGCCATCGTGCCGGTCGCATGACCGGTGGCAGCGGCGGCGCCGATCTTGCCGTTCAGAAATTTCGGCAGGCCGGCATAGCCGAACACCCGATCGGCATCGGGCATCGTCGTGCTGAACGCCAGGTCGAAGCGCGGCACCGTACCGAAGTCGTTCACCGAGCCGCTCAGGCTGAATTTCGCGCCCAGGAGATCGGCGACCTTGACTGCATTCAGCTTGAGATGATTGCCCTGCACCACCAGGTCGGCTTCGACGCCCTTCAGCGGCTGGCCGCGGTAGATGAGCTTGGCCACCTTGGCCTTCACGCTGAAGCTGGGCAGCGGCACGGCGGATGGCACCGCCACCGCCGCAACAGGGGTTGCCGCCAGGCCGGGCAATGTCCACGGCTCGGGACTCGACGGCACGTAGGGATCGAGATCGATCTGTTCGAACTGGATCTGCGCCGACGCCACGAGCGACTTGTCGAACGTCACGACACCGGTGCCCGTCCCGCTCGTACCGTCGACCGCGATTGTGGCATCGCTCACCTGCACCTTGCCGGCCGCCGATACGAACTTGCCGTGCAGTTCAAGCGCCTGCAGCCGGTCTTCGGACACACCCGATATGTCGATGTCGAGCCATGCCAGCGTCTCGCGCAGCCTGGTGCCGGCCAGACTGAGCTCGCCATTGGCGAACGGCTTGGCCGGATCGCCGGTGGCGGATGACGACGCCTGAAGGACCATGTCTCCCGGCAGGATGGCGCGCGCCCGGGGCACGGCAACGACGCCGTCCCGAATGTCGAGGACCAGCGAAAGATCGCGAACGGTGCCCTTTCGGTAGACGACTTCGGCGATATCGAGCGACACCTGCGCGTCGAACGGCACCGCGCGCGAGTTCGGCGCGGCGACGACCGGCTCCTTGACGGACGGCTCCTTGGCGGGCGGCGCTTTGGCGGGCG
>CALFRN010000044.1 GCA_937919085.1 uncultured Reyranella sp.
TTCGGCATTCCGCGCATGCTGGCGATCGGCCAGTTTCTCCAGATCCTCGGGCTCGTCATGTTGTCGGCCCTCGACCCAGCCTGGACCGCCGCTGCGTCCGTGGCCTGGGTCGTTGCCGCGCAGGGCATCGCCGGCCTGGCCAAGGACTTCACCAAGACGGCCTCGAAGTCGGCGATCAAGGCGACCGCGGCGGAAGGCTCGGGGCAACTCTTCAAATGGGTGGCCTGGTTCACCGGCTCGAAGAACGCGATGAAGGGCGTGGGCTTTTTCGTCGGCGGCCTGCTGCTCGACGCGGTCGGCTTCAAGCCGGCGCTCTGGCTGATGGCCGCGCTGATAGGCGTCATCCTTGTCGTCGGCCTGTTGATGCTGCCGCGTCAGCTCGGCAAGGCGAGGTCCTCCAGGACGATGCGCGAGCTTTTCGCCAAGTCGCGCAGCATCAATCTGCTCGCCGCGGCACGCATCTTCATGTTCGGCGCGCGAGACGTCTGGTTCGTGGTCGGGCTGCCGGTCTTTCTCTATGCCGCCGGCTGGCGCTTCGTCGAGGTCGGCGCCTTCCTGGCGGCCTGGACCATCGCCTACGGCGGCATCCAGGCGTTCGCGCCGGCCCTGGTGACCCGCAGCGCCGACGGACTCAGTCGCGAGGTGCCGAACTCGCGGCTCTGGGCCGGTCTCCTCGTCGCTATCCCGCTGGCGCTTGTGCTGCTCCTGCAGAGCCCCGACCTCTGGCGTCCCGACCTTGTGGTGGTCCTTGGCCTCGCGCTCTTTGGCCTGCCGTTCGCCGTCAATTCCTCGCTGCACTCCTATCTGATCCTGGCCTACGCCGGCTCCGAGAAGGCCGCCGAGGATGTGGGCTTCTACTACGCCGCGAACGCGACCGGTCGCCTGCTCGGCATCCTTCTGTCGGGCGCGCTCTATCAGGTTCGGGGCATCACGGCCTGTCTCCTGGGATCCGCGATCATGCTGGCGGTCTGCTGGGCGATCACGTTCCTGTTGCCCGTCCACGCCGGGATCAACGACACCAAGCAGGTGGCGTAACCGGCGTCTCGACGGCCAACGTCGCCGCCTTTCAAGTCACCACGTGCTCCCGGGAATGTGACGGAAGGCGCGGCGGTCACTCTCGCGAAACCTCTGGCAATCGGCCCGGGAGCTCCCAGATGGGGTTACGGAGAGATGACAATGCCCCTTAAAGCTACTTTCGGAATACTCACGTTGGCTGCAACGATCGGCCTGGCCGGGTCTGTCGCGGCGGCGGAAACGATGGCCGACCCCTGGCCATATTCCCATGACGACGAAATGGCCGGTTCTGTGCAGCCGGCAGCAAGCATGCCGCTCGCGTCCGGTCGCGTCGTTGCCGTCGATCGCACCGGCAGCAAGATCACCCTCGACTATCCGGCGATCCCGCAGCTTCTGCTGGAGGGCGGCATCCGGAATTTTGCCGTCCAGGATGCCGCGGCGCTGACCGGCCTCACGCCCGGCGACAAGGTGCGCTTCGAGGTCGAACGCGAGGGCCGAGGCTTCATCGTCAAGCGCATCGTGAACAGCAACTGAGAGGAGCTTCAGCGACCCCGGTCGCCCTCTAGCTCGCGTGGCCGCATGAGCAGGAAGGCGCCGAGCGCCAGCGCCATCAGCGCCGCCACGACGAGGAAGGCGAGCCCCCACGCCATCGGCGACATGCCACCGGCAAGATCGAGCGTAAAACCGACGACCAGCGGGCCGACGAAGCCGCCAGCATAGCCCAGGGTCGAATGGACGGCGAGGGTGGCGCCGCGGCGCGACGGTTCGGCATTGCCGGCTGCGCCCGCCGTCACCGACGAGGAGTCGAGCCACACCACCATGCCGTAGGCGATGAGGAGAACCACGGCCAGCCAGTAGCTGGTCGATCCGAGGAAGCCCACGACCGCGCCGAACAGGATCGACAGGATCATGGCCGTGGCCACGAGCCGGCGGCGGCCGAAGCGGATCGAGGCCTCGTTGCCCACGATGCTCGTGAGCGTTCCGAGAAGTGCCAGTACGGTGACGACCAGTGCGGGCGACAGCGTCTCATCCGAGAAGCCGGTGTAGCCCGCGACGAAGGCGAGGAAGGCCACGCCCCAGCCGCGCAACGCACTCATCTCGAGCGTGTGCACGCAATAGACGATGGAATAGGCAAACGCCGACGTGTTGCGCACGACCGGACGGAAGTCGAACAACGCGGGTTGCTGCCCCGCCCCCCCTTTTACCGCAGGACCTTTCGCCCGTGCGGGAGGTGCCGCGCGCCATGGCACGACAAACGCCACCATCAGCCAGGCGACGAAGGCCGTTCCGGCGGAGATCGTGAAGGCCGCGCGCCAGCCGAAGTGCTCGGCCAGCACGTCGCCCAGCAGGAAGGAGACCGCGCCCGAGATGCCGATGCTGGCGGCGTGGCCGGTGACGGCGCGCGACATCATCCTGGCGTCGACCTGGTCGGCCAGCAGTTTGAGGCCCGTCATGTAGGTGCCGGCCCAGCCGACGCCTGCGAGCGCGCGCGTCGCGAAGGCCGACCAGAATCCATCGGCAAAGAGGCCGAACAGGAGATGGCCCGCCACTGTACAAGCGACGCCGAACAAATAGACACGCTTGGCGTCGATGCGGTCGGTGAGGGTGACCAGCACCGGCACCGAGACCATGTAGGCGCCGAAGAAGATCGCGGTGATCCAGCCGGCCTCGC
>CALFRN010000045.1 GCA_937919085.1 uncultured Reyranella sp.
TGAAGGATTCGGCGCTCACCGAGCGCGGTCGGGCGCAGGCCGCCGCGATCGGCCGCCGAGTGGTGCGCCGACCCGGCGGGGTTCATGACGCCGGAGGGCGAGACGTACTGTAGCCTGCGGCAGAGGTCTGCGGCCGTGCTTGCCGAGATCTCAGCCTCGGGAGGTCGAACCATTGCAGTAGGCCATGGTGTGAGTGGCGCGGTATTGCGAGGGTTGAATCTTGGCCTCGATGCGTGCGCCGCGATCGCACTGGAAAAACCACAGGAAGCCCTCTTCAGGCTGCGCTTGGGTCGTGAGAACCGGATTGAGGGCGCCGCATAAGCAATCGGAGCGCGCGGCAGGCGATGTGCTATGATGTTGCCTCTTGCACGCCCCGTGCTGGACGAATGTGCAGGAGTTGTCGTGGCCAAACATGGTGCCAAACACACAAGTGTTCCAAAGCCGCCGGCTGCCCTGAAGCAGACGATGGCCAAGCCGATTTCCGGCTACACCGATCCGGGCGATCTCCGGACGTTGATGACGAACGCCAAACGCCTGGGTCGCGACGATATCTGGCGCGAGGCGTTTCAGCGCTTGTGCTCGCTTGAGGGCGCCGACCAGACCGATCCGCTGCATCGCGATTTCTACCGGACGTTGGCGGCCTACGAGCACTTGCTGACCCAGAAGAACGGCCGCGCGACCCGCGCCAGCCGGACCCGCCTCAAGCTCAAGAGCAAGGGCGTGGTTCAGTGCCTGGAGGACTGGGCGACGAGCAAGACGCCGACCGAAGGATATGAATTGCTGACGACGAACGACCTCGCCGAGCTGACCGGCGAGCATCTCGTGTTGAAGTACCCGGAGCAGTTTTCCGCCGAAGCGGTCGCGTCGGCAAAGGCACGCCTTGATGCAGCGCCGGCCTCTGCTGCCCCCGTTGCTCCGGCTGCGACGGCCTAAGCCGGTTCCTTTTCGCGCTCGGCCCACATCTTCTTGAAGGCGGGGCGGGCGTGGCAGGCGGCGAGCCAGGCCTTCACCTTCGGTGCGGTCTCGAACAGCTCGGGCGCAGCGGCCTGGGCATAGCGCACGATCTCGGCGGTGTTGAGGTCGGCCACCGTGAAGCGGCTGTTGACCAGCCATCCGGTTCCAGCCAACGCCTGGTCGAGCACGGCGAACGGCGCCTTCAGCGCCTCGACGGCTGCGTCGGCGATCCGGGGATCCATCGCGCCATTGGGATTGCCGAGGCGATGATAGAGCGCGCTGATGGCATGCGGCTCGACCTCGGTCGCCGCCCACAGCGCCCACATGCCGATTTCGCCATCCTCCGCCTTCGTGGCCGGGCCCAGCGGGCCGCCGTGCTTCCTGGCGAGATAGAGATTGATGGCCAGCGACTCGTGCAGGATCAGCCCATCGTCGTCGATCGACGGTACATGGCCGTTGGGGTTCACCTTGAGGAACTCGGGTGAGCGGGTGTGCAGCATCCCGGCAGGCTTGGGATCGCGATAGTGCTGGATCACCGGGACATGCTTGAAAGGCAGGCCGAGTTCGTGGGCCAGCCAGATGTTGCGCGAGGCACGTGAGCGGTAGACGCCATAGATCGTGAGCATGTCGAAACGGCCTTTCGCCAAAGGATCGCGAGGCTTGTCGCACACGCAGCAGGACGAATACCAGCAATCTTGTGCATAACGCACATGCGAGAGGTTTGGCGACATTTCGTCGTTAACCATTTGAATATTAGAAAAATTATTTACTTCGCACTTGCAGCATAACTGGGTGGTCGGCTATTAATCGACCTTCGATGGACCCGGCCTGCCGGGTGGCTTGGCCGGGCGCCTATCCCCCGGATAACGCAAAGCGATCCCAAGTCCCTGTATCCGGTCCCGGTATTCCCGGCACGGCGCGGGACTGCCCGCTCACCGCTCAGGTTCTCCCGACATGCCCTCAATCGCCTCGCTGCGCAGCGAATGGCTTTCCAATCCGCGCGGCGACATCCTTGCCGGGATCGTCGTCGCCCTTGCCCTGATCCCTGAAGCCATCGGCTTTTCGATCATCGCCGGTGTCGACCCCAAGGTCGGTCTCTATGCCTCCTTCTCGATTGCCGTCATCGCCGCGCTGGTCGGCGGCCGGCCCGGCATGATCTCGGCGGCGACGGCCGCCATCGCCGTGCTGGTCGTGCCGCTCGTGCGCGACCATGGCGTTCAGTATCTCTTCGCCGCCACCGTTTTGATGGGGCTCATGCAGATCGCCGCGGGATTCCTGCGTCTCGATCTTCTGATGCAGTACGTTTCGCGCTCGGTCATCACCGGCTTCGTCAATGCACTGGCGATCCTGATCTTCGCAGCCCAGCTGCCGCAGCTCATGAACGTGACCTGGCTCACCTATGCGATGGTGGCCGGCGGACTGGCCATCATCTATCTCTTCCCACGTCTCACCAAGGCAGTGCCATCGCCACTGATTGCCATCGTCGTCCTGACCGTTGCCTCGATCTACGGCGGCCTGAACGTGAACACGGTGGGCGACATGGGCCAGCTGCCGTCGACGCTGCCCTACTTTGCGATACCGTCGGTGCCGTTCACCTTCGAGACCCTGCGCATCATTCTGCCGTTTTCGCTGACGATGGCCGCCGTCGGCCTGCTCGAATCGATGATGACGGCCCAGATCGTCGACGATCTCACCGACACGCCCAGCAACAAGCGCCGCGAGTGCAAGGGCCAGGGCATCGCCAACTTCGTCACCGCCTTCTTCGGCGGCATGGGCGGCTGCGCGATGATCGGACAGTCGGTCATCAACGTGAAGTCCGGCGGCAGCACGCGGCTGTCGACCATGGTTGCCGGCTGCTTCCTGCTGTTCCTGATCGTGGCGCTGGGGCCGCTGGTCAGCCGGATTCCCATGCCCTCGCTGGTCGCGGTGATGATCATGGTGTCGATCGGCACCTTCAGCTGGAAGTCGATAAAAAACCTGCGCAGCCATCCGTGGCAGTCCTCCGTGGTCATGGTGGTGACCGTCGTGGTGGTGGTGTGGACCCACGATCTGGCGCAAGGCGTCTTCGTCGGCGTCCTGCTGAGTGGCCTGTTGTTCGCCGGCAAGGTAATGAAGCTTTTCATGGTGGATTCCGAGCTTTCGTCCGACGGTCGCACGCGCACCTACAAGGTCACCGGTCAGGTCTTCTTCGCCTCGACCGAGAGGTTCGCCGAGGCCTTCGACTTCAAGGAAGTCGTCGACCGCGTTGTCATCGACGTTTCGGCGTCGCACTTCTGGGATATCTCTGCGGTCGGCGGGCTCGACAAGGCGATCCTGAGGTTCAGGCGCGAAGGAACGGCCGTCGAGGTCAAGGGGCTGAACGAGGCCAGCGCCACGATGGTCGATCGCTTCGGCACTCACGACAAACCGGGAGCGGGCGACAAGCCCGTCCACTAGGGGAGCGCACATGACACGGATACTCGCCTGCATCGACGCCTCGTCCTACGCGACCAGCGTCTGCGATCTTGCCGCCTGGGCGGCTGGCCGGCTGCCGGCCGGCGTCGAGATCCTGCATGTGGTCCAGCGCAAGGATGCGGTGGCCGCGCGGCACGACCTGAGCGGCGCCATCGGGCTCGGGGTGAAAAGCGAGCTGCTCGAGGAACTGACGCGGATCGACGAAGCGCAGGGACGGCTCGCCGTCGAGCAGGGACGCGCCCTGCTGGAAGGTGCGGAGAAGCGCCTGCGCGACGCCGGCCTGACCGATGTCCGGCAAATTCATCGTCATGGCGGGATCGTCGAGACCATCGTCGAGCGCGAGGCCGACGCCGATCTCGTCGTGCTGGGCAAGCGCGGTGCATCGGGCGAGTTCGCGACCGATCACATCGGCTCGAAGATCGAGCGGGTCGTGCGTGCCAGCGCGAAGCCGGTGCTGATCGCCTCGCGCCAGATCGGCGACTTGCGCAACGTGGTCATTGCCTTCGACGGCAGTCCCGCCGCCATCAAGGCCGTGACCTTCGTTGCCGGCTCGCCGCTGTTTGCCGGCATGGCGGTTCATCTGGTCACGGCCGGTCATGAAGATGCCACCCATCGTGCCCGCATGGCGGAGGCGGTCGCGCGGCTGCACGAGGGACGAGGTGCGGCGCCGGTCTCGCTCTTTGCATCGGGCCATGCCGACAAGATGATCGGCGACTATGTGAAGGCGCTGCCCGATTCGCTCCTGGTGATGGGTGCCTACGGCCATTCGCCACTTCGGGCGCTGATCGTCGGCAGCACGACCACGACCATGATCCGCACGGTACGGGTGCCGGTTCTGCTGGTACGCTGACCCGGGCGGACTGCGGGGCGACTGCCCTTGATGTTCCTATACAGGAATCCTATATTCCTAACTCGTGCCTGACTTATCGGGAAGGAATGGCGCTTTCGAAAATGCACGCTTCGGCCGCGCATCGGGCGTACCCTGCAGTCCCTCGATAGCCGAGCGATTCCAAGGCCTTGAGGCCGATTCATTGGGACATGGACCTCCACGGGTCGTGGAGGCGGAAGGAGGCGACATGCAGGCCAGACAGCGACCGCAGCCGGTGAAGGACGCCAGCCATCTCTACGAAGTCGAGCGACGGGCCAGGCACGCCGAACGTCCCGGCTTCCGGATCAGCGAACTGCAATTGTCGCCGACCCAGACGGTGCCGTGGCACTTCCACACCAACATCTCCGACACCTTCTACGTGCTGGAGGGGCAGATGCGGCTGTTCCTGCAGGATCCCAAGCAGGACGTGCGGCTGGGTGTCGGGGACAGTTTTGTTGCCGTGGCGGGCCGGCCGCATCTGGTGACGAACGTCGGTGAAGGCTCGCTCACCTTCCTGATCCTGCAGGGCGTCGGCGACTACGACTACGTGCCGCTGGTCTAGGGAGCGGGTCCGGAAGCGAACTGTAGCCGCAGCTCGCGCTTCAGCACCTTGCCGGTGGCGTTGCGCGGCAAGGCGTCGACGAAGGCCACCGACTGCGGCACCTTGAACTTGGCCAGGCGCGCGAGGCAGTGGCGGATGATGTCGCCTTCCTCCAGCCCCTGCTCGGGCTTGCGCACGACGATGGCCATGCCGACTTCGCCCCAGCGTTCGCTGGGCACGCCGATGATGGCCGCGTCGGCCACCTGCGGCAGCTGGAACAGCACGTTCTCGACCTCGGCTGGATACACGTTCTCGCCGCCGGAGATGTACATGTCCTTCCAGCGATCGACGATATAGACGAAGCCTTCCTCGTCCATCCGCGCGGCGTCACCGGTATGCAGCCAGCCGTCGGTGAAACTCTTCCGCGTGGCCTCGGGATTGTTCCAGTAGCCTGGCGTGATGTTGGCGCCCTTGATGAGAAGTTCGCCGATGCCGCCCGGCGCCACGTCGGCGCCCTCGTCGTCGACGATGCGAATGGCGGTGTGCATCAGCGCCTTGCCGGCCGAGCCCAGCTTTCGGATGGCGTCGGTGGCATCGAGCATGGTGCCGGCCGGGCTGGTCTCGGTCATGCCCCAGCCCTGGACCAGCGGCACGCCGCGAGCTGTCCAGGTTTCGAGGATCGAGAGCGCACAGGGCGCGCCGCCGACGCCGGCGATCCTGAGGCGGGAGAGGTCGGCGGCCTGGAACCTGGGGTGCTGCATCATGAACTGGTAGGGCGCCGGCACCGCGAAGAAGTGGGTAACGCCGAGCGTCGGGTCGGAGAGGTAGTCGAGGGCGAGGCCGGGATCGAAGGCACGCATGATCAGGATGGTGCCGCCGGCATGCAGCACCGGGTTGGCGTAGCAGTTGAGACCGCCGGTGTGGAACAGTGGCAGCACGACGAGCTGCACGGTCTCGGGCGTGATCAGGGCGGGGATGCCGAGGTTGACGCAGTTCCAGAACACCATGCCGTGGGTGATGATCGCACCCTTGGGATGGCCGGTGGTGCCCGAGGTGTACATCACCACGGCGGTGTCGTCGTGGGTGAGGTCCACCGGTTGCGGTCCCGCCGGAGCGGCGGCCAGGGCGCGCTCATAGGGGCCGTCGGGCCGGTCGTGATCGATCTCGAGGCGATGGGGGATGTTGCACAGGCCGGCGAGTTGGCCGGCCGATGCGGCAAAGCCCGCGTCGTGGATCAGTAGCTTGGGCGTCGAATCGCCCAGGATATACTCCAGCTCTGGCACCATGAGCCGCCAGTTGAGCGGCAGCATGATGGCGCCCAGGCGCCCGCAGGCGAACTGGACCTCGAAGAACTCGGCGCAGTTGGGGGCCAGAAGCGCCACGCGGTCGCCGCGGACAATACCCATTGCCGCCAACACCGCGGCCAGGCGGTCGGTCCGCGCGTCGAGCTGGGCGTAGGTGAACTTCCGAGCCGTCTGCAGATCGTGGATCGCGAGCGTTGTTGGCCGGCGGCCGGCGTGATGGGTGATCCAGTCGTAGGCGGCGGGAACTCCAGGCATGCCAAGGGTCTTTCTGCATGGCGGGCGCGGACGAAGCGCGTGGCGGACGAGGAGGCGATGCTAAGGTCCCGTCCGGTCGCGCCGCAAGCAGCTTCATGCTAGAGAAACTGACATGAACGATATGACCTCGCCGGTGCAGGAACGTGCCCCACCTGCCTTCAACCCACTCGATCCGGACTTCATTGCCGATCCCTATCCGTTCTATCGCGCAATGCGCGAGACCGCACCGGTGTTCAAGGCGCCGCAGGGCTTCTGGCTGATGACTCGCTACGAAGACGTTGCCTTCGCGCTGCGTGATCGCCGCTTCGGCAAGGACTTCGCGGGAAACATGATGCGGCGCTACGGCAGCGACCGGATGGAAGAGCCGGCGATCGCCAGCCTCGCCCACACCATGCTGGTGCAGGATCCGCCCGATCACACGAGGCTACGCGGTCTGGTAACAAAGGCTTTCACTGCCCGGCGCGTCGCCGACATGCGGCCACGTATCCGGGCACTGGTCGATGAGCAGATCGATCGCGTTGCCGGCAAGGGCGAGATGGACGTGATGCGCGACCTTGCGCACCGCCTGCCGGTGATCGTGATCTGCGACATGCTGGGCATTCCCGAGGAGCACCGCGCGCCATTTCTGGCCGCCAGCAACATCAACGGCCGCATCCTCGAACCGGTGCCGATGACTCGCGCCGAGCTCGACCACGCCAACATGAACACCAAGATGGCCGGAGCCTATTTCAACCAGCTCTGCGAACTGCGCCGCCGCGAGCCCAGGGACGATCTCACGACCGAACTGGTGAAAGCCGAGGAGGCGGGCGACAAGCTCACCGCGGCCGAGCTCGAGGCCAATATCAGCCTGCTGTTTGGCGCCGGCCACGAGACCACCACCAACCTGATCGGCAATGGCCTGCTGGCATTGCATCGCCACCCCGAGCAATGGGAACGGCTGAAGGCCGACCCGTCACTGATCCCCAATGCCATCGACGAACTTCTGCGTTTCGACTCCTCGGTGCAGATCACCGGGCGTGTAACCAATGTCGAGGTCGAAATCGGCGGCGTGACGCTGCCGGCCAGCGAGAGCATCGTGATGCTGCTGGGCGCTGCCAACCGTGATCCGGCGCAGTACACCGATCCCGATATGCTCGATGTCGGGCGGCAGAACATCCGGCCGATGTCGTTCGGTGGTGGCATCCACCATTGCCTTGGCGCCCAGCTCGCGCGCCTCGAGGCCGAGCTGGTCTTCGCCGCGCTGATCGAGCGCCTGCCCAACCTGCGGTTGCCCGAGAAGGACGCACCGGCATGGCGGAGGAGCTTCACGCTGCGCGGCCTCAACAAGCTGCCGGCGGTCTGGCATTAGGCATGACCGGGCGGTGGCGAGGAAAGGGCAGCCAGCACCAGGGGGCGCGGCCCTACCAGGAAGACAGCTGGGCATTGGTGACACTGGGCGACGGCTCGTTGCTGGCCATTGTCGCGGACGGCATGGGCGGTCATGCCGGCGGCGCGGTGGCAAGCAAGCTGGCCGTCGATGCGTTCGTCCATGCGGTGGAGCAGGGCGGCGGCCTTGCCGATGGATTGCAGGATGCCAACGAAGCCGTGCGGATTGGTGCCGAACGCAAACCGGAACTTGCCGGCATGGGCGCCACGATCGTGGCAGCACATGTTCGCAATGACGAAGTCCGCTGGATCAGCGTCGGCGACTCGCCCTTCTTTCTCCTGAGTGCGGGCAAGCTCGAGCGGTTGAATGCAGATCATTCGATGGCGCCGCAGATAGATGCCCTGGTCGCGCGCGGCATGCTGACGACGGAGGAGGCCGAGCAGCATCCCGGGCGCCACACATTGCGCGAGGCCGTCATGGGCGACCCCCTGACCCTGATCGACAAGGGCAGCCGCCGGCTCGGTGCCGATGCCCGCTTGCTGCTCTGCAGCGATGGCGTGCAAACCCTCACGGCTGACGAGATAGTGGCTGCGGCATCGCGGCCGGCGAGCGGCCTGGTCGAGCAGGTGCTGGCTGCGGCCAAGGACCATCAGGACAACATCACCGTCGTCAAGCTGGAGCGGGACCCGTGACCGGAAGTGCGGTCGTCATCGAAATTACACGCGGCCCCATCGTCGAGAGCAGGCACGAGGGCATTGCGGCCATCGTGAAGGCAGATGGCGCGGTCGTGGCCTCATGGGGTGATATCGACTCGCCGGTACTGCCGCGCTCCGCCAACAAGCCGATCCAGGCCATGGCCTTCGTGGAGAGCGGCGCGATCGATCGGTTCGGCCTTGGCAACGAGCACATCGCGCTCGCCTGCGCCTCGCACAACGGCGAACCTCGGCATGTCGAGACGGTGCGGGCGTGGTTGAAACAAGTCGGACTGTGCGAGGATGACCTCGAATGCGGCACGCACGCGCCGCGTCTGCCGGCCACAGTCGAGGCCCTGATTCGCCAGGCAGCCGTGCCGACACCGGCCTTCAACAATTGCTCCGGCAAGCACAGCGGCTTTCTGACCACGGCCGTCCAGTATGGTGAACCGACCAAGGGCTACATCAAATACGATCATCCGGTGCAACGCCGTCTGCGCGCGATCATGAGCGACCTTTGCGGCGCCGATGCCGATGCCTTCCCCCATGGCACCGACGGCTGCGGCATTCCCACACTCGCCACGCCACTCAAGGCCCTGGCGCGGGCGATGGCCAGCATGGCCGATCCGTCGCGTCTGTCGAACAAGCATGCCGAGGCGGCAACCCGCATCCGAACCGCCATGAATGCCGAGCCCTTCATGGTCGCGGGCAGCGGCCGGTTCTGCACGCGGATCAATGGCGCCCTGCCGGGCGTGGCGCAGGTCAAGACGGGTGCCGAGGGCGTTTTCTGCGCCATGTTGCCAACCCTGGGACTCGGCGTTGCGATCAAGATGTGGGATGGCGCGGGCCGCTCGGCCGAGGTCGCGATGGCCGCATTGCTCGACCACCTCGGCGTGCTGCCAGCCAGCCAGCGCGACGAGATCGTCCACCCGCCGATCAGGAACGTCGTCGGCCTGCTGGTTGGCGAGATGCGGCCGGCCAAGAGCTGGCTCGGCTGAACCAGGCGTGACCGTCACGCTCAATATCCTCGAGATCGGGGCTCGCGGCGATGGCGTCGCGGACGAGAACGGGCAACGCTACTTCGTGCCCTTCGCTCTGCCGGGCGAGATCGTCGAAGCCGAAGCACGCGACAAGCGTGGCGAGGGCATTGTGGCCAACCTTGTCGAAGTGCTGGCCCCATCGCGTCACCGCGAGCCGGCTCCCTGCAAGCACTTTGGGATTTGTGGCGGCTGCGCCCTGCAGCATTGGCGGCGGGACATCTATGCCGGCTGGAAAAACGATCTGATCTCCCGGGCGCTGGAGCAGCGCGGCGTCGCAGCGCCAGCCTTCGAGCCGGCGCTCGCCGGACTGCCGGGCGAGCGGCGCCGCGCGGATTTTGTCGTGCGTCGGCAGGGCCGGAGGGCGGTCGCGGGCTTTCACGAGCGCGCAAGCCAACAGCTGGTTGATGTCGAGGCGTGTCTTGTCGTCACGCCGAGGCTCGCGGGTTTGTTGCCTCATTTTCGCACGGTGCTGGCCGGTATTCTTCCCGAGGGCGGATCGGCCGACGCGATCGCCAATGACACCGACACCGGCCTCGATGTCCTGGTGCGGCCGCACAAGCGGACCGCCTTGTCGCTGGAGGCAAACCAGAAGCTCGTGGCGCTTGCCGAGGCTGCCGATCTGGCGCGTCTCAGCTGGGGCGATCGCGCGACGGCCGAGCCGCTGGTCACGCGCCGTCAGCCGAGCCTGACCTTCGGAGAAGTCTCCGTCGAGCCGCCCCCCGGCGCCTTCCTGCAGGCAACCCGGCGGGCCGAACGGGCAATGCGCGACGCCGTGGCATCGTGGGTTGGCGATACCACGCGGATTGCCGATCTGTTTTCCGGCGTGGGTACGCTGACGATCGGGCGGCCATGGCGCACGACGCTCTACGAAAGCGACAAGCTATCGGTGGCGGCGGTCGAGGCAGCCGGTCGACGGCTCGGGAGCGGAAAATTGACGGCCGTGCGGCGCGACCTGTTTCGCAATGCCCTGATGGCTTCCGAACTCGACGCCTTTGGTGCGGTCGTTCTCGATCCGCCACGGGCAGGCGCGGCGGCGCAGTGTGTCGAACTTGCCCGATCGAAGGTGAAGCGGGTGGTCTATGCGTCCTGCGATCCGGGAAGCTTTGCCCGCGACGTCCGAACCCTTCAGGATGGTGGATACCGGCTAGAGAAACTCATGCCCATCGACCAGTTCCTCTGGTCGGCGCATGTTGAGCTGATCGCATTCCTCGCTAAATGAAATCAGGAGACGACCGATGATGTTCGACCTCAAGGGCAAGGTGGCCGTGGTCACCGGCGGCAGCCGCGGCATCGGCCGCTCGATCTGCGAGCAGTTGGCTGCACATGGCGCCAAGGTCGTCGTTTCCAGCCGCAAGCTGCCGGCTTGCGAAGAGGTCGTGAAGGGCATCAAGGCGAGGGGTGGCGAGGCCACCGCCGTCGCGGCCAGCATCTCCGAGAAGGCCCAGCTCGAGAACCTGATTGCAGAGGCGCGCAAGGCCTACGGCAAGATCGACATCATGGTCTGCAATGCGGCGTCCAATCCCTATTTCGGGCCGCTCACGGGCCTGAAGGACGAAGTGTTCCAGAAAATCATGCAGAACAACGTCATGTCGAACCTCTGGCTGATGAACATGGTCGGCCCGGAGATGGCGGAGCGCAAGGATGGCGCTTTCATCATCGTGTCGTCGATCGGCGCACTGATCGGCTCTGCTCACATCGCGGCCTACAACATGTCGAAGGCCGCCGATCTGTCGTTGGTGAAGTCGCTCGCCATGGAGTGGGGCAAGCACAACATCCGCATCAATGCCATCGCTCCAGGGTTGATCCAGACCGATTTTGCCAAGGCGCTGTGGGACAACCCGGAGATCCGCAAGGCCAACGAGGGCAAGGCGGCGCTGAAGCGCATCGGGCAACCCGACGACATCGGTGGCGTGGCGGTATTCCTGGCCTCCAAGGCGGGCGCATTCGTGTGTGGGCAGTGCATTATCGCCGACGGCGGCGTGATCGGTTCGGGCGCGGAATAGAACCTACGCTGCGAGATCGAGTTCGCACCACACCGGGACATGATCGGAGGGCTCGGCCTTGCCGCGCTCGGCCTTGTCGATGCCGACGGCGGCAAGCCGATCGGCGGCCTGCGGCGAGAGCAGCAGGTGATCGATCCGCAGACCATGGTCTTTCGGCCACGCGCCCGCCTGATAATCCCAATATGTATAACGTGCGTCGTCGAGGTGAAGTGCACGGAGCGCGTCGGTCAGGCCAAGGTTGAGAAGCTTGCGCAGTGCCGCGCGTGACTCGGGCTGGCAGAGTGCGTCGCCCGCGAAGGCCCGGGGATCGTAGACGTCGAGTTCGGTCGGGCAGACGTTGTAGTCACCGCCCAGCACGAACATTTCTTCCCTCGCAAGAAGCTCCCGGGCGCGCTGGGTGAGGCGCTCCATCCAGGCAAGCTTGTAGGTGAATTTCTCGGTACTGATCGGATTGCCGTTGGGCAGATAGAGGCCGCCAACCGTGAGCGGGCCACTAGGTGTGGAGATGCGGCCCTCGATGTAGCGGGCCGGCTCGTCAGCCACGGCATCCGGCAGTGCTCTGGCCGTGATTTCGACAGGATGAAGCGAGAGCAGGGCGACGCCGTTGAAGCCCTTCTGGCCGACGATCTCAGCCCGGTAGCCCGCAGCCTCGATCTCGGCCTTGGGGAACTGTTCCTGCTGGGCCTTCAGTTCCTGCAGCACGACGACGTCGGGCTTGGCGCGCTGGAGCCACGCGACCAGATTTCCGGTCCGCTTGCGGACAGAATTGACGTTCCAGGTCGCGACCTTCATCGCGGTCGAATCACACGCTGAAGGAGTTGCCGCAGCCGCAGGACGAGGTGGCGTTCGGGTTGTTCACCTGGAACGAGGCACCGACCATTTCCTCGACATAGTCAAGCTGGCTGCCTTTGAGCAATTCCAGCGAGGTGCTGTCGACCAACACCGCAGCGCCGTCGCGTTCGATCAGAAGGTCGTCATCGCTACGGGCGTCCTCGAACGAGAAATTGTACTGGAAACCCGAACAGCCACCGCCCAGAACGGCCACCCGCATCATCACGGGTTTGGCCTCCTTGGAGGCGAGAAAGGCGATCCGCTTGGCGGCGCTCTCGGTCACGGCAAAAGTAGTGTCAGTCATGGCTACAAGATGTGGTTCGAATGCCGGTTCGTCAATGCTCTGCATTGCGGATCAGCAGTTCATGCAGTCCATGGAAACACGCAAAATCGACGAATCGGGGGTTTTCAGGCCCCAGAATGACCCGACCACTGGGAGTTTCCTCAATATTTACATGGGAAATGCATGCCTGCTGTCGTCCAGGAGTTGGAAGATGCCGCTTCAACGCGATTACGAGGCACCGGTCGCCACCTTGGCTTGGGCCGATGCAGCTTGGCGTCACGAGGGTGGCGCCGACCTCCGACTGTGCGCCAGCATGCGTTCACGATGCAGGATGTAGAGCCCCGACCCAATGACCAGCGGCAGTCCGTACCAGATCGTCGACGACGGCTCTTCCTTGAACCACAGGTAGCCGAACAGGACGGCGAGCACGATGGAAGCGTAATCGAACGGCGCCAGCACCGCGGCAGGAGCGAGTCGCCAGGCGCGCGTGATGAGGACCTGCGCCACGCCGCCCAGCAGGCCAAGCAGGACCAGCCAGACCCAGTCGATCGGCGTCGGCCAGATCCATTCCGGGATGGCACCGAAGAACGACACCACGCTGGCGCTCAGCGAGAACCAGAACAAGCTTACGACATCGTGATCGTGGCGGCTTGCCAGCCGCACCAGGATGGTTGAGAGCGCATAGCAGAAGGTCGCCGCCAGAAGGATCAGCGAGATGGCGTGGAACTCCATGCCCCAAGGGTCGAGCATGATCAGAACGCCGGCGAAACCGACGCCGACCGCGCTCCAGCGCCGCCAGCCGACCGGCTCACCGAGTAGAGGTACCGAGAGCGCGACCATGAACAGCGGGGCGGCAAACGAGATCGCGTAGGCGTCGACCAGTGGCATGCGCGGGAAGACGTAAAAGAAGCCCAGCAGACTGCCGAAGCCGACGACAACGCGTGCCGCCTGCAGCCACGGTCGATTGGAGCGCACGATCTTCAGTCCACCTGCCCGCCAGATCAGGACGGCGACTGGCAGCATGGCGATGGCGCTGCGGAACAGCATGAGCTGGAACGAGCCATAGGAGCCGCCCAGCGCCTTCACCATGGAGTCCATGGTGCAGAACAGTACGAGCGCGCCCAGCTTGAAATAGATGCCGTGCAGTGCGGAAGGATTGCTTTCGGCGGTCAAGGTGCGCCATTTGGCTTGGAGAACGTCGTTCCGTAAAGTGACATTCGTAGGAGGGGTCATTATCAGATGCGCATGAGCTGGTTGTTCGGCCGCAACAATGCGTTGCGTGCCCCGCTGGTCATTGCCCTGCTTGTGCTGGTGAACGCACTTTTCCTGCGCGCTCTCGACCCCTTGGCACTGGCGCGCCTGCGCGATTTCGCCTTCGACGAGTTTCAGCGGCTTCAGCCGCGCCAGTACTCTCCCGAAACCCCGGTGCGCATCATCGATATCGACGAGGCGTCGCTTGCCGCCTACGGCCAATGGCCGTGGCCTCGCACGGTCCTTGCCGAGCTGGTCGACAAACTCACCGAGAAGGGCGTGGCAGCCATCGTGTTCGACGCGGTGTTTGCTGAGTCGGATCGCTCGTCGATCAGTGGCATGGTTCGCGAACTCGGGGCGTTCACCGATCCGGAAACCGTCCGGAAGATATCGGCTGCGGTCCAGGACAGCGACAAGGTTTTTGCCGGAGCGATTGCCAGCTCGGCGGTCGTGACGGGCTTCGGTTTCGACCTGAACGGTGGGACGGATCCGCCACGGCGCTTCTTCGGCGTTGCCTTCGCGGGCGACGACCCCAGCCAGTTCCTGCCGCAACAGGTCCGTACGGTAACGACGCTTCCGTTGCTGGTGGCAGCGGCCAAGGGTAACGGCAGCGTCAACACCGACCACGACAGCGTGGTGATACGACGCGTGCCGATGATGTTTCGCCTGACCGGCCATGAAGGGCTGTTCCCGGCGTTGTCGATCGAGGCGTTGCGCGTGGCCCAGGGCGCTGGGACCTATTTGATCAAGTCGTCCGGCGCGAGTGGCGAAATGTCGTTCGGCGAGAAAACAGGAATGGTCTCGATCAAGACTGGCGACCTGCTGGTGCCGACGGACGCTCACGGGCGGGTGACACTCTTCGACACCGGCCATATCCCACAACGTTTCATCTCGGCACTCGCTGTTCTCAGGGACAAAGTCCCGCCGGCCGAACTTGAGGGGCGGATCGTCTTCATTGGTACCAGCGCGATCGGTCTCAAGGATCTACGCAATACACCGGTCCAGGACACAGTGCCTGGCGTGGAAATCCACGCGCAGCTTGCTGAACAGATGGTCGAGCAGAAATTCCTGGCGCGGCCGGACTACGCGGTTGGTGCCGAATTTCTCTATCTGGCGGCAATCGGGCTGTTGTTCGTCTGGTTGTTGCCCCGGCTGTCGGCGGCGAAAATGGCGGGCGCTGCCATCACTCTCATAGGTGTCGGCGTCCTGGTGCCGTGGATCGCCTATTCTCACTACCAGTTGCTATTCGATCCGATCTATCCGCCGGCCACCCTGGCGGCGATCTATATCAGCGGCTCGGTCCTGGCCTTCATGCGGGCGGAACGCGACCGACGCGAAATCCGCGGGGCATTCGGCCTCTATCTCTCGCCCGACGTCGTCGAACAGCTTGCGCGCAACCCCGAGCTGTTGCAGTTGGGCGGCGAGATGCGCGAGATCACCGTCATGTTCACCGACGTCCGCGGCTTTACCACGATCTCCGAACAATTCGATCCACCCGGCCTCACGCGTTTCATGAACCGCTTTCTGACGCCGATGACCGACCTGATTCTCGGCAACCGTGGCACGATCGACAAGTACATGGGCGACGCGATCATGGCGTTCTGGAACGCTCCATTGCCCGTCGAGGCTCACGCGGTGCGTGCCTGCGAGACGGCTCTCGCCATGCAGGCGCGGTTGCGGAGCCTGAACGAGGAATGGAAGGCCGAGGCGGAAGCGGCAGGCCGGCGTCATATTCCGGTCAACATCGGCGTCGGATTGAATACCGGAAAGGCCTCGGTGGGAAACTTCGGGTCGTCCCAGCGCTTCACCTATTCCTGCTTGGGCGATGAGGTGAATCTTGCATCCCGCCTTGAGGGTCAATGCAAGACCTACGGGGTGGGGGTCATCATCGGCGACAACACTCGCGCGCAAGTCGCGGACTTTGCTTCGATCGAAATCGACCTGGTGATGGTGAAAGGTAAGACCGAGCCGGCGCGGGTCCATGCGCTGCTCGGTGATGCGACGATGGCGCAGTCGCCCGCATTTCGGCGGCTGGTAGAGAAGCAGGCGGCGCTGTTGAAGCATTATCGAGCCGGAGCCTTTGCTGAGGCATTGCAAATGATCGATGGCTGTCAGGCTGCCGCCGAGGCGGTGGGCTGGCCGCAAGGGTATTACGCAATGATGCACGCGCGGATCGACGGTCTGATCGACGATTCGCCACCAGATTGGACGGGATTGTATGTCGCCAAGGACAAGTGACGCCGAGCGGCAGCTTGCCGCCATCGAGGCGCTGGTTTGCCGGGATATCGGACGCAAGACCGCGGAACTGATCGCGGAATGCACCGGGGGACTTGCGGCGGCTGGCCGGTCGCTGGCCGGGGCGTCGAGCGTCGGTCTCATCACCGGCTTTTTCGTCCCGCGGGGCGACGTTGCGGCACCCGAGACCGACGGTCCCGTCGGCACGGCGCTGCTTGCCGCTGCACTCGCGGTATGCGGCGTGCCGGTGCGGATCGCCGTCGACACGCCGTGTGCGCAGGCCGTGCGCGTGGCCGCCGCTGCGGCGGGTGGCGGCGTGTTGGTCGACGAAGTGGGTGTTGGCGACCGCGCTGGTCTCGGTCGTTTGATTGGCTCTTGGCGGAACGCCGGATTGAGTCATGCAGTTGCCATCGAGCGTTGTGGGCGCAGCGCCGATGGCCAGCCGCGTAACATGCGTGGTGTCGATGTCTCGGCATGGACCGCACCACTGGACGATCTTTTCCTCGGTGGACCCTGGAAGAAGCTGGCGATCGGCGACGGCGGCAATGAGATCGGAATGGGAAAGCTGTCGGCGGGCTTGATCGCACGGACGGTGCCGAATGGTGCCGAGATCGGTTGCGTCACTTCCTGCGATCACCTTGTTGTGGCGGGAGTCTCGAACTGGGGTGCGTACGGGTTGATGGCGGCACTTGCGGTGTTGCGTGCGGATTGGAGCCTGACGATTGCCAGATTCCTGACCGCACAACGCGATCTTGCTGTGACGCAGGCCGTTGTGGACGAAGCCGGCGCGGTCGATGGCGTCACGGCGCGGCGCGAAGCCACGGTCGACGGTTTCGGCCCGGATGTTCATGGCGCACTGATTGACGGTCTTCGTCGCATTGCATGGGGGCGGGCGGCGGACTAGTTTGCGCCGCCATGGAAAACCCCTACGCTCCCACGCATCCAGAAATCCGCGACGCGATCCGTCAGCTCTGCCTGAAGTTCGACGGCGCCTACTGGCGCGACCTCGATCGCGAGCGCGGCTATCCGACCGCGTTCGTGAAGGCACTGACCGATGCCGGTTGGTTGGCAACGCTCATTCCCGAGGAGTACGGCGGAGCGGGGCTCGGCATTTCGGCCGCCGCAGCCGTTCTAGAGGAAGTCCAGCGCTCCGGTTGCAACGGTGCGGCCTGCCATGCCCAGATGTACATCATGGGCACGCTGCTTCGGCATGGCAGCAAGGAGCAGAAAGAGCGCTATCTGCCTCGGATCGCAAGTGGTGAATTGCGCCTCCAGGCGTTTGGCGTCACCGAGCCGACCAGTGGCACCGATACTTTGGCGCTGCGCACGACTGCCGTGAAAAAGGACAACAGCACCTACGTCGTGAACGGCCAGAAGGTATGGACCAGTCGCGCCGAGCATTCCGACCTGATGTTGCTTCTGGCACGCACGACACCCAGGGAGCAGACCAAGAAACGCACCGAGGGGCTGTCGGTGTTCCTCGTGGATATGCGCGAGGCGCTGGGCAAGGGCCTCACGGTCCGGCCGATCCGCACGATGATGAACCACAACAGCACCGAAGTGTTCTTCGACAATATGGAAGTGCCGGCCGTGAATCTGATCGGCGAGGAAGGGCAGGGCTTCCGCTATATCCTGGGCGGCATGAATGCCGAGCGCGTTCTCATAGCCGCCGAATGCATCGGTGACTCGCGCTGGTTCATCGAAAAGGCCACGGAGTACGCCAAGGAGCGCAAGCTGTTCGGCCGGCCGATCGGCCAGAACCAGGGTGTGCAGTATCCCATCGCCCGTGCATATGCCCAGACCGAGGCCGCCGACCTGATGGTGCGCAAGGCGGCTTCCCTCTACGAGGCCGGCTTGCCGTGCGGCGCCGAGGCCAACATGGCCAAGATGCTGGGCTCGGAGGCGGCCTGGGCCGCGGCCGACATGTGCGTGCAGACGCATGGTGGGTTCGGCTTCGCCGAGGAGTACGATATCGAACGCAAGTTCCGCGAGACGCGGCTCTACATGGTGGCTCCGATCTCGACCAACATGATTCTGAACTTCGTTTCCGAACACGTCCTTGGGTTGCCACGCTCCTATTGAGCGGGCGCGGCCACGGCGTTCACGATCATCTTTTGAAAATGGATGACGAGAGTTTCGCTGCCGGTCAGAGAGCGACCGCGATCGGGCAGTCCGCCCAGCAGTCCGCGCTGCACTGAATCGGTCAGTGCATCGTCCTCCTTAGCGACCTGCTTGTTGAACGCGATCAGGGAGCGCGCGAAATCCGCGCTGACGCCGGGGCCGAAATACTGTTCGGAAAACCCATCGGTCGCATTCGGTCCGCTCGGCATCCAGACGTCGACCGACAGATTGGGAAAACCCGGATTGATGTTGATGGTCATGTTCGGCCACAGGAAGTGATACTGCGACTGCTTCACCGGCCCGGCGACGTCGTAGAGTTCGACCTTGCTGTTGCCGTCAAGGGCAGACGCCCGGACCGGGCCGCTCTGGCTTGAGAACCAGCCGTGAGCGCTTAGGGTGTAGGCATCCGGCCGCACGTCGATCGCGGCGCTGAAGCCCGGGTGGGCCACTGCGCAGTGATAGCACTCGAGATAATTTTCCAGCATCGTCTTCCAGTTGGCGTGCGACCGCCAATCTTCGCGGCTGTGGAGTTCGAGCGAGTCGAGGGCCACGCCGCTACTGGCGATAAGGTCGAGGACCGGGCCATAGCAGGCCGCCACCGACTGGGCATCGGCGTCGAGATTGACGAACACGAAGGGCCCCAGGGCTTCCGCACGGACCGGCAGGAGCGGGAAGTCCCCGAGCCGAAAGTTGGGTTCGGCATCCGAGCGCGGCGCGCGTCTGAGACCGCCGGTGAGGTCGTAGGTCCAGGCATGGTATCCGCACTGCATCGACCGGGCGTTGCCGCGCCCTTTCATGACTTCATGGCGGCGGTGGCGGCAGACATTGACGAAACCGCCCAGCCCGCACTCATTGCGGATCACGACGACGGGCACGCCACCGGCATAGCCGGTGACGTAGTCGCCGACCGTGGTGAGTTCGGCCAACGGCCCGATATAGTTCCAGCTCTTGCGAAAGACGTGGGTGATCTCCCGCTCGGTGATCGACGGATCGGTGTACCAGCGTGCCGGCAGGGACTCACCACGATCGAGGGCATCCCGCAAATTGATGGAAGGTTCCATGCCTTGGATCATGCTGTGTTCACCATCAGTCCAGGATGATGCCCCGGAGCGTCGAAATTGCGGCCATGATTGCGGCATGGCCGACCATCAGCAGGAAAACCGTCCAGATCGCAGTGACGACCGTGAGCAGCCAGCCGAGAATGGCCATCACGCCGTCGTCCTCTATCAGGGCGAAGCAGAAGAACAGGATGGCAATGGCAGGGAACAGGTTGTCGAAGGGAATCGGCAACGCCAGGATCAGTGTGTTGAACGACCACGCCGCGAGGAGCAGCTGCCGCGGCGTGCCGGCCACCCACCACTCGTATCGGGCGTGCACGGTGTCTTCGAGCCAGTGAATATAGCGGCGAGCCCGGCCCAGGAATTTCTGGAGCTTGCCTCGGGACAGGCCGCGCCGACCGACCATCTTCGGCAATGACGGCACGGGCCGGCCGGCGAAGAATTGGGCCAGCAGAATCAACATGGGTACGCCCGTCACCGTCGACAGCCAGGGGATGCCGGTAGGAATAACGTTCGGTACATCGAGCGCCAGAATAGCAAAGGCATAGGAACGGCCCTGCAGGCCGGTCAGGAATTCATCGAGCGTCAGGACCGAGGTGCTCAACCCGCTGAACATCCGGTCGAGCGCCTCGTAGAGCCCGAAATTGTCCTTCATCCCTCCGACCGTGCCAGCAGGCGCCGGGCGAGAACGAGGTGTGGCCGATCGAGCATCTTGCCGTCGAGCGTCAGAACACCGGATCCTGGGTTGCTCTCGAACGTGGCGATGACGCGCCGGGCCCAGTCGATTTCCTGGGCACTGGGCGTGAAAACCTCATGGATGATCGCGATCTGATCGGGATGGATGGCGATCTTGCCGCCATATCCCATGCGCCGGGCGTCGCCTGCTTCGGCGCGCAGTCCATCGATGTTCTTGATGTCGGGATAGACGGTGTCATAGGCGGTGACGCCGGCCGCCACCGCCGCCATCAGGTTCACCGTTCGCGCGAACTTGAAGGTGTCGTCGTAGACGCCGGGGGCAGGTCCCTTGGCCAGTGCGCCGAGGTCGGCCATCAAATCCTCGCCGCCCCAGGAGTGACCCATCAATCGTGCGTGCCTGGCGGGTGCCGCGGTCAACGCCAGCACGGCGGCGGCACTTTCGGTGGCGATAGTCAGGATACGCGTAGTGCCAGCGGCGATTCCTTCGCGCGTCTCGAGCGCATCCAGATAGGTGGCCAGCAGGTCGAGGTTTGACTGCCCGACACATTTGGGAAACACGACACCGTCGGGCTTGCCTTGCATGACCGTGGCGAGATCGCCGAGCGTGAGGCCGGTGTCGAGGGCGTTGATGCGAACATAGAGCTTGGGGCCGGCGCGGTCGGCCGCCCGCAGGTAGGCAAGCGCCATGTCGCGCGCCACCATCTTGCGATCGGCAGCGACCGAGTCCTCGAGATCGAGGATCAGCCCGTCGGCTCCGGAGGAGGGGCTTTTGGCGAGCTTGCGCTCCGAATCGGCGGGAACGAACAGAAACGAACGCATCGGTGATCCTCAGGCTTTGGGCTTCTTGTGCATCAGCGCCTGGCGCTTGCACTCAGCTACGATTTCGCCGCGCTGGTTGATCGCGGTGTGGAAGAACTCGACGATACCGGCATCGGGCCGGGACTTGCTTTCGCGGAGGCCGAGCACTTTGGTGCGGACCCGCAGCGTGTCGCCATGGAATACCGGTTTGGGGAAACGCACATCGGTCATGCCGAGGTTGGCGACAGTGGTTCCCAGGGTCGTGTCGTTTACGGTGATGCCTATCATCAGGCCGAGCGTGAAGAGGCTGTTGACGATGCGCTGGCCGAACTCGGTCTTGGAGGCGAACTCCTCGTCGATGTGCAGCGGCTGTACGTTCATGGTGAGCGAGCTGTAGAGCACGTTGTCCATTTCAGTAACGGTACGGGTCCAGGCGTGTTCGAACGTCCGGTCCACGGTAAATTCCTCGAAGTACAGACCCGCCATTATCCTCCCCCTTGAATTCCTCCACTCGAAAGTGCGGCCTTCTAGCATGGATGGACGCTGCCCGGCGGGTCATCGTATCAATGGCGTCACAGGACGAAACATCGACACTTGGGAGCGAAATCGAAATGCGCGCATTGTTGAGCGAGACGCCGGGCGGCCCGGAGAGCCTGAAGATGGTGGAATTGCCGTCGCGGCCACTGGGCAAAGGGCAGGTCCGCGTTGCCGTCCGTGCGGCAGGGGTCAACTTTCCTGATACGCTCATCATTCAGGACAAGTACCAGTTCAAGCCACCCCGTCCGTTCGCGCCGGGCCATGAAATCGCCGGTGACATTACCGAGGTGGGCGAGGGCGTCGGTAACTACAAGGTCGGTGACCGGGTCATTGGCATGATTGGCCATGGTGGTTACGCCAGCGAGGCCGTGGTCGACGAAGGCAGTCTGCTGCCGATGCCGAAAAACATGAGCTATGACGATGGTGCCGCGTTCACCATGACCTACGGCACGTCGTACTACGCCTTGAAGCAGCGCAGCAGCTACAAGCCCGGCGAGACCCTGCTGGTTACCGGCGCGTCTGGCGGCGTCGGCCTGACCGCTGTCGAACTCGGGGCCCTGATGGGGCTCAAGGTGATCGCGGCGGTCGGCAGCGACGAGAAAATGGAAATCTGCAAGAAATACGGCGCCACGATGTTCGTGAACTACGCCAAGGAGAAGATGCGCGACAAGGTCAAGGAACTGACCGGCGGCAACGGTGCGGATATCATCTACGACGCCGTCGGCGGCGATGCCTTCGACGAGTCGATCCGCTGCATAGCCTGGTACGGGCGGTTGCTGGTCGTGGGCTTTGCCGCAGGTCGCATTCCCTCGCTGCCGGCCAACCTCGCGCTGCTGAAGAGCTGCGATGTCCGCGGCGTCTTCTATGGCGCCTGGCGGGGACGCGACCCGTTGGAAGCACGCAAGAATTTCAGCGAGCTGCTCGCCTGGTACGCCGAGGGCAAGCTGAAGCCGCATATTTCCATGCGTTTTCCGCTCGAGCAGGGCGCCGATGCGATGAATGCGCTGCTGTCGCGCAAGGCTACAGGCAAGGTTGTGCTGACGATCTCCTGAGGAGGGCGCTATGGGCCGATTGAGTGGCAGGGTCGCGATTGTGACGGGGGCTGCTTCAGGCATAGGTGCGGCATCCGCCACGCTGTTCGCCGACGAAGGTGCGCACGTTCTGGCCGTCGACCTGCCGGGCTCGGCAATCGACTCGGCCCACGCGGGCAATCCGGCGATCGCAACCTTCGCCGCCGACGTCACCGGCGATGAAGCGCCGCGCGATATCGTGGCGGCGGCGCTTGCCAGCTTCGGTGCGATCGACATCCTGTTCAACAATGCCGGCGTCAGTGGCCGTGCATTCGTCGAAGAGATGACCGACGAGCACTGGGATCGCGTCAATGGCGTCAACCTGCGGGCGATGTTCCGGCTCTGCCGCGAAGCCATCCCGGTGCTCAAGACGCGGGCCAGGGAAAAGGGGCGCGCCCGCATCGTCAACACCGCATCCGTGATGGCATTCGACACCGATTTCGGCCTGGCGGCCTACTGCGCCTCCAAGGCCGGCGTGGGAGGGCTGACGCGCACGCTGGCGCTCGAGCTCGGCAAGTTCAACATTACCGCCAACTATGTTTGCCCCGGCGCGATCTACAGCGGCATGACCCGCACGAATTTCGACAATCCCGACATCCGCGCCGTCTGGGAGAAGAAGGCGGCACTCCGCCGTCTCGGCCAGCCGATCGATATCGCCCGCGGTGCGTTGCTGCTGGCCTCCGACGATGCCGACTTCATCACCGGCCACGAGCTGGTGGTCGATGGCGGCCTGACCCTGCGAACCTAGGCAGCACCAGATGAGCAATATCCAGTCGTTCGCCGCCGACTACAGCGAGGCGCGAGACAAGTTTCTGGCCGCGGCGCGGCTCGCCGGTGCCATGACTTTCCGCTACGACAACCCAAGCAAGGGGCCGGGAGGGGAGCCGCTGTCGACCGATGTGGCAGTCGTCGGGCCCGAGGATGCCTCCAAGGTCGTCGCGACGATATCGAGCACACATGGCGTGGAAGGCTATTGCGGTTCGGGCTTCCAGGTCGACTGGCTGGCGACAGTCGGCGCCTCAGGTCTGCCTCCGGATACTGCTGCTGTCTTCGTCCACGCGATCAATCCCTATGGATTTGCCTGGACGCGGCGCGTCACCGAGGAGGGCAACGACCTTAATCGCAATTACATCGACCACGGTAAGCCCTATCCGGTGAACGAGGGCTATCTCGAGATCGCCGATTTTCTCGTGCCGGCGGACCTGGGTGAGGCCGGCACGAAGGCGGCCGACGCAAAGCTGGCAGCCTATCGCAAGAAGGTCGGCGACATCGCCTTTTTCCGGGCAGTGTCGGGCGGCCAGTACAGCCACCCGGATGGCATGTTCTTCGGCGGAGGGGGCCCATCGTGGTCCAATCGCACCTTGCACGCGATCGCCGACAGGCATCTCAAGGGGCGCGGCGACGTTGCCGTGATCGACTTTCACACTGGGCTCGGTCCCTACGGTTACGGCGAGCCGATCACCCACTACGACATCGACACGCCGGCGTCGCGCCGGGTGCGGGACTTCTGGGGAGAATCGGTGACCGAGTCGAAGCGGGGGCAGACGGCGTCGCAGGCCCGCGATGGGCTCGGCCACTATGGCCTCAACCGCATTCTGCTGGAGCCGGAGACCCGGCTCACCATGTGCACGCTGGAATACGGAACCTTCGATCGTGAAAGCGGCCAGAGGGCCTTCCGGGCCGACCACTGGCTGCACAAGTACGGTGATCCGCTGGGCAAGGAGGCCGGACCGATAAGGGCGGCGATGCGCCGGCAGTTCTATCCCGATACCGACGACTGGAAGGAAGCGGTCCTGTTCCGCGGTTACCAGGTCACCCGGCAGGCAATCGCTGGTATGCAACGTAGTGCCAATTGAGGCGTTTGGGGACAATCGGCGCTGAATATACATTCGCCGGCCGGCCGATCCTGCTAGAACCTTCGGCATGCGTGCTTTGATTGCGTTGGTCGCGTTTGCGGGCGTGGCCGCGCTCAATCTTCTGTGGTGGTGGACCCCCAACAGACCGGTGGAGATTGCCGGCTGGACGACGGCGCCGTTGCAGAGCGTGTCCTTTGCCCCCTATCGGCCCGGACAGAGCCCGTTGACGCGGACGTTTCCGACGCCGGACCAGATAGAAGAGGATCTTCGCCGCCTCAAGGGTAAGGTGGGGGCGGTACGGACCTATTCGTCGGGCGAAAACCTCGAGACCGTGCCGCAGCGCGCCGGCAAGTATGGCCTAAAGGTCTGGCACGGCGCGTGGCTGAACGACAATGACAAGGAAAACCTCGAGCAGATCAACCTGCTGATCGATCACGCCAACAAGTATCGTGACACGATCGAGCGGGTTATCGTCGGCAACGAGGTGCTGCTGCGTAAGGATCTCACGGCAAGCCAGCTGCGCGGCTACATCCGCCAGGTGAAGCAACGCGTCTCCCAACCCGTGACCTACGCCGATGTCTGGGAATTCTGGCTACGCAATCCCTCGCTCGCCGACGAGGTCGACTTCATCACCATTCACATCTTGCCGTACTGGGAGGACGAGCCGATCGGCGTCGATCGCCGCGAACCGGATGGGACGTCGAGCATCGAGAAACACCTGGTCGACATCTACAAGAAGGTGCAAGCACGATTTCCCGGCAAGAAGATCGTGATCGGCGAGACCGGCTGGCCAAGCGACGGCCGCATGCGCTCCGATGCACGCCCCGGACGGGTCGAACAGGTCCGTTATTTCTCGATCTTCAGGTCCGCCGCCGAGCGTGAAATGTTCGACTACAACATCATCGAGGCTTTCGATCAGTACTGGAAGGCGCGCCAGGAGGGGACCGTGGGGGCGGCCTGGGGGCTGCTTGATGCGCAGCGCCACGACAAGTTCGAACTCGGCAAGCCTGTGGTCGCGGAGCCGCGCTGGCAGCTGCTATTTGCGCTCTCGACGGTCGCGTCCGCTCTGGTTTTGCTCGCCTTCGTCGTCGGGCGCCGGCGGGTGGGATGGAAGGGCATCGTCGTCTTTGCATTTTTTACACAGCTCGTGGCGACCTGTTACGTGCAAGCCACCTGGATCGACGTGTCCCGCAGCTTCTACTTCGAGCGCATGGCCGGGGTGGTGTTCTGGGCAGGACTTCTGGCTCTGTTCAGCTATGCGCTGTTGCGCGGCATCGCCGACAGTCTGACCGGCAAAATGGCCGACCCGTCGCTTTACGGTGCTCGGGTGCGCGAGGCCTGGCGTGCTTGGCGGGAATTGCCACGTTTTCGGGTCGTGCGGCGCGTCGACCTGATGGCCCAGCTACTCTACCTGGCTCTGACGGTGCTGTGCATCTTCTACCTCGTGGTGATCAGCATCGATTGGTACGATGGCGTCATACGGATCGGCGACTGGTACCGCCAGATTGCCATCGACGGCCGGTACCGCGACTTCCCGATCTGGAGCTTCGTCATTCCCAGCATCGTGTTGATGATGTGGAAGACGCTGACCATTCTGCGCGCGGAACAGGTGTCGCGTTCCGACCGGATCGCCAAGGCGCTCTCGTTCGGCCGTCTGCTGGGCTACGATGGCAGCCGTGGCTTCGTTCGCATGGACCGCTCGTTCAGCCGCATCCGGCCGGTTCTGCCGGAAATCATACTGGCGGGGCTCTTGATCTTCTGGGCCGTCGTCATGCTGGTGACCGAGGGCGCCATCAAGCTGCACGATGGAGGAGCTGGCGGCTTTGTTGCAGCCGACGGCTCCCGTTGGGTCATCAGGACGCTTTTCTGGAATACCCAGGCCAACTGGTTTGCCGCCCTTGCCGTGCTGATGGCAATTCCCTATCTGGCGACCGTTTACGTATCAATACGCGAGCCACTGGCAGAACCGCCGCCGGACTCCTATACCAACAAGTGGTAGGCGCCTTCAGCCGGGAGTTACGACATGGAAATCAAGGGCGAATACAGGATCGCAGCGTCACGGGAAAAGGTATTTGCGGCACTGAACGATCCTGCCGTGCTGCAGGCCTGCATTCCAGGCTGCGAATCACTCGAAAAGACGTCCGATACCGAAATGAAGGCCAAGGTGCGCCTGCGCATCGGGCCGGTCAGCGCCAGCTTCACCGGCAAGGTGACCTTGTCGGACCTCGATCCGCCGAACGGTTACAAGATCTCGGGCGAAGGGCAGGGCGGGGCCGCGGGCTTTGCCAAAGGCGGCGCCGTCGTGACATTGCGCGAGGACGGTGCCGAAACACTGCTGAGCTACAACGTGGATGCCCAGGTCGGCGGCAAGATCGCCCAGGTCGGCGCGCGTTTGATCGACGGCACGGCGAAGAAGCTGGCCGACGAGTTCTTCAGCAAGTTCACCACCATGGTGGGCGGCCCACCGCCTGCCGAGGCTGCAGTGGCCGCTGTTACATCGCCGGGCCCGGCGGCTTCTGCTGCAGCGCAGCGAGGCTACAAGCACTGGATCATCATCGGTATCGGCGCTGCGGTTCTGGTCCTGGTGTTTCTTGCGAACCGTTAGCGCCAGCCCGCGGGCTGGCTGTCATCCGCAATTCGCTTGACCGCCGCCAGAGTGACTTGCGAAGGTTCATTCAATGCACAGCGGCGGCGCTCAGGCACAACCGCACTGAACTAAAATCGTGAGGGAGAAGAGTAATGAGCATTTCCGTCGCCATGACCGTCAACGGCAAGGCCGTATCGGGCAAGGTCGAGGCGCGCACGCTTCTGGTTCAGTTCCTGCGCGAGCATCTAGGCATGACCGGCACCCATGTCGGCTGCGATACCAGCCAATGCGGTGCCTGCGTCGTCGATGTCGACGGCAAGTCGGTCAAGTCCTGCACCATCCTGGCGGTACAGGCCGAAGGTTCGAAGGTCATCACCATCGAGGGTCTCGCCGAGAGCCCCGACAAACTGCATCCGATGCAGGAGGCCTTCCGCGAAAACCATGCATTGCAGTGCGGCTTCTGCACGCCGGGCATGGTGATGAGCGCCATCGACATGGTGAAGCGCCACAACTACCAGCTCGACGAAGCCACCGTGCGCCGTGAACTCGAGGGCAACCTCTGCCGTTGCACCGGATACCACAACATCGTGAAGGCAATTCTGGCCGCCGCCCCGGCCATGAAGTCAGCAGGAGTGTAGCCCCATGACCGCCGCCACCGGAATCGGCGCCCGGGTTCTGCGAACGGAAGACAAGCGCTTCCTGACGGGGACCGGCCGCTATGTCGACGATCTGCCTCTCGCCCGCGCGACCTACGCCTATTTCCTGCGTTCACCGCATGCCCACGCGAAGATCAAGAACCTCGATATTTCCGCGGCGGCCAAGATGTCAGGCGTTGTCAACATTTTCACCGGCAAGGATCTTGTCGATGCCAAGGTCGGCGGCCTGATCTGCGGCTGGGTGGTCAAGGACAAGCATGGCGAGCCGCACAAGGCACCGCCGCATCCCGTGATGGCGGTCGACACGGTACGCTATGTCGGCGATACGGTGGCGATGGTCGTGGCCAACAGCTACGACGATGCCAAGGACGCCGCCGAAGCGATCAAGGTCGACTACGACGTGCAGCCGGCGAACATCGACTTGGCGAAGTCTTTCGACAAGGGCTCTCCCCAGGTTCACCCCGAAGCCCCGGGCAATCTCATCTATGACTGGGAGATCGGCGTGAAAGCCGACGTCGAGGCGGCTTTCGCCAAGGCAGCCCATGTTACCAAGCTTGATCTCATCAACAACCGTCTGATCCCCAACGCCATGGAGCCGCGCGCCGCGGCGGCGGAATATGACAAGGGCACGGGCAACTACACGCTGTGGTCGACGTCGCAGAACCCGCACGTACTGCGCCTCATCCTGTCGGCCTTCGTGCTGGGCATCCCGGAGCACAAACTGCGTGTCGTTGCCCCAGACGTGGGCGGCGGCTTTGGCAGCAAGATCTTCTGCTACGCCGACGAGACCATGGTGTGCTGGGCTGCGTCGCGTGTCGGCCGGCCGATCAAGTGGACCGCCGAGCGCAGCGAATCGTTCCAGACCGACTGCCATGGCCGCGACCACGTCACCCACGCCGAACTGGCATTGGACAAGGACGGCAAGTTCCTGGCGCTGAAGGTCGAAACAATCGCCAACATGGGCGCCTATCTGTCGACCTTCGCGACGGCGGTGCCGACCTATCTCTACGCCACGCTGCTGGCGGGCCAGTACACAACGCCGCTAATCTACGCCAACGTGAAGGCGGCACTCACTCACACCGCGCCAGTCGACGCCTATCGCGGTGCCGGACGGCCGGAAGCGACCTTCGTGGTCGAGAGCATCGTCAGCAAGGCAGCGGCCGAGATGAAGATCGACCCGGCCGAACTGCGCCGGAAGAACTTCATTCCGTCGACGGCCTTCCCGTACCAGACGCCGGTCGCGCTGCAGTACGATTCGGGCAACTACCCGCCGATCATCGACGAAGCCATGAAGATGGCTGACTACAAGGGCTTCGAGGCCCGCCGTACCGAGGCCAAGTCGCGAGGCAAGCTGCGCGGCATCGGCTTCTCGTCCTACATCGAGGCCTGTGGCCTCGCGCCTTCGCAGGTCGTTGGCTCGCTCGGGGCCGGCGTCGGCCAGTGGGAGTCGGCGCAGATCAAGTTCAACCCGACCGGCAATGTCCAGGTCATGACCGGGGCGCACAGCCACGGCCAGAGCCACGAGACGACGTTCGCCCAGATCATCCACGACAAGCTCGGCGTGCCGATGGACCAGATAGAGATCGTCCACGGCGACACGGCAACGACGCCGTTCGGCATGGGCAGCTATGGGTCGCGTTCGCTTGCGGTCGGCGGCTCGGCGATCGTCAAGGCCACCGAGAAGATCATCGCCAAGGGCAAGAAGGTGGCCGCGCATCTGATGGAGGCGTCCGTCGCCGACGTCGAGTTCGAAAACGGCGTCTTCAAGGTGACGGGCACGGACAAGAACGTGCCGCTGGCCCAGGTCGTGTTCGCCGCCTACGTGCCGCACAATTATCCGCTGGCCGAAGTCGAGCCGGGTATGGATGAAAACGCCTTCTATGATCCAGCGAACTTCGTCTATCCGGCCGGCACGCAGATCTGCGAACTCGAGATCGACCCCGATACGGGCACGACCGAGATCGTCAACTTCACGGCGATCGACGATTTCGGCAACATCATCAATCCGATGATCGTCGAGGGCCAGGTTCACGGTGGTATCGTGCAGGGCGTCGGCCAGGCACTATTGGAAGGCGCCGTCTACGACAAGAGCACGGGGCAGCTCATCAGCGGCTCGTTCATGGACTACACCATGCCGCGTGCGGATAATTTCCCGTCATTCAAGCTCGGCTACAAAGTCACTCCATGCCCGCATAATCCGCTGGGTGTGAAGGGTTGCGGTGAGGCGGGCGCGATCGCATCGCCGGCCGCCGTGATGAACGCGATTCACAATGCTCTGGCGCCGGTCGGCGTCAAGCACGTGGAAATGCCCGCCACGCCTCTCAACGTGTGGCAGTCGATCAAGGGCGCCCAACGCCAAGCTGCTGAATAGGGCCGCCCGAGTAACCGGAGGATATCCAGATGTACGATTTTGCCTACCATCGTCCGAAGTCGGTTGCCGACGCGGTAAAGCTGCTGAAGGACAAACCCGAAGCTCGCGCCATTTCGGGCGGCATGACGCTGATCCCGACGCTGAAGCAACGCCTGGCGCGGCCGAGCGACGTGGTCGATCTTGGCGCGGTCAAGGAATTGTCCGGCATCAAGCTCGAAGGTACCAATGTCGTCATCGGCGGCATGACCAAGCACGCAGAAGTGGCCACTTCGGCTGACGTCAAGGCGGCGATCCCGGCTCTGGCCCATCTCGCCGGCCACATCGGCGATCCGCAGGTGCGCAACCGCGGCACGATCGGCGGTTCGGTCGCCAACAACGACCCGGCGGCGGATTATCCGGGCGCGGTCGTGGCGCTGAACGCGACCGTGACCACAAATACCCGCAAGATCGCGGCCGACGAGTTCTTCAAGGGTCTGTTCGAGACCGCCCTTGCCGACGGTGAACTGATCACCTCGATCAGCTTTCCCAAGGCCGAGAAGGCGGCATACATGAAGTTCCCGAATCCGGCCTCGCGCTATGCAATGGTCGGTGTCTTCGTGGCCAAGACGGCGGCTGGCGTGCGGGTCGCGGTGACCGGCGCCGGTCCGTGCGTGTTCCGGGTCAAGGCGATGGAAGATGCACTCGCCAAGAACTTCTCCTCGGCGGCGATCAAGGACATCACTATCCCGGCCGACGGCCTTAACAGCGACATCCACGGCAGCGCCGAATACCGCGCCCATCTCGTGGGCGTCATGGCACGCCGGGCAGTCGACGCCGCCAACAAGTAGCCGCAAGCCCAAGCACAGACTAACGTCAGGGCGTCCCTTGCGGGACGCCCTTTCGCATTGAGGCAGGTATGAAAGCGCTGGTTACGGGCTTCGACGCATTCGGCGGCGAGACGGTCAATCCGTCGGCCCTCGCGGTCGGCCGGCTCAAGAAGCGCGTCCGTGGTATCGTGGTCCACACGACCATCCTGCCGACCTCTTACGGCCGTTCAACCGCGGCGCTGCGAGCGGCGATCGACGAAGCCCGGCCCGACATCGTGCTTTGCGTTGGCCAAGCGGGCGGGCGGACCGAACTCTGCCTCGAGCGGGTCGCGATCAACATCCAGGACGCGCGCATCCGCGACAACGATGGCAAGCAACCCATCGACAGGCCGGTCGCGAAGGGCGGGCCTGCGGCGCATTTCGCGACCCTGCCGATCAAGGCCTGCGTCACGGCACTGCGCGAGGCTGGCCTGCCGGCCGCCGTGTCCAATACCGCCGGCACCTTCGTCTGCAATCACATCTTCTATGCGCTGATGGAGATTGCCACGGGACATTCGGTCCCAATGCGCGGCGGCTTCCTGCATATTCCCTACCTGCCGGAGCAGGCCGCCCGGCAGGGTGGGGCGCCGTCGATGGCGCTGGACGACATCGTGTGCGGTATCGAGACGATCCTCAAGACTTGCGCAAGCCATGGCCGCGATATTCGCACTGTCGAAGGGCGAATTTCCTGACTATTCCGCGGCGAGAACCAGATGAGGAGGGGCACGGTGTACCGGTGCCACCTCGACGGCCGCCGGCCTCTTTACCCGGAACCAGGCGGCATAGAGCGCCGGCAGGAACAAAAGCGTAAGCGCCGTGCCCACCAGCAGGCCACCCATCAGGGCCACGGCCATCGGTCCGAAGAAGACGCTGCGCGACAGCGGGATCATGGCGAAGATCGCGGTGCCGGCAGTGAGTAGGATCGGTCGGGCCCGGCGCACGGTGGCATCGTTAACGGCGTCCCACGGCGTGTGGCCGGCTTCGATATCCTGGTCGATCTGGTCGACCAGGATGACCGAGTTGCGCATGATCATGCCGGCCAGGGCGATGGTGCCCAGCAGGGAGACGAAGCCGAACGGCTGGTTGAAAGCGAGCAGGAACAGCGACACTCCGATCATGCCGAGCGGGGCCGTCAGCATGACCAGTGCGAGTTTGGAGAAGCTCTGGAGCTGCAGCATTAGGAACAGCATCATCAGAAAGGCCATCAGCGGCATCATCTTGAAGATCGAGCCCTGGCTCTTGGCGCTCTCTTCCTTGTCGCCACCAACTTCGATGCGATAGCCGGGCGGCAGTGCAGCCCGTACCGGTGCCAGTGCCTGGTCGATGCGCGCGGCGACATCGGGGCCCTGGACGCCGTCCGCGATGCCGGCGCGCACGGTCATCAGGAGTTCCTTGTTACGCCGCCACAGGATCGGCTCCTCGAGTTCGAAGCGCAGCGTGGCGATCTGGGCGAGGGAGACCACACCGCCGTTGGCGGTCCTGAGGTTGATTGCTTCCAGACCTTCCAGGCTGAGGCGTTCCGGCGCGACCGCGCGCGCAATCACGTCGATCGTCTCGGCGCGGTCGCGGTACTGCGTGATCACCACGCCTGACAGCAGAGTCTGCAGGGTATTGCCGAGCAGCTGGGAGTCGACGCCGAGCGCGCGAGCCTTGCTCTGGTCGACTTCCAGCCGCACCGTCTTGGCGAGTTCGTTCCAGTCGAAGTTGATGTCGCGGGTATCGGGATCGGCCTTGAAGACCTGGCGCACCTGGTTGGCAACGCTGCGAACCTGCTGTGGATCGTCGCCCAGGACACGAAACATCACCGGATAGGCGACCGGAGGGCCGTTCTGCAGCCGTTGGACGCGGCCACGGACGGCCTCGAAATCCCGGGCGAAAAGCCTGTCGAGGTCCGCCAGCACACGCTCACGGGCCTCGATGTCCTTGGTCATGACGATGATCTGCCCGAAATTCGCGTTGGCGAGTTCGGGCACGGTGGGCAGATAGAAGCGCGGACTGCCGGCGCCGACATAGGCCGTGTAGTGGGCGACATCGACGTTGTTGCCGAGCCAGCGCTCCAGCTTGGCGACCTCGGCGTCGGTTGCGGCGAACGAGGCGCCCTGGGCCAACCGCATGTCGACAATCAGCTCAGGTCGGTTGGAGGTCGGGAAGAACTGCTTCTGCACCAGGCCGAAGAGCCCCATGGTCCCGACGAAGGCGAGCACCGTGATGGTGATGGTGGTCTTGCGCCACGTCACGCACCACACGACCATCCGGCGAAACAGCAGGTAAAGGTGGCCCTGGTAGGGATCGGCGTGATGAACCTTGGGCTCCGGCAGGAGCCGGTAGCCGAGCCAGGGCGTGAACAGGACGGCGACGAACCACGATACGATCAGGGCGATCCCGACGACCCAGAAGATCGAGTTGGTGTATTCGCCGGCGCTCGACTTCGCGAAGCCGACCGGCACGAAACCGGCCGCCGTCACCAGGGTCCCGGTCAGCATCGGAAAGGCCGTAGAGGTATAGGCGAAGGTGGCGGCCTCCATGCGGCTGAAGCCCTGCTCCAGCTTCACCATCATCATCTCGACGGCGATGATGGCATCGTCGACCAGCAATCCGAGCGCGATGATCAGCGCCCCGAGCGAGATCCGCTGGAAGTCGATCCCGAGCATCAGCATGCCGACAAAGGTGATGGCCAGCACCAGCGGCACCGAAAGTGCCACGATGACGCCGGTGCGGAAGCCGAGGCTGATGAACGAGACCACCAGGACGATCGCCAGCGCCTCGACCAGCGAGGAAACGAACTCCTCGAACGACTTATCGACCGTCTGGGGCTGGTTGGCGACACGATGCACCGTGATGCCGACCGGCAGGTCGCGCTCGACCTCGGCCATGGTGGCATCCAGTGCCTTGCCGAGCGACAGCACGTTGCCTCCGGGAGCCATTACGACGCCAAGGCCGATGACGGGCTGCCCCCTGAAGCGCATCGAGAGTTGGGCCGGATCCTGGTAGCCGCGGCGTATCTCGGCGATGTCCGAAAGCGTGAGGGTACGCCCGTTGGCGCTGAAGGGCAGGGCGGCCAGTTCCTCGGCCGACGTCGGCGCACCATCGACACGCACGGCCACGCGCTCGCCCTTGGTCTCGACCGTCCCCGCTGCCACGATGGCATTCTGCCTGCGGATCACGTCGAGGATCTGGTCGACAGGTACGCCCAGCAGTGCCAGCCGGGTGTGGCTGAACTCGACATAGATCTTCTCGTCCTGAAGGCCGAACAGATCGGCCTTGGTGACATCGGGCACGCGCAGCACCCGCTGGCGGACCGCCTTGACGATGTCCTTGACCTCGGCCGGCGTGAAACCGTCGGCCTCGAAGGCCCAGATCAGGCTGTAGGTATCGCCGTATTCATCGTTGAAGAACGGCCCGACAACGCCCTGCGGCAGGCTTCCGCGGATGTCGCCGACCTTCTTGCGCACCTGGTACCACAGGTCGGCCACCTTGGACGGCGGAACGTCATCGCGCAGAGAGACATAGATCACCGTCTCGCCGGGCTTGGTGTAGCTCGTGACGTGAAAGAAATAGGGCAGCTCCTGGAGCTTGGTTTCGATTTTCTCGGTGACCTGCTGCTCGACTTCGCGCGAAGTCGCCCCGGGCCAGGCGGCCGATACCACCATCTGCTTGATGGTAAAGGGCGGGTCCTCGGCACGACCGAGACTGAAGAAGGCGAAAATGCCGGCGACGGTGAACGCCAGCATGAAAAACACCGTGAGCGTGCTGTGCTTCAGCGCCAGCGCGGAAAGGTTGGTGCGGCTGCTCATGGGCGTGCCGCCTGCAGCAGCGGCTTCACCTTCTGTCCGGGCTCGAGCTTGTGCACGCCGGCGGTGGCGATCAACTCGCCGTCCTTCACACCCGACGTGATCGCTGCCATGTTGCTGCGCCAACGTGCGATCTCGACGGGCCGCAGTTCGACGGCGCCGGTCGCCCTGTCGACCACCCACACCGCAGGCTGCTTGCCCTGCTGGAATATCGCGGCCAGCGGTACTTCGGCCACAGGCACGGCGTCGGGGCGCTCGAAGCTCAGTGTCGCGGTCATGCCGAGGCCGATGAATTCCGGCGGATCGACGACGCTGAAGCGGGCGGGATAGGTGCGGGTGGTCGGATCGGCGCTGGGAGAAAGCTCGCGCAGCTTCGCGGCATGGCGGCGGCCGGGATCCGACCACAGCTCGAATCCTGCCGCTTCCGAATCGCGGACGACCTTCAGGCGATGTTCGGGCACGCCGACCAGGATCTCGAGTTCGTCGGTGCGCGCAACCCGGACAACGGCCTGGCCTTGTACCGTGACCTGGCCCACTTCGGCCTGGACCGCCGTTACGATGCCGGCAGCATCGGCGCGAAGCTCGGTGTAGGCGAGGTTGTTCTCGGCCGAGGACAGTTGGCTGCGCGCCTGTTCGACGCGGGCCAGCGCGGTGGCGGCCAAGGATTGACGCTGGTCCAGCGTCTGCGGCGTGAAGGCGGCGCTGCCGCGCAGCCCGAGATAGCGGTCGTGATCGGCCTTGGCGCGGGCATGGTCGGCGTCGGCGGACGCCAATGCCGCGCGCGCGCCATCGACGGCGAGTCGGTAGTCCGCCGGATCGAGCTGCGCGATCAGGTCGCCGGGTTTCAGCACGGTGCCAACATCGACTGCGCGCTGGACGATTTTCCCGGTCACGCGAAAGCCGCGGATGGTTTCGACGCGGGGAACGACGGTGCCGGCGAGGATGAGCGACCGGGCATGGCGGTGGTAGGCGATTTCGGCGACACGGGCCGGGCGGAGGGTGGCTTCCGCAGGGATGACGCGCGAGGCGCTTGCCGTCAGCGACAGGGCGGCGATGCCTGCAGCGGCCACGGCCGTCACGCCGGCGGCGATGGCGACCGTCCTGACCGAGTGCTTTTGCGACAACCAATTGACCGGGAGACGCATGGCGGGCCTTCCTCCCGGCGGTTACAATGCGCCAGGCAAGACTAAACGGCGTTAACTTAACGTTGATAAGTTATCTCTGGTAATATAAGAGTCAAGAGGATGGAACCCGAATTGGCAGCGTCGTCCACAGCTCCTGCAACAAGCCGCAAGAAACGCGGCGAGGGCTACACGCGCCGCGACGAAATCCTGCTGGCCGCCAAGACCCTGTTCCTGGAGGAAGGGTACGACGCCGCCACCATCCGCAAGATTGCCGATCGGGTGGGCGTGTCCGCGCCGGCGCTCTACCTCTACTTCCAGGACAAGGAAGCGATCATGCTGGCGCTCTGCGACCAGACGTTCGGCCGCCTGATCGAGCGCATTTCCAGGATCGAGAAGACGGTCAGCGACCCGCTGGAGCGGATATGCCGGTTCGGCGATGCTTATGCGCGCTTTGGCCTCGAACACCCTGACGAGTACCGGCTGGTCTTTATTGGCCACAACATTCCCGAAGCGGTGCGCAAGGTCGGCCATCGGATGCCGATCGACGATCCCACCCGCCCCGGCGTCGGTGGTGCGCTCGTCTTCAGCCGTCTGGTGACGATGTTGTCCCAGCTCGAAGCATCGGGCGTAAAATTGAACTACCCGCCCGATACCTGTGCCGAGCTGTGCTGGATGGGAATCCACGGCGTCGTGGCGGCGCTGATCATGAAGCCCGACTTTCCGTGGTCGAACCGCGAGACCCTCATCCAGGGCATGCAGGACATCGTCATCAACGGAATCCTGTCGCGCGCCTAGCGCCGCGGCCAGACCCGCGGGAAGAGTTCGCAGGTCATCGGCGCACCGGCCACAAGCTCGGGCCTATGGGGGAACTGGAAGGTGCCCGGCCGCGGGTCGTAGCGCACGTCGTCGCCGGTATAGCGCAGCGATAGGCCGCGCCGGCGCGCACCGGGCGTCAGGTTGCCGGGAGCGCCGTGGACGATCATGGCGTGAAACACCAGGCAGTCGCCGGGTTCCATTGTCCACGATTTGATTTCGTACCTGTCGCGATCGGCATCGATGTCCGGAAGCTGCACGAGGTCGCTCGCGGTGAACTTGGCCTCGTGCCCCTTGCGAAAGGGCGTCGGACGATAGTTGATACCCCAGCGGTGCGAGCCTGCGATGAACTCGACGGCGCCATTGATGCGGTCGATGGCGTCGAGGGCAATCCAGACCGAGGTGATCTGCCAGCCCGTCACCGGCCAGTAGGGCTGGTCCTGATGCCAGGGCGTCGGATGGGCGGTGCCCGGTTCCTTCACGAACAGCTGGTCGTAGAAGAAATCGACGGCCGACGAACCCATGAGGCGGGCCGCAATGGCGGCCGCCGGAGAGTCGAGCGCGGCGGCACGGAATTCGGGATCGTGCCGCCACATGTACATGTCGCCGAAGAATCTTCCCGCGCTGCTGCCCTCGGCGAAGTTAGTGGCGTTGGGGCCGGGCGAGGCGAGGTCGCGCTCGACCGCGGCGCGCAGGCGCCTGATCCAGCCGTCATCGAACTGTCGGCGCAGGCAGACGACGCCGTCGCGCTCGTAGTCGGCGATGAGGGCGGCGGCGACGTCGCTCTCGGCGATCAAGCGTTCTGTAGGACGTGGACGGCGCGATTGGCGAGGAGATCCTTGTTCTTCTCGCCGTAGGCCTTCATGTGCGCGGAGGCGCCGTGCGCCTTGAGATCGTCCATGGTCTGCCACTTCTCGATTACCACGAAGGTGTCGGGGCCGAACTTGGCGAATGGCCCGCCATCGGTGTCGACCGTGGCGCCATACTCGATGCAGCCCTTCTCGGCATGTACGGCAGGTACGTTGGCCTTGAAGTTTTTCAGGACTTCGTCGCGCTTGCCGGGTTTGGCGGTGATGATGGCGATGACATGGATCATTGTTCTCTCCCTCGTAAGTTTCAGGTGGCGTGGCCATGCCGGAGCAGGCGGCCCGGCAGTCTGTCGTTGTCCCCGAGCGCGTCCTTGTTGTTCTGGCGGATGAGCCTGCCGTTGACGATGACGGAGTCGATGCCGTTGGCCTCCGCAACGAGCCGGTCGGCACCGGCCGGCAGGTCGTAGACGCGCTTGAGCGGGCCCGGGCCCACCGTAGCAGCGTCGAACACCACGACGTCGGCGGGACGACCTTCGGCCAGCACGCCGCGATCGGTAATGCCGAACATCTCGGCCGGGCGTTGCGTGAGGTGGTGCACGGCTTCCTCGATGGTGAGCGTCTTCTTCTCGCGGACCCAGTGGCCTAGCAGGTAGGTCGAATAGCAGGCATCACACAACTGGTTGGCATGGGCGCCGGCATCGGAGAGAGCGATGATGGTGTGTGGGTCGGTGATGAGTTCCGCCACTTCCTTCTCGTCGAAGTTCATGACGGCCATCCGGAAACGCGCCTTCAGGTCGTTGGCGAGGGCAAGGTCGAGGGCGAGGTCGACGGGATCCTTGCCCATCTTGTGCGCCGCCTCGCTGAGGGGCATCTCCTCGAGTTCGCGGGCCGATGGGGCCCAGGCAATGACCACACGATCCCACCAGTTCTGGAAGAGGGGCGTTACCTCGCTGCGCAGCTTCTCGCGCCACGCCGGATCGCCATAGGCGCGGCGGCGCGTGCCGGGCTCCTTTGCGTCGGCTATGGCTAGTTCGTTCATGAACTTCATAACGTCGAAGATGAACGGCTCGGCAAAGGTGAATTCGAAGTTGAGCGGCCGGCAACTCACCTGCGGGATGACCATGGCGCCCGACCGACGCTGCTCGGCGGCGAGGTCGAGTTGCTTGCGATGGCCGCCCGGCCCGTAGAGGTAGGAAAGGAGGGCAGTCCAGGTGACGGGAACGTTGTACTTGCGGCTGACTTCGGCCATGTGCCGGGTCGAGAATTCGCGGCCGATGGTGATCTGCATCAGGCCGCGCTTCATTTCGCCCATCACCGAAACGAGCCCGTCCATTTCCTCGGGCGTCGCCTGGCGGCTGGGCACTGGTTTGCCGGCATAGCCGTTGTGGCTCACCGACACGGAAGTGCCGAATCCGATGGCGCCGGCTTCCATGGCTTCGCGCATCAGCTTCTTCATGGCGCCGAGTTCGTCCGGCGTCGCGGCGCGCTCGGTGGAGGCCTCGCCCATGACGTACATTCGCAGAGGCGTGTGGCCGAACAGGGCCGCGATGTTGATCGCCGATCCGCGCTTTTCGACGGTATCGAGATACTGCGGGAAGGTCTCGAACGGCCAGACATCGCCCAGGCCGGCCTGAAGCGCATCGAGGCTCATGCCTTCGACCTTTTCGAGCGTCTGCAGGATCAGCTTGCGGTGGATCGCCTTGGTGGGCGCGACGCCGAAACCGCAATTGCCGATCACCGTCGTGGTGACGCCATGCCAGGGCGAGATGCTGAGCATGCGGTCCCACAGGATCTGGGCATCGTAGTGGGTGTGCACGTCGACGAAGCCCGGCGACACGACCTTGCCCGTGGCGTCGATAGTCGTGGTCGCGGGACCGTCGGCCTTGCCGAGCGCCACCAACTTGCCGTCCTTGATGCCTACGTCGCCCGCGAAGCCTGCCTTGCCGGTGCCGTCGACGATGGTGCCGCCCGTGATCTTGAGGTCATAGGACATGGCGTTTCCTTGCTGGGCTTGCTCCTGAATGCCCGTTCAGTATACGTCGTCAGGACCAAGGAGAGGAAACACATGGCCAAGCACAAGATCGCGCTTATTCCGGGGGACGGAATCGGCAAGGAAGTCCTGCCGGAGGGCGTACGCGTGCTGGAGGCCGCCGGACGCCGCTTCGGCTTCGAGCTGGAATTCACCGATTTCGACTGGTCCTGTGACCGCTTCGCCAAGACCGGCAAGATGATGCCGGACGACGGCATGGAGCAGCTAAAAGCCTTCGAGAGCATCTTCCTGGGCGCCGTCGGCTGGCCGGGCGTGCCCGATCACGTCTCGCTGTGGGGCCTGTTGATCCCGATCCGCCGCGAATTCGACGAGTACGTGAACCTGCGGCCTGTTCGCCTGTTCGAAGGCGTGCCGTCGCCGCTGGCCAACCGCAAGCCGGGCGATATCGATTTCTGGGTCGTGCGTGAGAACACCGAAGGCGAGTACAGTTCGGTCGGCGGCCGCATGTTCCAGGGCACCGACGACGAGATGGCCATTCAGCAGGCGATCTTCACCCGCAAGGGCGTCGACCGCGTCCTGAAATTCGCGTTCGAGTTCGCCAGCACCACGAAGAAGAAGCACGTCACCTCGGCCACCAAGTCGAACGGCATCATCCACACCATGCCGTTCTGGGACGAGCGCTTCGACGCGATGCGCAAGAAGTATCCGAACATCAAGGCCGACCAGTATCACATCGACATCCTGACGGCGCATTTCGTGCGCAACCCGGACTGGTTCGACGTCGTGGTCGGCTCCAACCTGTTCGGCGACATTCTTTCCGACCTTGGCCCCGCGCTCACCGGTTCGATCGGTGTGGCGCCGTCGGGCAACATCAACCCGGAGCGCAAGTTCCCTTCGATGTTCGAGCCCGTGCACGGTTCGGCACCCGACATCGCGGGCAAGGGTATCGCCAACCCGATCGGCATGATCTGGTCGGGCGCGATGATGGTGCGGCACCTGGGCTACCCCGAGGCGGCCGAAGCCATCGAGCGCGCGATCGCGGCGTCACTGGTCGAGGGCGGCCCGCGCACCAAGGACCTGGGCGGCAACGGCGACACCAGGACCGTGGGGGCTGCCATCGAGCAACTGGTGAAGACGGCCTAGCACCGTCCACTTCGGCACCTGCTCCTTTGGCGCGTCTACTTCAGCGCTGTCCTACTTCAGCGCTGTCCTACTTCAGCGCCATGTCGATGAGGCGGGAGGTCGACGCGGGCAGGGGAAGCGCGAGCGCCGCGGCGTGGCCGGTCGCATCCATCTTGCGCAGCGTCTTCTTCAGGATGTCGGCGAGCTTGGCGTCGTCATAGTCTTTGTGTTTGGCCACGAACGCATCCAGGTAGTGCTGGATGAATACCACGGCCACGATGTTCTCGAGCGCCTGGCTCTCGGGATCGCGCTTGAGCTGCTCTTTGCGGATGATCTTGATCACTTGCGCGATCTCGTCGTCGGCGTAGCCGTGGCGGCGCATGATCGCGGATGTAAGGTCAGCGTGATGCGCCCGGCAGGCGGCCCGCCACGCGTTGTAGCCTTCACGGCCGAGCGGATACTTATTCCGGGGAATTTGCCAGCGGCAGATGTGCTGGGCGCGGGCGGCAATGCGCAGGGCTTCCGAAGCTTCCGGATAGAGTAGCGGCAGGCATTCCGACATCCGCTCCGAATAAACGACCTCGCGCGGTCGAAGCGTGCCGGCCACGCTATCCTGCCGCGGATCCTGCGCGTTGGCGCCGTCGATCTCCGTGATGACGGCCTGGAAGCGGGAGGAATGGGGAATCACGACACTCTCATAGGATCGTCCCGCGGCGAGGCAAAGAGGCAATTGACGGCGTGCTTGAGAAGGCCGTGCAACCCGATCCCTACAAGCGCTACGAGGCCCACTCCGAATTCATGTACGACCTGCGCCACCCAAGTGCGGAGTTCCTCAGGGCCTCGCCGGCACCGCGGCTGGAGAGGAATCCGCCGTTGTTCTGGAAGGGGCTCTCGTTCTTCCTGGCCAGCGCGGTTCTGTTCCTGCTCGCCTATCCCTTACGCTAGCCCGGCCCCTATCCGGCACCGCGCAACTCGTCGAAGCGGACGGTGAGGGCTCGCCGGACATCGCCCTGGACGTCGCGCAACGCCAGCGTCAAGCGGCGCTCCGGCCAGCCGATGTCGAGCGTGCCGAAATTCTCGGCCGCCAGCAGATCGCCGACCCGGTTGGGACCGGGTTCCCTGGCGGTGGCGTAGACCTTGTTCAGTCCGCTCGAGGTGACTTCCAGGAGCGGATAGAGGCCCTGCGGCGGCTCGCGATAAAGCGCGCCGATGTGACGGTCACCGGACAGGAAGACGACACCGTTCGCCCCCGCGGCGCGTATCGTGTCGACCATCTTCTGGCGTTCGAGCGGAAAGTTGCCCCAGCGCTCCCATCCGTGTCCCTCGGCCAGGACTTGGGTGCTCGACACGATCAGGCGCAGTTCGGCGGGTTTGCGTAATTCCTCGCCGAGCCAGCGCCACTGGATGTCGCCCAGCATCGTCTTGGCGGGATCCGGATCGGGGAGGTAGCGTTGCTTGCCGGGCGCGCCGCGCTTGTCGGTGGGCTTGAGCGGCGAGCGGAACCAGCGGACGTCGAGGAGGATGATCTGCAGCCTCATGCCCGGGGGACCGATGATCTGCGACGTGTAGATGCCGTCGCGCGTGCGCCTGATGTCGGTGGCGGGGACCTTCCAGAACTTCAAGAACTCGTCCTTGGCGACCGCCTTGTAGGGAAAGTCGGCGCCACCGTCGTTCTTCCCATAGTCGTGATCGTCCCAGACCGCGAGGTGAGGAACGGTCTCGCGCAGCTTGGTGTATCCCGGAATTTCCCCGGCCGCTTGGTAGGCGCTCTTGAGCTTGGCGGCGTCGGCGCCCTTGAAGTCGCCATAGACATTGTCACCCATGAAGATGAAAAGGTCGGGCCGCCACGCGTGAACGGCGTCCCAGATCGGCTGTGGTTGGGCCTGGTCGGCGCACGAGCCGAAGGCGATGCGCGACGGCGGCCGGCGGTCCTGCGCCGCCGTGGAGACCGGGGCGAGTGCAGCAGTGGCGAGGAGGCGGGTGATCGTGCGACGACGGAACATCTTGGACACCGAATAGCCAGTATTCCGGGTGTAGATGTCGGTCTGATGAAACACCACCTCAAACGCGCCCTCGAGCTGGCCTTCGTGCCGGTGGCAGCGGCGATCGTCTTCTTCGAAGAGGTCTTGCTGCGCTACCTCGGCGCCGCAATGGCGGCGTTTGCGCGGCTGCCCGCGGTCGCGCGCCTTGAGCGCTGGCTGGCCGGTCTGCCGCCGTGGGCCGCGCTTATCGCCTTCGTGGCGCCTTCGACCCTGGTCCTGCCGGTAAAACTGGCCGCCGTGTTCTTTGCGCTGCAGGGCCGGTTCGGGCTGGCGGCAGCCAGCATCGCCTTGGGTAAGGTCGTGGCGACGGCATTGCTGGCCCGGCTTTACCTGGTGCTGCGGCCGACCCTGGTGACGATGCCATGGTTCTTGCGGACCGAGACCTGGCTCTTTAGGTGGCGCGACAGGCTCTATGCATTCGTCCGCGCCCTGCCGGCTTGGCAGGCGGCCGTTGCGATGATGCGCCGGATGCGCGTCTGGCTGGCGGAATTGGTTTCCGGGGCGTCGCCGCGCTAGGATGCGCCATGCTTGAAATTGTCTCATCGAAAGGCGCCTTGGGCGCCCGTATCGAAGGCCTCGACCGTACCAAAGCCAACGAGCCGGAACTGGCCGCGACGCTGAACCGGGCGCTGGCCGAGCACCTGCTGGTCGTGGTCCCGGGCGATCCCATGACGCCGGCCCAGACCCGCGATTTCGCGGCGGCCTTCGGCAGGCCGCAGACGCAGCTGCTGCGCTACAAGCGCAGTGGCGACGTGCCGGAAGTCTCGGTGATGGTCAGCACCCTGATGACCGACGGCACCACCGACAAGACCGCGCTTCGGGCCGAGGACTGGCACACCGACGATTCGTACTTCGCCATCCCGGCCAAGGCGACGCTGTTGCACAGCATCGAGATCCCGAGCCATGGTGGCTCGACCTGGTTCTGCAACATGCACTCGGTCTACGAGGCGCTGCCCGAGGCGACGAAGAAGCGGATCGACGGCAAGCGCGCGATCCATGGCTACGACACGCCGCGCGCCCGCAACCGGCCGTCGCCGCGCACGCCGGCGGAGATCGCCGAGACGCCCGACGTCGAACATCCGCTGGTGCGGACCCATCCCGAGACCGGCCGCAAGGCACTCTACCTCAATCCCAACCGGCTCGACCGCATCGTCGGCATGGAGCGGGCCGAAAGCGACGCCCTGCTCGACGAACTGGCCGACGAGGCGCGCAAGCCCCGGCACCATTTCGGCCATGTCTGGGAGCGGGGCGACATCGTGGTGTGGGACAACCGCGCCACCATGCACCGGGTGATGATCGACTATCCCGTGGGCGAGATGCGCATCATGCAGCGCGTGCTGATCGAGGGCGACCGGCCGGTCTGACAGGCGCCCGATCCGGCGGTGCCTCCGCGCTCGGCGGCGCAAGCGCGCCGTAACAAGAACAACTCTTGGCGACAGGTTCGCGGATTTGGTGATGCCAAACCCGCCCATGACGCTGTCCACGCAGGGCGCGGACTTCATAAAGAGCTTTTGTGGCTCTGAATGTCCCTCGCGGGACGATGATGCAAAGGGCTGAGACACGGAGGTCCACACGCCGCAGCGACCTGACCCGTTGCCGAAATGGGTGCTGCGGCTGCCGCTGAGCACGTGGTGGCGGTTGTTGGCGTCCGGAGCATGGCAGGAAAGCAGAACTGGATTCACAGGTCGAACAGGAGTTTCCCTATATTCCTGATATCCTTGTCGTTTCGTGAATCTAAGGCCCAGGCCGCCCGGTCCAAGTACCTGGAGCGGCCGTTTTGGGCCGATCATCATAGCCAGCGCTTCCCAAAGACCCCGACCGCGGCAGCGGCGATCCCACGTTCGGGATCGCGCGATCGCTGCTGTCTGGTGCTGGCCCGAACCTTTGGCCATGCCCCGCCCGGCGCGCCCGCCGGGTCAACTCCTTCGAGGACAAGGGGCCGTCCCGCGGTCTTGAGCCGTGAGTAGCAAGCAAAGGCTGCCCCCGCCGACGATCCGTCCGGCAGTGGGGTGGACCGAGGTGCGAAGAACGCATCCGAGAACTGAGGTGTGACGGTCGTCTGCGGCCGCCCGAGGCGGGGCCGCAGGGTCGGATTCTGCTCGATGCCACAGGTGGGCGCTCAGCCTGTGTCACAACATTTGTCTCAACTTGGTGTGACACCTTGGGGTGTGACACGGCTGGTCCGCTATCCGGCGGCAGCACCCGCGGCCAGCAGGTCGTCGATCTCGGCTGCGGCGTAGCCGGCCTCGCCGAGCACCTCGCGGGTGTGTTCGCCCAGCCGTGGCGCGTGGGTCTCGATGGGCCGCGCGCCGCCGGAGAACAAGTTGGCGCGCTTGGTGCGGCGGATGCGGCCCTCGCTCGGGTGGTCTTCGGGCTGGAAGAAGCCGACGTCGGCCAGGTGCGGATCGGTGAGCAGGTCGTCGATCGAATTGTAGCGGGCGGCCGGCACGTCGGCCTTGTCGAATATTTCCAGCCACTCTTCCGTCGTCTTCTGGGCAAGGCCAGCTTTGCGGACCTCGAAGTAGGCGGCGGCATTGGCGGTGCGGGCGGCGGCGCTCTCGAAACGCGGGTCGGTCTTGAGTTCCGGCCGGCCGATGGCGTCGAAGAAGGCGAAAGCCTGCGGGTTGGTGTTGGGGCCGACGGTGATGTAGCCGTCGCTGGTCGGCAGCGGCCGGTAGTCGGGGCTGAGCAGGCGGCCGTCGCCGGTCGGGCCGACCGGCGGGTCGAAGGTGGCGGCACCCAGGTGCTCGCTGGTCACGAACGAGGTCATGTTCTCCAGCATCGGCACATCGATCGCCTCGCCGCGGCCGGTCTTTTCGCGCCTGTAGAGCGCGAAGCCGATGCATTGGGCGGCGATCAGCCCGGTGGTGTGGTCGCTCATCACCATGGGCACGAAGCGCGGCTCGCCGGTGGCGCGCGCCAGCGTGCCGGCGACGCCGGACAGGCTCTGCACGATCGGGTCGTAGGCGGGGCGGTTGTAGTAACGGCCGCCGCGGCCGAAGGCCAGGATCGAACAGTGGATCAGCCGCGGATTGGCGGCGGCGAGGCTTTTGTGGTCGAGGCCGGCGCGGGCCAGCGCCTCGGGCCGGACGTTGCTTACGAACACGTCGGCCTTGGCGATCAGGCGGAGCAGGGCGGCCAGCCCGCCGGGCTTCTTGAGGTCGAGGACGATCGAGCGCTTGTTGCGGTTAAAGTTGATGAACTTGCCCGACATGCCGGGGTTGCGGTTGCCCTGCGCCATGGTGCGCAGCAAATCGCCGCCGGGCGCCTCGACCTTGATGACCTCGGCACCATAGTCGGCCAAGGTCCGCGTGCAGATCGGGCCGACGACGACGGTGGTGAGGTCGACGACGCGCACGCCGTCGAGCGGTCCGCCGCTCGTGGCTGCGGTCATGGGGCGAACTCCAGCTCCATCTCGCCGCACAACGTACCATTCCTGTCGGCCGCCCAGATCCTGAGCTTGCCGTCCTTCTGCGCCTCGCCGCGTACCTCGATCAGCTCGCCGACCCAGAGCGGGTGAACGAGGCGGGCGGTGTAGCGGGTGAGCGTGCCGGTGCCGTGGCGGAGCGCGGCATCGACCATGAGATGCATGGAGAGACCGCCGTTGGAGACCAGCGCCGGATAGCCTTCTTCGCTGCGCGTATAGTCGCCGTCGTAGTGGATGCGATGGGCGTTCCACGTCATTGCGGAATAGCGGAAGTTGAGGGCGTTGGTGAGTGCCGTTGTCTCGATCCAGGCATGATCCGTACGAGCCCGGGTGGCGACCGTGGCCGTCGTCTTCTGGCCGGGCGGCACGGCGGGCCGGTAGATCGCGTCGAAAGTGTCGACGGCGACGGTCTGGCCGGCCTGCTCGATGGTGTGGCGCATCGTAAGCACGAAGATGTCGCCCGAGCGGCCACTTTTGGGGACGATATCGGCCACCTCGGCCTTCTTGATCGCCGGTTCCCCGGCGCGGAGCGACGCCATGATCTCCACACGGCGACCGGCGCCCATGCGGCGCGGCATCGGGATCGGCGGCAGCACGATGCCCTTGTTGGGATGGCCGTCGGGGCCGATGTCGCTCTGGCGCACGGTTTCGGTGAAGAACAGCGTGAACCAGTGCGGCGGCAGCTCGCTGCCGGGCTTGAATGCCTCAGGGTCGAGGTCGAACGCGCCGGCGGCACGCCGCACCGCCATCAGGCCGATATCGTCCTCGACAACCCGGACGCGCCCGATCCAGGGGCGCAGGTCGTCCATCGCCTTGTCCATCCAGCCCGTCATGTCCCGTTCCCTCGATTGTGGCGGCGTCATCCTCCAACAAAAGAAGGGCCCGCAACAGCGGGCCCTTCCGTCGTTCGAAAGAATGCGGATCAGATCGAGTAGTACATCTTGTACTCGACCGGCGCCGGCTGGTGTTCCCAGTTGTAGACCTCTTCCCACTTGAGCTCCATGTAGGCGTCGATCTGGTCGTCGGTGAACACGCCGCCCTTGGTGAGGAAGGTGCGGTCGGCGTCAAGCGAGTTGAGCGCCTCGCGTAGCGAGCCGGCAACGGTTGGAACCTTGGTCAGCTCTTCCGGCGGCAGGTCGTAGAGGTTCTTGTCCATCGGGTCGCCCGGATGGATCTTGTTCTGGATGCCGTCGAGGCCGGCCATCAGCATCGCCGAGAAGGCGAGGTAGGGATTGGCCGACGGATCGGGGAAGCGGACCTCCACGCGCTTGCCGGCGGGCGAGGACGCGTAGGGAATGCGGCATGACGCCGAGCGGTTGCGCGACGAATAGGCCAGAAGCACCGGCGCCTCGAAGTGCGGGATCACGCGCTTGTAGGAGTTGGTACTGGCGTTGCAGAAGGCATTCAGGGCCTTGGCGTGCTTGATGATGCCGCCGATGTAGTAGAGCGCCGTCTCGGAGAGGTCGGCGTAGCCCGAACCCGCGAACAGCGGCTTCTTGTCCTTCCAGATCGACTGGTGGGTGTGCATGCCCGATCCGTTGTCGCCGTAGATGGGCTTCGGCATGAAGGTCAGCGTCTTGCCATAGCTGTGGGCGACGTTGTGCAGCGTGTACTTGTACTTCTGCACGTTGTCGGCGGTCTTCACGAGCGTGTCGAAGCGGAAGCCGAGCTCGTTCTGGGCCGGCGCCACCTCATGGTGGTGGATTTCCATGATCAGGCCCATGTCGGTCGCGACCGACATCATCTCGGCGCGCAGGTCGTTCATCGAATCGACCGGCTGGACCGGGAAGTAGCCGCCCTTGACGCCGGGGCGGTGGCCCATGTTGCCGCCTTCGAACTCGGCGCCGGTGTTCCACGGCGACTCGCTCGAATTGACCTTGAAGAAGCTGCCCGACATCTGCACGTCGAAGCGAACGTCGTCGAACACGAAGAACTCGAGCTCGGGGCCGAACACGGCGGTGTCGCCGACACCGGACGACTTGAGGAAGGCCTCGGCGCGTTTGGCGGTCGAGCGCGGGCAGCGCGCGTAAAGCTGGCCGGTCGAGGGCTCGACGACGTCGCAATTGACGATCAATGTCGTCTGGGCGGCGAAGGGATCGAGCACGGCAGTTGCAGGATCCGGCATCAGGATCATGTCCGACTCATTGATGGCCTTCCAGCCGGCGATCGACGAACCGTCGAACATGACGCCGTCGGCGAAGGTGCCTTCGTCCGTGACGGAGGCCATGCGGGCGGTGTGCTGCCACTTGCCGCGAGGGTCGGTGAAGCGGAAGTCAACGAACTTGACGTCCTTTTCCTTCATCATCGCGAGAACCTGTTTGGCGTCCATTTGTCGTTCGTCCCTCTCTTGTGGTTGACACTACTCTACGCCAGCGGCGTTGGTCATACGGCGGCGTCGCCGCGCTCGCCAGTACGAATTCGGATGGCATCGTCGATGCTGGACACGAAAATCTTGCCGTCGCCTATGCGGCCGGTATGGGCCGAGCCGCGGATCGCCTCGACGGCTTTCTCGACCATTTCGTCTTCGATGATCAGTTCGATCTTCACCTTCGGCAGAAAATCGACGACGTACTCGGCGCCGCGGTAGAGTTCGGTGTGCCCCTTCTGGCGCCCGAAACCCTTGGCCTCCAGAACGGTGATGCCTTTCAGTCCGATCTGGTTGAGTGCATCCTTCACCTCATCGAGCTTGAAGGGCTTGATGATTGCCTCGATCTTCTTCATTTGGTTAAGACACTCCACACGCAGAAATCGGTCCCGCCGGTCGAGGCAGCCCGTATGCATCATATGGAAGCAGTTTTCATGCCAGAATTAACAATTGGGATGGGAGATACTCTTTGTTCAATTGGATTAAAAAATAGGCAGAAAGTCCTATTAATAATCAATAAAATGCCTAATTATTAGTCTTTTGAGGAAAAAAATGAAATCCGCCAACCTCCTGATGTCAGGCCTCGGAACTACGGTTTTCGAGGTGATGTCGGGGCTCGCTCGAGAGCATCAGTCGGTCAATCTCGGGCAGGGATTTCCCGACGACAAGGGGCCGCTGGAAGTGCGGGCTGCCGCCGCCGATTACCTGCTGAACAACCATAATCAGTATCCACCGATGATGGGGATGCCCGAGTTGCGCCAAGCCGTTGCCAACCATGCGCGGCGTTTCCAGGGACTGGAGGTCGACTGGCAATCGGAGGTGCTGGTCACCTCCGGCGCGACGGAGGCGTTGAGTGATTGCCTGTTCGGATTGATCGAGCCGGGCGATGAAGTCGTGTTGATCGAGCCGCTCTACGACTCCTACTTGCCGATCGTGCGACGGGCAGGAGGCATCCCGAAGCTGGTGCGGCTCGAGCCGCCGACCTGGCGGTTGCCGCGCGAGGAACTTGCTGCGGCGTTCAGCGACCGAACTAAACTGATCCTGTTCAACACGCCGATGAATCCGTGTTCCAAGGTGTTCAATCGCGACGAACTCGACTTCATCGCCGGCCTCTGCGTCGCCCACGACGTCTACGCCGTCTGCGACGAAGTCTACGAGCACATCATCTTTGACGATCGCCCGCATATTTCGATCATGACCCTGCCCGACATGCGCGCGCGCACGGTTCGCATTGGGTCGGCCGGCAAGAGTTTCAGTTTGACGGGTTGGAAAGTCGGTTACGTCACGGCTGCCCCTGAACTCATGAAGACGATCGCGAAAACCCACCAGTTCATGACCTTTACCACGCCGCCAAATTTGCAGTGGGGCGCCGCGACGGGGCTGCGGCTGGCCGATGGCTACTACTCCACATTGGCGAGCGACATGCAGCGCAAACGCGATCGCCTTGCTGTCGCTCTGGCGGATATCGGCTTTGGTGTCCTGCCGGCACACGGCACATATTTCGTAACGGCGGATTTCCGGCCGCTTGGCTTCAACGGCACGGACGATGATTTTTGCCGTCACATTACCGTCGAGGCCGGTGTGACGGCCGTACCAGTCAGTGCATTTTATGACGAGCCGGGCAATGCACCGCGCCATTTCGCCCGGTTTTGCTTCTGCAAGCATGACGAGACTCTGGATCGCGCCGTCGAGCGGCTCGGGCGCCACTTTGTGGGATGAACGGAGTGGCCGAGCCACTCGCCGGACGCATGCGTCAATTGCTACAAATTCGCTGCCAACAGAGGTTGGCGTGGTTTATATTTTCTGCAGAGCGATTGGAGGGGTGACTCTCGATGATCGATGTGACCAGAATTGATTAGCATGCTGCTGTCCACTCCAAACCCGTGCAGGCGCAAATTCAGGCAAGTGTGTGTTGTCTTCTAAGGCCGCCGCCCAACCCTCTCCGATCGATGGCCGTCGGCTGCGTAGTGCGCGCACAAGGCAGCTGATCATGGAAGCTTACCTTGCGCTCTTGCGCGAGAACCCGAAGCTGCCGATGCCTACCGCGGCGCAGATCGCCGAACGCGCGGGATACTCCGTCCGCTCGATCTTCGAACGCTTTCCCGATCTCCACGCGCTGCGGGTTGCAACCGCCGACTACTCGCTCGCACAATCTGCTGCGTTGGCGCCGCCCCGTCGTGTCGACGGAGATCGCCAGGCACGGATCAGGTCCCACGTCGAAACCCGCGCTGGAACCTGCGAACGACAAGTGACCTTGTGGCGGGCGCTTCTCTTCAGTGTCGATGAGACCGACGATCTCAGATCGCGCGTCCGTATCGGGCGGGAACGCACCATCGAGCGGTTCGAGATCATGTACCGGCCCGAGCTTTCGACGCTCGCAGATACCGAGCGAAAGTACATGCTGATCGCGCTGGAAGCTCTGACAGACTTTGAAAGCTGGGCGCGGATGCGGGAATTCTTCGACCTGTCGTTCGATGAGGCCTGTTCGGTGTGGATTACCGCTATCGACCACATGCTGCCACCAACGCCGAAGGCGGGCTGACCGGGCGTGAGCGATTATTCAGCCAATCGAACGGGTGGTGTCGATGGCCGGCGCCTGCGCAGCGAACGGACCCGGCAGACGATCATCGTGGCCTATCTTGGTCTGGCGTACGAGAATTCGCCACGCATGCCGACGGCCGCCGAAACGGCTGAACGTGCGGGCTACTCAGTCAGATCGGTGTTCGAGCGGTTTCCCGACATCCATAGCCTCCAGGTCGCGGCCACGGATTACGCGCTCGACCAGGCTGTCAATTTGGTTCCGCCACACATGGCCGAGGGCGACCGGCAGACCAGGATTGGCTACCAGGTCGCAACGCGCGGCCGTGTCTGGGAGCGTTGGTTGCGGCTGTGGCGAACACTCATGGCCAACCACCTAAACTCGAAAGAACTTGAACTGAGGATCCGCAAGGCGCGAGAGCTGTCGATAGCGCGGTTGGAAGTGACCTACGCGGCGGAACTTTCGACCTTGGTGCCGGAGGAACGCAGACAATTGCTGATCGCTCTGGAAGCGGTGACCGACCCCGAATGCTGGGGGCGCATGCGCGAGTTCTTCGGATTATCCTTTGAGGAGGCCTGCGCCGCGTGGGCCCAGGCGATTGATCGCCTGTTGCCGCCAACGCCGCCTGCTTGAAGTACTCGGCGTTGGCGCATTCGATACAATTCGCAAAGGGCCTACCGGAAGTATAGACTTCGTGATGGTTCTTGAGCGTGGAATTGCGGGCCATCCAGATCCTCGGTGAACCGGACAGCGGGTATTTTGCCTTCTACGACCTCCCATAAACCGCCTAGGGCTGACGGCCGCCGCTTACGCAGCGCGCGGACCCGGCAGTTGGTGATCGAGGCGTATCTGTCGCTTCTGCGGGAAAATCCCAACGTTCCGACGGCGGCTCAGATCGCGGAACGCGCCGGCTATTCCGTGCGCTCGATTTTTGAACGATTTCCCGACCTGCATGCCTTGCGCGTTGCGGCGACCGACTATGCGCTCAATCAAGCCAGAGATCAGTCACTGACAGCCGGAAGCGACGGCGATCGCCAGGCGCGTTTGAAAGCCCATGTCGAGCGCCGCGCTTATGTCTGTCAGAAGTGGTTGCCGCTGTGGCGAGCGTTCAGGGCTAACCTGGGTGATTCGGTGGAACTCGCGCAGCGCGCCCGACTTGTGCGCGGCGCGATCGTCCAGAGGATCGAACTGATGTATGCGCCCGAACTTTCGATGCTGGCCGACCAAGAGCGTCGGCAGACCGTGATTGCCATTGAGGCCCTGATCGATTTCGAGAGCTGGGCTCGGATGCAGGAGTTCTTTGGATTAACACCAGAGGAGGGTTGCGCAGTATGGATTCAAGCGATCGACCGCCTCCTGCCACCGCCGCCGCCGGATTCTTGACGCTCCGGCTGGGGGGGCGTAGGAAGGCGCGCTTCGTCGGGGATGATCCACGATGGCGGCCGTAGCTCAGTTGGTTAGAGCGCCAGATTGTGATTCTGGATGTCGCCGGTTCAATTCCGGTCGGCCGCCCCAATCCCTCATGCACCATGGCCATTGAACTTCCCCTGCGTGACCTGACGCGTTCCGACAACCTTGTTCTTCTGAATTGCGCGGAGATGGCGATGGCCGACGCCTCCGCCATTTCCAGCGGTATCGCGGGTATCGACCTCATGGAAGCGGCGGGTCGGGTGGTGGCTGAGACGGTGCTCGAGCGTCATCTGCCGCGACCAGTCGTTGTCCTGTGTGGTCCCGGCAACAATGGCGGCGATGGCTTGGTCGCCGCGCGGCATCTTCATGCCGCCGGGTGGCCGGTCCAGGTTGCATTGCTTGGCGATCGTGCGGCGTATCGGGGGGATGCCGCTTGGGCATCGCAGACCTGGAAGGGGCCAGTGCAGCCCTTGAATGGCGGCCTGCTCGACAGCAATCCATTGATCATCGATGCACTCTTCGGTGCGGGCCTCGGCCGGCCTATCGAGGGCATTGCTGCTGAGCTGATTGACAGGATGAATAGCGGTGCGCTCCATGTGGTTGCCGTCGACGTGCCAAGTGGTCTGCATGGCGACAGTGGAGAAGTGATGGGTCGAGCGCCGATGGCGGAATGTACGGTCACTTTTTTTCGCGCCAAGCCCGGCCACTATTCAGTCGAGGGCCTTCGTCGCTGTGGTGTTCTCAAAATAGCCGACATCGGCATTCCAAAATCGGTGCTCGAAGCGATCGCCCCGCGACATTGGCGGAACGCTCCGCCTCTGTGGAAGGACAGTCTGCTTTTAAATGAACGTGGAACCCACAAATACGCCCGCGGCCATCTGACGATTTTGGGCGGCGCGGTCGCCACGGGAGCTGCCAGGCTTGCCGCCGTAGCCGCACGCAGAGCCGGAGCAGGGCTCGTCAGTATTGCCGCTCAGCGCATTGTGATGGCTGTTTATCAGGCGACGGAGCCCGGCAACCTGATCGCTGAGGTCGAGGAAGGTAGCGACTTCGCCCGCCTTCTGGCTGACGAACGCCGCAATGCGATCCTGGTTGGCCCCGGCTCAGGCGTGAATGAGCGCACGCGCGTCTCGGTCATGGCGGCGCTCGCCACGGGCCGCTCGGTGGTGCTTGATGCCGACGCAATGACTGTCTTTTCCAAGGCCCCGTCGAAACTGTTCGAAGCGATCCATGGTCCAGCGTTGCTTACTCCGCATGAGGGCGAATTTCGCCGTCTGTTCCCGGATCTTGCTGCGCTTCCAGGCAAGGTCGAGCGTGCTCGCCAGGCGGCTTGTCGCAGCGGTGCAACAGTATTGTTGAAGGGACCTGACACGGTAATCGCCGCTCCTGATGGTCGGGCTGTGACCAATATTCATGCCCCGGCATCGCTGGCGACGGCCGGTTCCGGTGACGTCCTTGCCGGGATTGCCGGAGGATTGATGGCGCAGGGCTTGGCGCCGCTTGCGGCCGGAGCGGCAGCCGCGTGGCTCCATGGAGACTGCGCCTTTCGCTTCGAACGGCCCGGGATGATCGCCGAAGATCTGATTGACCGCATTCCGGACGCGCTGGCTGCCGTCATGCCCGGTGATTCGAGAGAGTGCCGGGACCACTGAATTGACCGCTTGGCGGGCGCGGGCTAAGAGGCGCGCGATTCGGCCTTCGTGGCACGCCCCGGAGGCCCTAGTCAGCAATTGGGGCCGGCGTCGGGCGGGCGTGGTGGAATTGGTAGACACGCGAGATTTAGGTTCTCGTGCCGCAAGGCGTGGGGGTTCAAGTCCCTCCGCCCGCACCAGACGGAAATGGAAGTGAGACCATGCAAGTAACGGAAATTTCGGCTGAAGGGCTGAAGCGGCAATTCAAGATCGTTGTACCCGCCGGCGACCTGTCGGCCAAAGTCGACGAGCGTCTGGCTGAACTCGCCCAGACCGCGACCCTTCCTGGGTTTCGGCCGGGCAAGGTGCCGGTCGGCTTGCTGAAGAAGCAGTATGGCCAGGCCATTTATGGTGAAGCCTTGGAGGCGGCTGTGAATTCTAGCACTGCCAAGGCGATTGAGGATCGTGGCTTGAAGCCGGCACTGCAGCCGCGCGTGGATCTGAAGCAACTTGAAGAAGGCAAGGACGTCGAATTCGAAGTCGCGATCGAGGTGTTGCCGGAGATCGGTAAGGTGGATTTTGCCAGCGTCGAACTCGAACGCTTGAAGGCCAGCGTCCCGGACAAAGATGTCGACGAGGCGATTGATCGGATCGCAAAAGCGAATAGGGCGCAGAAGCCCGTCGACCCTGTGCGGCCTGCACAAAAGGGTGATTCAATCAAGATCGATTTCGTCGGATCTGTCGATGGCAAGGAATTCCCCGGCGGCGCTGCCACCGACTATGCGCTTGAGATTGGCTCGGGATCGTTCATTCCGGGCTTCGAGGATCAGCTCGTCGGCGCCGAAGTAGGCAAGACATCCGACGTCAAGGTGACGTTCCCGGCGGACTACGGAGCGGCCGAGCTTGCGGGCAAGGATGCGGTATTCAAGTGCTCAATCAAGGAAATCCACGAGTTCGTCGACCAGCCGGCCGACGACGAGCTCGCCAAGAAGAACAACTTTGAAAACCTTGAGGCAATGCGCAAAGCCGTTAGCGAGCGGATCGGGCAGGACTACAACCAGATCTCGCGCTCGATGATCAAGCGCCATCTCCTGGACAAGCTTGCCGAGATGCACAAGTTCCCGGTACCTGACGGGCTGATCGACGGCGAATTCAATGCGATCTGGCAGCGCATCGAGGAGGCCAAGAAGAACGGCGAGAAGCTTGAGGGCGACGAAGACAAGATGCGGAAGGAGTACCGCGACATCGCGGAGCGCCGGGTGCGACTGGGCTTATTGCTGGCCGATGTCGGGCGCTCAAACAGCATCGATGTCACGCCCGAGGAACTGAACCAGGCAGTGATGCGTGAAGCCATGCGCTATCCCGGCCAGGAACGCCAGGTCCTCGAATTCTATGGCAAGAATGCAGAGCTGAAGGATCAGCTCCGTGCTCCGATCTTCGAAGAGAAGACGGTCGACTTCATCCTCGAACTGGCGAAGGTTTCGGAGAAGTCGGTTACGCCAGAGGAACTGCTCAAGGCAGCGCGCGAGGCGGAAGAAGACAAGACCGCTGAAGCAGTCGCGAACTGATCTGCGACGGCGGCCTTGAACCGGACCGCCGGCACTGCCACTTTCCGAGAGACAGTCACGAAGGGAGCCCGCGATGAGTCGCGACCGCGATCCGCTGGAAATCTACAGCAACTACTATGTGCCGATGGTGGTCGAGCAATCGGCGCGCGGTGAGCGTGGCTACGACATCTGGTCGAGGCTGCTGAAGGAACGCATCGTTTTCCTGAACGGTCCTGTCGAGGATCACGTGGCAGGCGTAATCTGCGCCCAACTCCTCTATCTCGAGTCGGAGAACCCGACGAAGGATGTCTCGTTCTACATCAACTCTCCGGGCGGCGTGGTGACTGCGGGCATGGCGATTTACGACACCATGCGTTATATTCGCCCGCATATTTCCACGCTGGTTTACGGGCAGGCGGCTTCAATGGGATCGCTGCTGCTGACTGCCGGCGAGAAAGGCAAGAGGTTCGCTCTGCCGAACGCCCGAGTCATGATCCATCAGCCTTCGGGCGGTGCCCAGGGGCAGGCGACTGACATCGAGATCCATGCGCGGGAGATTCTGGCGACGCGGGCCCGATTGAACCAGATGTACGTTGAGCACACGGGTAAGCCGATCGAGGTGATTGAGCAGGCCATGGAGCGCGACAAATTTTTCACCCCGGGTGAGGCCAAAGAGTTCGGTCTGATCGACGATGTGCTCGAAAAACGGCCGACTCCAACGATTATGGCCGCCGCCTCTTAAGGCGCAAGACCGACTGGTTGTTTGCCATTTGACCATGGACACACCACATTTTGATGTTGTAGCCGTCCTAGGGTCGCGTTTATCATAGTCTTGTGTGCGGGCTCGCACTTGGCGAGCTCCCCAAGCGGAGGTGCGTTACCAACATGCCAGCCGCCAAATCCGGGGGTGACTCCCGCAATACCCTCTATTGCAGCTTCTGCGGCAAGAGCCAGCACGAGGTCCGGAAGCTTATTGCCGGGCCGACCGTGTTTATCTGCGACGAGTGCGTCGAACTCTGCATGGATATCATCCGTGAAGAGAACAAGACCACTTTGGTGAAGTCCAAGGATGGCGTGCCGTCTCCCAAGGAGATCCGCCAGATCCTCGACGACTACGTGATCGGCCAGGATCAGGCGAAGCGGATTCTGGCTGTTGCAGTGCACAATCACTACAAGCGCCTGAGTCATGGCGGCAAGGCGAACGACGTCGAAATCGCCAAGTCGAACATCATGCTGATCGGTCCGACCGGCTGCGGCAAAACCCTGCTCGCCCAGACCTTGGCGCGCATGCTCGACGTACCGTTCACCATGGCCGATGCAACGACGCTGACCGAAGCGGGCTACGTGGGCGAGGACGTCGAGAACATCATCCTGAAGCTTCTGCAGGCTGCCGATTACAATGTGGAGCGGGCGCAGCGTGGGATTGTCTACATCGACGAAGTCGACAAGATCAGCCGGAAGTCAGACAATCCGTCGATTACTCGAGATGTGTCGGGCGAGGGCGTGCAGCAGGCACTGTTGAAGATCATGGAAGGCACGGTGGCCTCCGTGCCGCCGCAAGGAGGGCGCAAGCATCCGCAACAGGAATTCCTGCAGGTCGACACGACCAACATCCTGTTCATCTGCGGCGGCGCGTTTGCCGGCCTGGAGAAGATCATCTCGATGCGCCGCCAGGGCACGTCGATTGGCTTTGGCGCGGAAGTGCGGGGGCCAGAAGACCGTCGCACTGGGCAGATTTTGCGCGACCTCGAACCCGAAGATCTGCTCAGGTACGGTCTCATCCCGGAGTTCGTAGGTCGGCTGCCTGTCGTGGCGACGCTGGAGGACCTCGACGAAACCGCCCTGATCGAGATACTGACCCGGCCGAAGAATGCACTTCTGAAGCAGTACCAGCGGCTGTTCGACATGGAGAGCGTGAAGCTCAAATTTACCGATGACGCTCTGCGCGCGGTTTCCCAGAAGGCGATCCTGCGCAAGACCGGAGCGCGGGGGCTGCGCTCGATCATGGAAACGGTGCTGCTGGATACGATGTATGATCTGCCGTCGCTGGACGGCGTCGAGGAAGTCGTGATCAACCGTGAAGTCATAGAAGGGCGGTCCCAACCGCTTTATGTGCACGGCGAGCGCAAAGAGGGAATTGTCGCTGCGCCGGCCTGAGTTTTGCAGCACCGACGGCAGCCGTCGTCGGCGCAGTCCCCGACGGGCCTTGAACAACCCCCTGTTCAGGCCAATCTTTGCTGATGAGTGCGCGCGTTTTCGCGCCGTCGATTGCCCGTTTGGGGATCGCGGCCGGGGCGAACGTAGCTCTAACAGCGTACGTTGCGAGGCATCATGAACGCCCCCATTCAAGGTATCGTCTATCCCGTCCTGCCATTGCGGGACATTGTCGTGTTTCCGGGAATGATAGTCCCGCTCTTCGTTGGCCGCGAAAAGAGTGTGAAGGCGCTCGAAGAAGTAATGAAGGACGACAAACAAATTCTGCTGATCGCCCAGAAGAACGCCGGCCAGGACGATCCAGGCCCCGATGACATCTACACGATCGGTACGCTCGGGACGGTTCTGCAATTACTCAAGCTGCCAGACGACACGGTCAAGGTGCTGGTCGAGGGCGGACGGCGCGTCCGCATCACCGGCTACACCGGCCGCGCCGAATTCTTCGAGGCGCGTGCCTTGGATATGGAAGATGTGGCCGCTGAGACATCGGAATTGCAGGCTGCTGCACGGACTGTAGTCTCGGAGTTCGAGAACTACGTGAAGCTGAACAAGAAGGTGCCGCCGGAAGTCGTCGTCTCGATCAACAAGATCGAGGAGCCGGCCAAGCTTGCCGACACGATATCGGCACATCTGGCGCTCAAGGTTGCGGAAAAGCAGCAACTCCTTGAACTCGACTCGGTCTCCAAGCGGCTGGAGCGTATTCTCGGCCTGATGGAAGGTGAGATCGGCGTATTGCAGGTCGAGAAGAAAATTCGCAATCGCGTAAAGCGCCAAATGGAGAAGACGCAGCGCGAGTATTATCTGAATGAACAAATGAAGGCGATCCAGAAGGAACTTGGCGAGACCGAGGACGGTCGCGACGAGGTATCCGAGCTGGAAAAGCGCATCCGCAAGACACGCCTTTCCAAGGAGGCCCGGGAGAAGGCCAACACCGAGCTGAAGAAACTTCGGACCATGAGTCCGATGTCGGCTGAGGCGACGGTGGTGCGCAACTATCTCGATTGGCTGTTGTCGATTCCGTGGCGCAAGCCGACCAAGATCATCAAGGACCTGAAGTACGCCGAGGAAATTCTCAATGCCGATCATCACGGCCTGGAGAAGGTGAAAGAACGCATCCTCGAGTATCTTGCGGTGCAGCAGCGCGTCGACAAGATGAAGGGTCCGATCTTGTGCCTGGTTGGCCCCCCGGGTGTTGGCAAGACGTCGCTGGGTAAATCGATCGCCAAGGCGACGGGCCGCAACTTCGTGCGTATGTCGCTGGGTGGCGTGCGGGACGAAGCGGAGATCCGCGGCCATCGCCGGACCTACATCGGCTCGCTGCCGGGCAAGGTCATCCAGAGCATGAAGAAGGCGAAGTCGTCGAATCCGCTCTTCTTGCTCGACGAGATCGACAAGCTCGGCGCGGACTTCCGCGGCGATCCGTCGTCGGCGCTGCTCGAAGTTCTGGATCCCGAACAGAACAGCGCTTTCAACGACCACTATCTTGAGGTCGACTACGACCTGTCGAACGTGATGTTCATCACCACGGCGAATTCGCTTCGGATGGCGCAGCCGCTGATGGATCGCATGGAGATCATCCGTCTGGCCGGCTACACGGAGGACGAAAAACTTGCCATCGCCCGCAAGCATTTGATTGCGAAGCAGGTTGAGGCAAACGGCTTGAAGGCCGGAGAACTCGACATCCACGACGATGCGGTGCGTGATCTCGTTCGCTACTACACTCGTGAGGCCGGCGTCCGTAACTTGGAGCGCGAGATCGCCAATCTCGCCCGCAAGGCGACCAAGGAAATCCTCATGAAGGGGGCGACCAAGGTCAAGATCGGACGCAAGAACCTCGACAAATACGCAGGCGTGCGGCGTTTCCGTTACGGCGAGGCCGAGCTTGAAGATCTGATCGGCATCACGACCGGCCTGGCGTGGACCGAGGTTGGCGGCGAGTTGCTGCAGATCGAGGCCGTTCTGGTCCCGGGGCGCGGACGTGTGACCGTCACCGGTAAACTGGGCGACGTCATGCAGGAGTCGGTGCAGGCTGCCAACGCCTACGTCCGCTCGCGGGCGGCGGTATTCGGCATCAAGCACAATATCTTCGAGAAGCGCGACATCCATGTGCATGTGCCGGAAGGCGCCACGCCCAAGGACGGTCCGTCGGCGGGCGTCGGCATGATCACTTCGATCGTCTCGGCGTTGACTGGCGTTGCGGTCCGTAAGGAAGTTGCCATGACCGGTGAGATCAGTCTGCGTGGCCGCGTTCTGCCGATCGGCGGCCTCAAGGAGAAACTGCTAGCGGCGCTGCGCGGTGGCCTCAAGACTGTGCTCATTCCCAAGGAGAACGAGCGCGATCTGCCGGAAATTCCGGACAACGTGAAGAAGGGCCTGGAGATCATTCCAGTTTCGACCGTCGACGAGGTGCTTGCGAAGGCTTTGGTCAAGCCGCTCGTGGCGGTCGAATGGCCAAATGACCTGGACGCGGTCGCAGGCAAGCCGGCTGATGGCACGGAAGTCATCCGGGCGCACTAAGTACCGCACCTTGGAATTCGCGGCAAAGCCCTGGGTCATTCTGGGGCTTTGTCGCTTTTGGCCGCAATTTATGTGGCTTGTGGGAAGCCGGCCTACAAAATATGGTATTCGACATTGACGCCGTTTTCAGGCCGCCCGTACACTTGTGGCTGCTGGACCATGCAGGGGCTCGCCCGTGAACAAGCACGATCTGATTGCCGCCGTTGCCGCTTCGACCAACCTCTCCAAGACCGACGCCGCAAACGCGGTTGACGCCATACTGACCGTTGTCACCAAGTCCTTGAAGAAGAAGGAAAAGGTGTTGCTGGTTGGCTTCGGCACCTTTCAGGTTACCAAGCGCAAGGCGGGCGAGGGACGAAATCCTCAAACCGGCGAGAAGATCAAGATTCCAGCGGCGAATGTGCCACGCTTCAAGGCGAGCAAGACTCTCAAGGATGCGATCAACTAAGGCACGGTGAGTGCGACGTACCGTTTCATCGTGTTAAGAGAGAAACGTTGGGCGATTAGCTCAGTTGGTAGAGCATCTCGTTTACACCGAGGGGGTCGGCGGTTCGAGCCCGTCATCGCCCACCAACGTTTCGCAGACAGTCCACAGAATCGTGAAAAGCATATAAATACCGGGCATTTAAGCGCCTCTTCGCGAGTGCGGTATGCTTGACACCCTATAGGGCGTCCTATATCTCTCGCGCGCCGTTTGGGGCTATTGCGGGCGTAGTTCAGTTGGTTAGAACGCCGGCCTGTCACGCCGGAGGTCGCGGGTTCGAGTCCCGTCGCTCGCGCCAGCCCCAATGCTGGCGGCCCAAAGCGGGGGCGAAGGAGTGGCGATGGAAGATCTTCTCAGCGAATACCTTCCGATTCTGATCTTCCTTGGTCTCGCCTTCGGATTGGTTTGCGCGATGCTGGGCGGGTCATACCTGATCGCCCGGCAAAACCCCAATTCCGAGAAACTTTCACCCTTCGAGTGTGGCTTTGCACCGTTCGATGATGCGCGCGGCAAGTTTGACGTTCGCTTCTATCTGGTTGCGATCTTGTTCATCATCTTCGATCTCGAAGTGGCATTCCTGTTTCCGTGGGCGGTGGCGTTGGGCGACGTCGGCTTGTTCGGCTTCTGGTCGATGATGCTTTTCCTGGGTGTGCTGACCGTCGGCTTCATCTACGAGTGGCGCAAGGGAGCCTTGGAATGGGAGTAGTCGCTCCGACCAAATCCGGTGCTGTCGCGGAAGCGGCGCTGTCGCGGACCTTGAATGACGAATTGGCCGACAAGGGTTTTGTCGTCGCGCATCTCGACAAGCTGATCACCTGGGCTCGTACCGGCTCGATGTGGGGGCTGACATTCGGACTGGCGTGTTGCGGCGTTGAAATGATTCACGCCTGGATGAGCCGATACGACCTAGACCGCTTCGGTTTCGCACCGATGCCGAGCCCACGTGCCGCCGATGTGATGATCGTGGCGGGCACGCTCACCAACAAGATGGCGCCGGCACTGCGCAAGGTCTACGATCAGATGGCCGAGCCGCGCTATGTAATTTCGATGGGATCCTGCGCCAACGGCGGCGGTTATTATCACTATAGCTATTCAGTCGTGCGTGGCTGTGACCGCATCGTTCCGGTCGATGTCTACGTACCAGGCTGCCCGCCGACGGCCGAGGCGCTGCTCTACGGCATTCTGCAGCTCCAGAAGAAGATACGTCGTACCGGAACACTGGTGCGTTGATGGACCAGGGTCTCAAGGAACTCGGCGATCACATCGTCCAGCAGACTGCGGGCGCGGTGACGGTCTGTCACGTGCGTCTCGGGGAGCTGATGCTGGAATGCAGCTCCGACAAACTGCTCGCATTGCTGGTGTTCCTGCGTGACGATCCCAAGTGCCTGTTCAAGCAGCTGATCGACATCTGTGGCGTCGATTGGCCGGAGCGCGCGAAGCGCTTCGACGTCGTCTACAATCTGCTCAGCCTGGTCAACAACCAGCGGATTCGGATCAAGGTGGCAACCGACGAGTCGACGCCAGTTCCTTCGGCGGCACCCGTATTCAACGCCGCAAGCTGGTTCGAGCGCGAAACCTACGATCTTTACGGAGTATGGTTCTCCGACCATCCCGACCTCCGGCGCATTCTCACGGACTACGGCTTCGAGGGACATCCGTTGCGCAAGGATTTCCCGCTTACCGGCTTCGTCGAGTTGCGTTGGGACGACGTGCAAAAACGGGTGGTCTATGAACCGGTGAAGCTCGCGCAGGAGTTCCGCCGCTTCGACTTCCTCAGCCCGTGGGAAGGCGCACGACAGGCCTTGCCCGGTGACGAGAAGGCCCAGGAAAAGACCGGGGCGAACTGACATGTCCGATGTCGAAATCAAGACTCTGACGATGAACTTCGGGCCGCAGCATCCGGCGGCCCACGGCGTTTTGCGCCTGGTCGTCGAGATGGACGGCGAAATCGTCGAGCGCTGCGATCCCCATATCGGCCTGTTGCATCGCGGTACCGAGAAGTTGATCGAGTACAAGAGCTACCTGCAGGCCGTGCCGTACTTCGACCGGCTCGACTACGTGTCGCCGATGTGCCAGGAGCATGCTTACGCCCTGGCGGTCGAAAAGCTGCTGGGCATCACGGTGCCCGAGCGTGGCCAGTACATTCGGGTACTGTTTGCCGAGATCACCCGCATCCTCAATCATTTGCTGAACGTGACGACGTTCGCGATGGACACCGGTGCCCTGACGCCGCCGCTGTGGGGCTTCGAGCAGCGCGAACTCCTGATGGAGTACTACGAACAGGTCAGTGGTTCGCGCATGCATGCGGCCTATTTCCGGCCGGGCGGCGTCCATCAGGATCTACCTGATGGCATGCTCGATTCCATGGACGGTTGGATCAAGCAATTCCGGCCTGTCCTCAAGGACATCGAAGATCTGCTCAACGACAATCGCATTTTCCGCCAGCGCACGGTTGACATCGGCGTCGTGTCGCGGGAACAGGCGCTCGACTGGGCTTTCTCGGGTCCGTTGATCCGCGCGTCGGGAATTCCCTGGGATCTGCGCAAATCACAGCCCTACGACGTCTACGACCGCATGGACTTCGACATACCGGTTGGCAAGACCGGTGACTGCTTCGCCCGTTATCTCGTGCGTGTCGAGGAAATGTACCAGAGCGTGCGCATCATGGAGCAGTGCATCGAGGCGCTGCGCAAGGTCGGCGGTCCGGTGCGTGTCGACGACCGCAAGATCTCGCCGCCGCGTCGCGGTGAGATGAAGGACTCGATGGAAGCCCTGATCCATCACTTCAAGCTCTACACCGAGGGCTACAAAGTGCCAGCCGGCGAGACCTATACGGCGGTGGAGGCGCCGAAGGGCGAATTCGGCGTCTATCTCGTGTCCGACGGCACCAACAAACCCTATCGCTGCAAGATTCGTGCACCGGGATTCCCGCATCTGCAGGCGCTTGAAATGATGACGAAGGGCCATCAGCTCGCCGACATGTCGGCGAACATCGGCTCGCTCGACATCGTGTTCGGCGAGATCGACCGCTAGGAGACGATGCGATGGCGATGATTACCGCCGATCCCAAGGATGTGCCGAATGTCGAGCACTTCGCCTTCACGCCCGACTACCTGGCAAAGGCGAAGGCGCTGATGGCGAACTATCCGCCGGGCCGTCAGGCCAGCGCAGTGATTGGCGTGCTCGACCTCGCGCAGCGACAGCAGGGCTGGCTGCCGCGGGTAGCGATGGACGAGGTCGCCAAGCTCCTCGATATGGCGCCGATCCGAGTCTACGAGATCGCGACCTTCTACACGATGTTCCAGCTCAAGCCGCGCGGGAAGTACCTGCTGCAGGTCTGCACCACGACGCCGTGCTGGCTGCGCGGCTCGGAGGCGGTGATGAAGGCGTGCCAGCATGCAGCCGACGGTGAGACCTTCAGCGTGCAGGAAGTAGAATGTCTCGGTGGCTGCGTGAACGCGCCGGTCGTTCAGATCAACGACGATTTCTACGAGGATCTCGACGAAGCCTCGATCAACAAGGTGCTGGACGCCTTCCGGCGCGGCGAGACGCCGAAGCCTGGTCCGCAGATCGATCGGCAAACATCGGCGCCGGTCGGCGGCGCCACGACGCTGAGGAGCGAGTAGGGCGATGCTCAGCGACAAGGACCGTATCTTCACCAATCTCTACGGTGCACATGACTGGCACCTGGCCGGCGCGCGCGCGCGCGGTGCCTGGGATAATACCAGGGCCATCCTCGACAGAGGCCCCGACGGCATTATCGACGAGATGAAGAAGTCGGGCCTGCGCGGCCGCGGCGGTGCCGGATTTCCGACGGGCCTCAAATGGTCCTTCATGCCAAAGGAAGTTAAGGACCGTCCGCACTATCTGATCGTCAACGCCGACGAGTCGGAGCCCGGTACCTGCAAGGATCGCGACATCCTGCGGCACGATCCGCATCTCTTTATCGAAGGTTGCCTGGTAGCGGGCTTCGCCATGCGAGCGAACGCGGGCTACATCTACGTACGTGGCGAATTCTACAACGAGGCGCAGAACCTCATCACCGCTGTCCGCGAGGCCTATGACGCCGGCCTGCTCGGCAAGAATGCCTGCGGTTCGGGCTGGGACTTCGACCTCTATGTCCACCGCGGTGCCGGCGCCTACATATGCGGCGAGGAAACCGCGCTGCTGGAGAGCCTCGAGGGCAAGAAGGGCATGCCGCGACTGAAGCCGCCGTTCCCGGCCGGGGCGGGGCTCTATGGTTGCCCGTCGACCGTGAACAATGTCGAATCGATCGCCGTGGCGCCCACCATCCTGCGCCGGGGAGCGGCCTGGTTCGCGGGCATCGGCCGGCCGAACAATACCGGCACCAAGCTCTTTTGCATCTCGGGCCACGTGAACAAGCCCTGCAATGTCGAAGAGGAAATGGGTATCCCGTTGCGTGAGCTGATCGATCGTCATGCCGGTGGCGTGCGCGGCGGCTGGGACAACCTGCTGGCGGTTATCCCCGGCGGAGCCTCGGTGCCGCTGTTGCCGAAGTCGATTTGCGACACCGTTCTCATGGACTTCGATTCGCTGCGCGACCAGAAATCCGGTCTCGGAACGGCCGCGGTCATCGTCATGGACAAGTCCACCGACCTGGTGAAAGCGATCGCGCGGCTCAGCTATTTCTACAAGCACGAAAGCTGCGGGCAATGCACACCCTGCCGCGAGGGCACGGGATGGATGTGGCGCGTCATGGAGCGCATGGTGACGGGCAACGCGCGCATTGAGGAAATCGATGCCCTGGAGGAGGTCACCCGGCAGGTCGAGGGCCACACGATTTGCGCGCTGGGCGATGCCGCAGCCTGGCCGATTCAGGGCCTGATCCGTCATTTCCGACCCGAGATGGAGCGTCGCATCCGTGCGCGTACCGAAAAATTGGCGGCCGAGTAGGGGCGGGGAGTAGGCAATGCCCATAGTAAAGATCGACGGCGTCGAAATGGAAGTGCCGGCCGGCATCACAGTCCTGCAGGCATGCGAACTCGCGGGCATCGAGATCCCGCGCTTTTGCTACCACGAACGACTGTCGATCGCCGGCAATTGCAGGATGTGCCTGGTCGAGATCAAGCCGGGGCCGCCCAAGCCTCAGGCAAGCTGTGCATTGCCGGTCGCAGACAAGCAGGAAATCTTCACCCAGACGCCGATGGTGCAGAAGGCACGCAAGGGCGTGATGGAATTCCTGCTGATCAACCATCCGCTCGATTGTCCGATCTGCGATCAGGGCGGCGAGTGCGACCTGCAGGATCAGGCGATGGGCTACGGCTTCGACCGCAGCCGCTTCCATGAGAACAAGCGTGCGGTGCCTGACAAGGAACTGGGTCCGCTGGTCAAGACGTCGATGAATCGCTGCATTCACTGCACGCGCTGTATCCGTTTCGCGACCGAAGTGGCGGGCGTCGAGGAACTCGGCGCGACGGGGCGCGGCGAGAGCATGGAAGTCACGACCTATGTTGAGCATGCACTCAGCACCGAGCTCGCGGGCAACCTTGTCGACCTTTGCCCGGTTGGCGCCCTGACGTCGAAGCCGTACGCCTTCGAGGCACGCTCATGGGAACTCAGCAAGACCGAGTCGGTCGATGTCATGGACGCGCTCGGGTCCAATATCCGCATCGATACGCGCGGCGCGCAAGTGATGCGCGTGCTCCCGCGCCTCAACGACGAGGTGAACGAGGAGTGGATATCCGACAAGACGCGCCACGCCATTGACGGTCTGCGTCACCAACGTCTGGATCGGCCCTACGTCCGCCGTAGTGGAAAACTCGTCGAAGCGACGTGGGACGAGGCGTTCGGTGCGATAGAAGCCAAACTGAAAGGTCTCGATGGCGCCAAGGTCGCGGCGATCGTCGGCGACCAGTGCGATGCCGAATCGATGGTCGCTCTGAAAGACCTTATGGCGGCATTGGGTTCGCCTAATGTGGATTGCCGGCAGGATGGCGCGAAGCTCGAGGCCGGTGCACGCGGCGGGTACATCTTCAACGCCGGAGTCCACGGTATCGACTCAGCCGACGCCATCCTCCTGATCGGCAGCGATCCGCGTCGTGAATCGCCAGTGCTGAACGCACGGCTACGCAAACGTCATCTTTCGGGCCACTGCGTCATCGCCACCATCGGCCCAGTAGCCGACCTGACCTACCCGGCGGAACGTCTCGGTGCGGGGCCAGCCTCGCTTCGCGACCTTGCCGATGGCAAACTCGGATTCTTCGAGAAATTGAAGACAGCAAAGCACCCGTTGATCGTGGTGGGCATGGGGGCCCTGGCGCGTGCGGACGGCGGCGCCGTTCTGGCTCTGGCTCGGGAACTGGCAGAGAAGGTGAATGCCGTACGCGCCGACTGGAACGGCTTTGCCATCCTGCACACTGCAGCGGCACGCGTAGCCGGCCTCGATCTTGGTCTCGTGCCGGGCGAGGGTGGCCGTGATGTCGAGGGCATCCTGGACAGCTGCGAGAAGCGCGAGATCGAACTTGTCTATCTCCTGGCGGCCGATGAAATCGACACCACGCGGCTCGGCAAGGCCTTTGTGATTTACCAAGGGCACCATGGCGATGCCGGAGCCCATCGTGCCGACGTGATCCTGCCGGGCGCCGCCTACACGGAGAAGCCCGGTATCTATGTGAATACCGAGGGCAGAGTGCAGGTCGGCCAGCGTGCTGGATATCCGCCCGGAGAGGCGCGCCAGGACTGGGCTGTCCTGCGGGCACTTTCGGAGCGGCTGGGAAAGACCCTCCCTTACGATACGCTGGAGCAGGTCCGCGCGCGTCTTGTGGAGGTGAATTCGAGCTTTGCGCTCCTTGACCGGCAGGCGGCCGGGACATGGGGGCAATTCGGAAAGAGGGGGGCGGTATCCGATTCGCCATTTGTGTCGCCGATCGCCAATTTCTACATGACCTGCCCGATCAGTCGCGCATCGCAGACGATGGCGGAGTGCACGGCCTCGCGTAGGCAGCTCATGGCGGCGGAGTAGGGCATGACCGCCGATCTGATCCACTTCTTCACGACCAACTGGCTTGGGCAGGGCATCGTCATTTTCGCCCAGTGTCTTGCGGTTACGGTGCCATTGCTGATCGCAGTGGCCTACATGACCTACGTTGACCGCAAGGTCTGGGCGGCGATTCAACTTCGTCGCGGCCCCAACGTGGTCGGGCCGTTCGGGCTGCTTCAGCCCATGGCCGACGGCCTGAAGTTGGTGCTGAAGGAAACCATCATCCCATCGAGCGCGAACTCGGTGCTCTTCGTTATCGCGCCGATGATTACCTTCATGACCGCGCTGGTCGCATGGGCGGTCGTTCCATTCGACGACGGCTGGGTGATCGCCGATATCAACGTCGGGATTCTCTATCTGTTCGCCATTTCCTCGTTGGGCGTGTACGGCATCATCATCGCCGGTTGGGCATCGAACTCGAAGTATGCTTTTCTTGGTGCGCTGCGTTCGGCAGCCCAGATGGTTTCGTACGAAGTCTCTATTGGCTTCGTCCTCATCACGGTTCTGCTTTGCGTCGGCTCGCTCAATCTTTCGGACGTGGTCGAATCTCAGCGGGGCTGGTTCTGGCGCTGGTATTTCCTGCCACTGCTGCCGATGTTCGTGATCTTCTTTGTCTCGGCGCTGGCCGAGACCAATCGCACACCATTCGATCTGCCGATGTCCGAAGCCGAGCTGGTGGCGGGCTTCCACACCGAATACTCCGCAATGACCTTCGGCCTGTTCTTCCTTGGCGAGTACGCCAACATGATCCTGCTGTCGGCGTTGGGAGCGGTATTGTTCCTGGGTGGTTGGTTGTCGCCGATCCCCTACGCTCCCTTTACGTTGATCCCGGGTGTCGTCTGGTTCGCACTCAAGATTGCGTTCCTGCTGTTCGTGTTCAGCTGGACGAAGGGCACCCTGCCTCGTTACCGCTATGATCAGCTGATGCGTTTGGGCTGGAAGGTATTCCTGCCGGTGTCGCTTGGTTGGGTCGTGCTCACTGCCGCCGTGCTGCAGTTCGGCGGCTGGCTTCCGAAGTCCTAGGGAGATCGCAAAATGGCCTCTCTCGACCGTACCGCGCGCGCCTTTCTGCTCACCGAGCTGATATCCGGCTTTGCGCTGACGCTTAAGTACATGTTCAAGCCCAAGGTGACGGTTAACTACCCGCATGAAAAGGGTCCGCTCAGTCCCCGTTTTCGCGGAGAGCATGTGTTGCGCCGCTACCCCAACGGCGAGGAACGTTGCATCGCTTGCAAACTGTGCGAGGCGATCTGCCCGGCACAGGCGATTACCATCGAAGCCGAGCCACGCGATGACGGCAGCCGCCGGACGACGCGATACGACATCGACATGACGAAGTGCATCTACTGCGGCTTCTGCCAGGAAGCGTGTCCGGTCGATGCCATCGTCGAAGGGCCGAACTTCGAGTTCTCGACCGAGACTCGCGAGGAGCTGATGTACAACAAGGACAAGCTGCTCGCGAACGGTGATCGTTGGGAAAGCCTGATTGCGGCCAATCTCCACGCCGACGCGGCGTATCGCTGAGCCGGGCCGAGGGGGGAGGAGAGAACATGCTGCTTCAGGCTCTGGCCTTCTACGTCTTTGCGGCAGTGGTCGTCGCATCGGGCGCGATGGTCGTCGTCTCGCGCAATCCGGTCTATTCGGTATTGTTCCTGATCCTCGCCTTCTTCAATGCCGCCGCACTCTTCGTCCTGATCGGCGCCGAATTCATCGCGATGATCCTTGTCATCGTCTATGTCGGCGCTGTGGCCGTACTGTTCCTGTTCGTGGTGATGATGCTCGACATCAACCTGGTCGAACTGCGCGAAGGATTCCTTAAGTATATGCCGGTCGGCGCCATGATCGGCGCAGTGCTGTTTGCCGAGGTTCTGCTTGGTCTTGGCGTGCTTGGTGCCGGATCGGCGACCATGACGACACTGAACTCGCAGGGTCCGCAGGTGCCGGCGATCGAGAATACACGGGCTATTGGCCAGGTGCTTTACACTCAGTACTTCTATCTCTTCCAGGTGGCGGGCCTTGTGCTGCTGGTCGCCATGATCGGCGCCATAGTCCTGACGCTGCGCACCCGGCCAGGCGTCCGTCGCCAGAAGGTGAGTGACCAGCTCTACCGGCCGAAGGAAGAGGTGATGACCGTCGTCAAGGTGCCGACACGGGGAGGCGTCCAATGACGATCGGACTTGGACATTACCTGACTGTCGCCTCGATACTGTTCACCTTCGGCATTCTGGGCATCTTCCTCAACCGCAAGAATGTCATCGTCATCCTGATGTGCGTCGAGCTGATGTTGCTTGCGGTCAATATCAACCTGGTGGCGTTCTCGGTTTTCCAAGGCAACATCGTCGGCCAGATCTTCGCCATGCTGGTCCTGACCGTGGCGGCCGCAGAGGCAGCGATCGGACTTGCCATCCTGGTAGTCTATTTCCGCAACCGCGGAACGATCGCCGTCGAAGACATCAACGCGATGAAGGGCTAGGGGCGCGCATTCACCATGGATCTTGCCGTCAAGCTCATCGTCTTCCTGCCGTTGCTCGCCGCGGCGATCGCCGGTCTCTTTTGCCGCGTGATCGGCGCTCGTCCGGCACAGATCGTGACGTGCGCGGCGTTACTGATTGCGGCGGCGCTGTCGATATTCGTATTCGTCCGCGTCGGCTTCGGCCCGGAAAACGGCAAGTTGCTCGTGGTGAAGCTGTTCACGTGGATCGACTCGGGAACACTTAACGTCGATTGGTCGCTCCGAATCGACACTTTGACCGCAGTCATGTTCATCGTGGTCACTGTCGTGTCGTCGATGGTGCATGTCTACTCGATCGGCTACATGGCCGACGACACCAGCATCCCCCGCTTCATGGCTTACCTCAGCCTGTTCACATTCTTCATGCTGATGCTGGTGACGTCGGACAATCTGGTACAGCTCTTCTTCGGCTGGGAAGGCGTCGGCCTGGCGTCGTATCTCCTCATTGGTTTCTGGTACGACAAACCCTCGGCCAACGCCGCGGCGATGAAGGCATTCATTGTGAACCGCGTTGGCGACTTCGGGTTCGCCCTGGGCATTTTCGCGGTCTGGATGCTGAGCGGCGCAGTGAATTTCGCGGATATCTTCGCCAAAGCGCCGGACATGGCGCAGATGCGCATTTACTTTCTCGGCATGGATCTGCCGGCCCTCGAGACAGCCTGTCTGCTGCTGTTTGTCGGCGCCATGGGCAAGTCGGCACAGATCGGCCTTCACACGTGGCTACCGGATGC
>CALFRN010000046.1 GCA_937919085.1 uncultured Reyranella sp.
TCAGTTCGGCGAAGACGCCGCCGCCGTTGGCATCGTCGTAGGTGACGAGGCAATAGGCCCGGCCGGCAACCACGCCGCCCAGCGCCTCGAACACGCCGGGCCCAAACCTGACATCGACCGGATTACGGTAGCGCCACATCCGCGCCTCTCTCCCACGACTCTGTTGCTCTTTTGTGGACAATCCTCCGGCCGCATCTCACATTTATCCAATTCAAACATTCTCGAAGTCACATTGAGAAAATCAATATGAGACATACCCAGCTCCGGTCGTTCCATGCCGTCGCCCGGCGCCAGAGCTTCACCGCCGCGGCCCGCGAACTCGGCGTCAGCCAGCCGACCATCACGACCCAGGTGAAGTCGCTGGAGCAGGAGTTCGGTGTCGAGCTGTTCGTGCGGCGCGGCCGGCGCATCGAGCTCACGGAAACCGGCGGCGGCCTGCTCGCAATCACGCGCAGGCTGTTCGCCGACGAAAAGGAGGCCGCCGATTTCCTGAACGAGACGCGCGGCCTCAGGACCGGTCACCTGCGCGTCGGCGCCGTCGGGCCCTATCACGTCACCGACATGCTGGCGGCTTTCAATGCGCGTCATCCCGGGCTCTATGTCTCGGTGACGGTGGCCAACTCGCGCGACACGCTGCGCGACCTGCTCGACTACAGAACCGACGTGGCGGTGCTGGCCCATGTCGATCCCGATCCACGGCTGGTGGCGATCCCCTACCGCCGCCACCGGGTGGTGGCCTTCTGCCATGTCGATCATCCCTTCGCGGGCCGGCGCGGTATCCGGGCGCGCGATATGGAGGGCCAACGGCTGATCGTGCGCGAGGCCGGCTCGACGACGAGGCTGGCTTTCGAGCGGGCGATGGCTGAGGCCGGCGTGCGGCCGCAGGTGGTGATGGAGATCGGCAGCCGTGAGTCGATCCGCGAGGCGGTGGCCAAGGGAATCGGGCTCGGTGTCGTGTCGGAGGCCGAGTTCATTCCCGATCCGCGCATTCGCGCCCTGCCGGTGACGGACGCGGAGATCTACACCTATGCCCATGTGGTCCATCTGCGCGAACGTCAGAACGCGCGGCTGGTGCGGGCTTTCCTCGACGTGCTGGCCGGCTTGCTGCCGGTCAGTTTGCCATCCAGCCGCCGTCGACCATCAAGTTCTCGCCGGTGATGAAGCTCGCCTCGTCGGAGGCGAGGAACAGTGCCGCGTTCGCCACGTCTTCGGAGCGACCCAGCCGCGGCAGCGGCGTACGGGCGTGGCTGTAGTTGATGAAACGGGGTTCGATGGCGCGGCCGGTCTTGCCGGTGAGGATTTTTCCCGGCGCGACGGCGTTGCAGATGATGCTGTCCCGGCCGTAGTCGGCCGCGATCTGGCGCGTAAGATAGACGACACCCGCCTTGGACGTGCCGTAGGAGACGTCCTCGGGCGAGGAGATCATGCCGTGCTGCGAGGAGATGTTGACGATCCGCCCGCGCGCCTCGTTGCGGATTTCCTGGGTGAGCATCCGGCGCACCGCGGCGCGGCACATCAGGAATACGCCCGCGAGGTTCACCGCCATCACGCGATTCCATTCCTCGAGGCTGGTGTCGGTGAGTTTCTTGCCGACGCGGATGACGGCATCGTTGACCACGATATCGAGCCGGCCGCTGGGCAGGGCGGCGCGCCGCACCGCCTCGTCGACGTCCTTTTCGTCCGAGACGTCGCCCCGGAAGAACGGAACGTCCAGGATCCGGTGCGTCGGCTCGCCGCCTTCGACCACCTGCTCGGTCACGTCCATCAGCAGGAGCGTCGCGCCCTCCGCCTGGAACTTCCTGGCAATCGCGCGGCCGATTCCCGAGGACGCCCCCGTGATGAGAGCGGTTTTGCCTGCCAGTCGGTTCATGATGGCCAGGAACGCAAGGTATCTTGCCCCTAACCGCGCCGCACGCTGGCGCCGCCGTCGACCGGCAGGGTGACGCCGGTGATGAAGCTCGCCTCGTCGGAGGCCAGGAAAAGGGCGGCGTTGGCAACGTCCCAGCCGGTGCCCATCTTCTGGCGCAGCGGCACCTTGGAGTCGCGCTCGGCCTCGACCTCGGCCCGGGTCTTCCTGAAGGTGCGGGCCCGCGTGTCGACCGCCATCGGCGTGTTCATCAGGCCGGGCAGGATGACGTTGGCGCGGATGCCGTACTGGGCGTTCTGGTAGGCGAGCTGCTCGGTGAAGGAGACCATGGCGGCCTTGGTCGCCTTGTAGGCGACGTAGGGATAGGTGGTGATCACCGCCATCGACGAGATGTTGATGATGGCGCCGCTCTGCTGGGCGCGCATGATCGGGATCACGTGCTTGGCGGCCAGGATGCAGCTCTTGAGGTTGATCGCCACGCAGCGGTCGAATGCCTCCTCGGTGATCTCGAGCAGCTCGGCGTCGCCGCCGGAGAGGGAAACGCCGACATTGTTGTGCAGGATGTCGATGCGGCCCCAGCGGGCGTGAGTCTCGGCCACCATCGATTTGATGTCGGCCTCTTTGGTGACGTCGGCCTTGAAGGCCATCGCCGTGCCCTGGTTGGCGCCGATCATATCGACCGTCTCCTGGGCCGATTGCAGGTTGTGGTCGACGCACAGCACCTTGGCGCCTTCGCGCGCGAAGGTGATGGCCGTCGCGCGGCCGTTGCCCATGCCTTCGCCGGGGCTCTGCCCGGCGCCTACGACGATGGCGACGCGATCCTTGAGGCGCATGTCAGGACACTCCCGGTATCGGATACTGCTTCAGCACTTCCTTGTACTGTGGCTCGTTGTCGATCTTCATGGTGGCAAGCACGCGCACGACCGCGCAGTAGAAGGCGATGGTGAGCACGAGGTCGGTCATGTGTTCGTTGGAGAGATCCTTCTTGATCTCGGCGAAGGTGGCGTCGGACATGGCGAGGTCCTTCACCATCTCGCGGGCGCCCTTCAGGATCGCCTTGACCAGCGGTTCGAGCGTGCTGGGCTTGCCGGCGGTTTCGGCGAACAGGCCCTCGATGTCGGCATCGGTGACGCCGAATTCCTTGCCGATCTTCACGTGATGGGTGAATTCGTACTCCGACTTCTCCAGCCAGCCGACCTGCAGGATCGCCAGCTCGCGCAGGCGCGGGTCGAGCGTGCTCTTGAAGCGGATGAAGTTGCCGATGCCGTTGAAGGCCTTGGCCATGTCGGGCGAATTGACCAGCAGCTTGTGCAGGTTGGTGTTGCGCTTGAGCATGTCGCGGTATTCGGGAGCGACCTGGTCGGGCTCGAGATAGGGCAGGCGGGCCATCGTGTTCATCTCCTCACTGAGCTGCTGAATCGCGTTCCGGGCCCTGCAGCGTGACGCCGCCGTCGACCACCAGCACATGGCCGGTGATGTAGCGGGCGTGGTTGCTCAGGAGGAATCGCACGGCATGGCCGATGTCCCAGCCGGTGCCCTCGATCTTCAGCACCGAGGCCTTGGCGCGCTGGGCGCGGTTGGCCTCGCTCATGCCGTTGCCGCGATTGACCATCGGCGTGTACATCGGGCCGGGGCAGATGCAGTTGACCCTTATGTGGTCGCGGCCGTGATCGACCGCCATCGCCTGGGTGAGCCCGATCACCGCCGCCTTGGAGACCGTGTAGGTCGTGAGGCCGCGCGGCCGGAGCGCCGAGATCGACGAGATATTGACGATGGCGCCACCCTTGGCGGTCTTGATCATGGCCGGGATCGCATGCTTGGAGAGCAGGAACATCGTCTCGACGTTCACCTGCATCACGCGCCGGTACTCCTCGGGCTTCTCGTCAACCACGCTGCCGCGGCTGCCGATGCCGACGTTGTTGTCGAGGAAATCGAGCCGGCCCCAATGATCGACCGCGGCATCGACCAGCCGCTTGCATTCGGCCTCTTTGGTGACGTCGCCGGCATGCGCGGCCGCCGTGCCGCCCTCGGCCCTGATCATCTCGGCCGTGCGCTCCGCGAGTTTCAGATCGAGGTCGGCCACCAGTACCTTGGCGCCGGCACGGGCCAGCAGAATTGCCGCCGCGCGACCGTTGCCAATGCCATCGCCCACCGCGCCGCCACCGGAAATGATCGCGACCTTGCCGGCCAGCCCGGCGTCGTCCTCGGGACCTTTCATCTCATTTTCTCCTCAGGGCAGTCCGGCACCGGGAACGTCGACCCGCATCGTCTCGATGCGGCCTTCGAGCGTCCGGGCTGTGGTCGGACCGCTTTTTGAATTGGTAACGACGAACAGGGTACGCCGGTCCCTGCCGCCCAGCATGCAGGCGTAGGCGCCGCGCGGCGCCAGATCGAGGCTGTGCGTGATCTTTCCGCCTTCGAGCACGCGCAGCACGCGGCGGCCGAGCGGATCGCTGACCCAGATGGCGCCTTCGGCGTCGAGGCAGATGCCGTCGGGAAAGCAGCCTTCCATGGTGGCCCAGATGCGACGATTGGACAGCGTGCCGTCGGCGGCAACATCGAATGCCGTGAGGCGATGGGCGAAGGTCTCGCCCACGATCATGGTCTTGCCGTCGGGTGTGATCACGGTGCCGTTGGGGAACAGGAGATCGTCGGCGGCCTTGTGCGCCGAGCCGTCGGTGTCGACACGAATCAGGCAGGTCGTGCGTTGCGCTTCGCCGGCATGGCGATCGAAGCCGAAGTTGCCGACATAGGCGCGGCCCGCCGCATCGACGATCATGTCGTTGCAGTGGCCGGTCGCCAGCGACCCCAACTCGGCCTCGAGCGAGAGTTTGCCGCCCGAGAAGCGCATCAGGCGGCGGTCGGTCATGCTCACGATCAGCATCGTCCCATCAGGCCGCCAGCCCAGCCCAGACGGTTGGCCCGGCACTTCGACGATTGTCTCCGCCTTGCCGCTTTCGTCGACCGTCCGGACCTGGTGGACATAGAAGTCGGAGAAGTAGAGCCGATCGTCCCGCCAGCGCGGCCCTTCGCCGAAGGAGAGGCCGGTGAGGAGAGGTTCGAGCTTCATTGCCCCTTCCTCATGTCACGACATCCCAGTCGATGCGGAAGCTGTCGCCTTGCGGCTTGATGTAACCAGCGTTGGCGCCAGGGAAGTGAGCGGGGCAGAGCAGGGCGTTGCTCTCGACGCAGTCCTCAAGCAGCTTCCGCCTGCTGCGTGCGGACATTTCCTGGTCCCAGCAGAACTGGCTCGACCAGTCGGGATGATAGACCTGGATCGGGTGGTGCATGATATCGCCCGAGAAACAGGCCTGCTTGCCGCCGTCTTTCAGGTTGATGGCGATCGAGCCCGGTGTATGGCCGGGGTAGTCCTTGATGGTGAGCAGCGGATCGGGCTGGTGGTCGCTCTCGATCATGACCGCCTTGCCGGCCTCGACGATCGGCAGCACGGAATCGTCGAACGAGCCGTCGTTGACGCCTTCCTTGCTCTTGCGCTCGTTCTCCCAGTGCGCGTACTCGCGCTTGGCGAAGAGATAGCGGGCATTGGGGAAGGTCGGCACCCAGCGGCCGTCGACGAGCCTGGTGTTCCAGCCGACATGGTCGACATGGAGGTGCGTGCACATCACGAAGTCGACCGATTCGGGCGGGCAGCCGCAGGCTCTGAGGCGATCGAGGAACGGCGTGTCGAGCTTGTTCCAGGCCGCGTTATGGCGCTGCTTGTCGTTGCCGAGGCAGGTGTCGACCAGGATGGTGTGGCGGCCGGTCTTCACGATCCAGGTGTGCACGGACCCGACAAGACGGTCGGAGCCGGCCTCGACATGGTCGGGCAGCATCCAGTCCTTCTGGGCGTCGAACGCGGCCTGGTCGAACCTGGGAAACATGCGGTTGGGCCTGAAACCCGCGGCGCAGAGTTCCTCAACTTTCTCGATGGTGGCGCCACCGATTTTGCGAACCGTCATGGCGCTTTCCCCTAGAACGTTACGACGCTGCGGATCGATTCGCCCCGATGCATGAGGTCGAAGGCGTCGTTGATCTTCTCGACCGGCATGGTGTGGGTGATCAGCGAATCGATGTCGATCTTGCCGTCCATGTACCAGTCGACGATCTTCGGCACATCGCGGCGACCCTTGGCGCCACCGAATGCCGTGCCCATCCAGGTGCGGCCGGTGACGAGCTGGAACGGCCGTGTCGCGATTTCCTGGCCGGAGCCGGCGACGCCGATGATCACCGACTTGCCCCAGCCGCGATGGCAGCATTCCAGCGCCTGGCGCATCAGCGTCGTGTTGCCGACGCATTCGAAACTGTAGTCGGCGCCGCCATCGGTCAGTTCGACGAGATGGGCCACGAGATCCTTGCCGCCGATGTCCCTGGGATTGACGAAATGCGTCATGCCGAACTTGCGGCCGAGCGCCTCGCGCGCGGGATTGAGATCGACGCCCACGATCATGCCGGCGCCGACCAGGCGCGCGCCCTGCACGACGTTGAGGCCGATGCCGCCCAGGCCAAACACAACGACATTGTCGCCGGCCTCGACCCTGGCGGTGTTGATCACGGCGCCGATGCCGGTGGTGACGCCGCAGCCGATGTAGCAGACCTTGTCGAATGGAGCGTCGGGCCGGATCTTCGCCAGCGCGATCTCGGGCAGCACCGTGTAGTTCGAGAAGGTCGAGCAGCCCATGTAGTGGTGGATTTTCCTGCCCTTGATCGAAAAGCGCGAAGAGCCGTCGGGCATGACGCCCTGGCCCTGGGTGGCGCGGATCGAGGTGCAGAGGTTGGTCTTGCCCGAAAGGCACGACTTACATTGACGGCATTCCGGCGTGTAGAGCGGGATGACGTGGTCGCCTTTCTTCAGCGATACGATCCCCGGTCCGACGTCGACCACCACGCCAGCACCCTCGTGGCCGAAGATCACCGGGAACAGGCCTTCGGGATCGCCGCCGGAGCGCGTGAACTCGTCGGTGTGGCAGACGCCCGATGCCTTGATCTCGACCAGCACCTCGCCGAACTTCGGGCCTTCGAGGTCGACGGTCTCGATTTCGAGCGTCTTGCCGGCTTCGTAGCAGACGGCTGCCTTTGTCTTCACTGCGCTTCCCCTGTTCGTTCCTGTGGGAGCCTAGAGCAGGGATGCGGTTGCAGTCTATGCCGCGACGGTCCCTGCGAGCGTGCGCGCCATTTCAGACTTCGCCTCGCGATACTGTGCGATCAGCCGTCGGCAGAGTTCGGCCGCGGCGGGAATGTCGTCGATGTTTCCCACACCATGGCCCGCCGTATAGATGTCCTTCCAGCGCTTCTTGTTCTCCTGTGCCGCCACGATCTTGCCCGGCAATGTCGTGCGCAGCACGTCGAGGTCGACGCCGGCGGCGATCAGGCTGGGTGTCAGCCAGTTGGCCGGTGCGCCGTCGATCGAGGCGGTGAGGAAAACGTCGGTGGCGCGTGTCTTCAGGATCATGTCCTTGTGCGCGGCGGCGGCCATCGCCTCGCGGGTGGCGATGAAACGCGTGCCGATATAGGCGAGGTCGGCGCCCATCGCCTCGGCGGCCAGCACGTCGCGGCCGGTGGTCTGGCCGCCGGCCAGTACGATGGCAAAGTGATCGCCCAGTTGGCGTACCTCGTTCATCAGCGCAAAGGGATTGATCGTGCCGGTGTGGCCGCCGGCGCCGCCGGCCACGGCGATCACGCCATCGACGCCGGCTTCGAGGGCCTTCTCGGCATGGCGGCGGTTGGCAATGTCGTGCAGCGCCACGGCGCCCCAGCCATGGATACGTTCTATGGCGTCACCCGGTGCGCCCTTGGATGTGAGCACCACCGGCACCTTGTACTTCTCGACCAGCTCCAGATCGCCGGGATAGCGCGGGTTGGAGGCGTGGACGACGAGATTGACGGCCCACGGCGCCGGGCTTTTCCCGGAATCCTCCAGCCGTTTCATGCCGTCGACCATCTCGTCGAGCCAGGCGTGGAATTCCTCGCGGCTGCGCGTGCCGTGGGCGGGAAAGCTGCCCATCAGGCCCTCGGCGCAGCAGGCGAGGGTGAGGGCGGGGTTCGAGACCAGGAACATCGGTGCGGCGATGGCGGGGATCGCCATGCGCTCGATCAGCTTCTTCACCTCGGCGCGTGCCATAATTTGTCATCCTGAGCGAAGCGAAGGATCTTTTCCAAACACGTCACCCAAAGACCCTTCGCTTCGCTCAGGGTGACAACGATGTGAGCTAAACGATGCGATCTATACGTCGCCGATTGCCGGTGTTGTCGAGGTGACGCCTGCGTCGGCCAGCTCATTCAATTGTGCGTCGTCGTAGCCCAGCAGTTCGCGCAGTACCTCGCCGGTGTGCTGGCCGAGATCGGGTCCGGCGCGTTCGATGTCGATGCCTTTGCCGCCGAGACGGTAGGGCAGGCCCTTCACCAACCCGCCGCGATCGTCGCGAACAAGAGTAACGCCCTGCAATGCCGTGTCGCGCAGAAGATCGTTGCCGTCGTTGCAGACCGCTGCCGCGATCCCTCGCGCCAGCAACGCCGCAACTGTGGCGGCGCTGTCGCGGTCGGCGCAGAAGGCTTCCAGAGCAGCATCCGGGGTGCCGAGGGTGACGGCGATCCAGCGCCCGTCCCTGCAGTGATAGGCATCCTGCTGAGGCACGCCTTCTTCGCGGTTGCCGCGCCGGCCACTGGGTCGTGTCGGATCGGCCGAGGCGGCGAGGATCTCCTCGCCCAGGGTGAATGACGCGACCTCGCGCTGCGAGAAATCGAGAAACGCGCCCCGACCGGTGCGGCGCGCTTCCATGACGGCGGTGATCACGATGCCAGTGGCGAACAGCGACACGATCTGGTCGGGATAGTTCACGTCCATTCCCGAGATTCGCGGCTCCTCGTCCTCGTAGCCGGTCAGCGAGGCGATGCCCGAGGTGGCGTCGAGTGTCGATCCGAACGAGACGTTCATGCGCTCCGGCCCGGTGTCGCCCTGACTGGAGATGGCGGCGAACACGAGGCGCGGATTGGCGGCACTGAGGTCCCTGTAACCAAGGCCGGCGCGGTCGAGCACGCCGCGGCGGAAATTCTCGACGACGACATCGCAATGTTTCGCGAGATCGCGGATGATCCGCTGGCCCTCGGGGTCCTTGATATTCAATGCCACGCCGCGCTTGTTGCGGTTGGTGAAGCGGAACTGCGGCGAGCGGTTCCACCAGCCGTCCTCGTTGTCGGGTTTGCCGACGACGCGGAACGGATCGAGATAGGCACCCGACTCGATCTTGATCACGTCGGCGCCGAGATCGGCCAGCATGGCCGAGGTATTGGCGCCGGCCGTCAGCAGGCCGAAATCGAGGACGCGGACGCCTGCGAGCGGATGGGTGCTCATGTCGCCAGTTCGGAGGCCAGCTCCGGCGCCGGTCTCGGGGCAAACGAACGGCCGTTCCATTGCACCGGCAGTTGCGGCAGCCGCAAAGCGCCGAGCGTCGGGTGATCCATGTTGGCCAGGAAGCTCCGCGCGGCATACTGCTCGGTTTGCAGCAGCTCGGCGGGCGAGAAGATCGGGCCGAACGGCACGCCCCTGGCCTGCGCGGTGTGCTGGATCTGGGCCCGCGTCTTGTCCGCGAACCACGGCGTCAGGATCGCGTACAGCTCGGCGATGTTCTGGCGACGGCCGGCGCGGGTGTTGAATTTCGGATCGTCGAGCCGCGGATCGCCGATCAGGGCGCGCGTCGCGGGCCACTGCGTGGCGGTGTAGACGACGGCCACATGACCGTCGCGGCAGGGTACGATCTGGAATTCCGACAATTTGCCTTCGCGACCCGGCGAGATGCCGCTGGCGTCCGCGCCTGAAGCGGCCTTCCAGTTCACCCACTGCATCACCTCTGCCAGTGACACGCGGACATCGGGGGCCGTGTGGCCGGCGTCGCGGGCGGCAAGTGCTGCGGCAAGGCCGGTGAAGGCGGTGAGGCCCGCGGCGTAGGAGACTTGATGGCCGCCCAGCCGCAGCGGCTTGCGTTCGGGTTCGCCCACCATGTGCAGCAGCCCACCCAGCGCCAGGATGGTGAATTCGCTGACCGGACGGGCGGCGGCGTCCATCCCGGCCGGAAACGCCGCGATCTCGATCGGCGTCGCTCGAGAAGCGCGCAGCATCGCGGCCGTCGACGCCGGTTCCTCGAACAGCACGGCGTCGGCCTTGTCGAGCAGGCCAGCCAGCGCGGTGCGCCCGGCGCCTCCTTCAAGATCGAGCACCAGCGAGCGCTTGGACGTATTGAGAAACTGGAACAGCGCGCTTTCGCCCTGCGGCAGGAACGGCGGTGCGCGCCGCACCGGATCGCCGCCGGGTGGTTCGATCTTGAGCACATCGGCGCCGAGATCGGCCGCGATCTTGGCTGCCAGCGACGTTGCCAGACGCAGGCAGAGCGGCACCTTTGCGTCATTTACTTCGATGATCGTGAAACGCTGAAGTGGCAGATCGTCGGGTGCGGCCATCTGCCGATGATCGGTGCAAGCCGTGCCTTCGGTCAACGTTTCGTGCGTGCTACGGTCATGGCCTACGGAGGACTTCATGGCACAGACCGGCAATCACAAGGGACTCACCTTCGGCATCTTCCTGGCGCCGTTCCACCGCGTCGGCGAGAATCCGACGCTCGGCATGGCACGCGACATGGAACTGATCGAATGGATCGACGAGCTGGGCTACGACGAGGCCTGGATCGGCGAGCATCACTCCGCCGGCTGGGAGACCATTGCCTCGCCGGAAGTCTTCATCGGCGCGGCCATCGAGCGCACGCGCTACATCCGTCTCGGCTCCGGCGTGACCAGCCTGCCCTATCACCACCCGCTGATGGTCGCGAACCGCTTCGTGCAGCTCGACCATATGTCGCGCGGACGGACCATGTTGGGTTGCGGCCCGGGTGCCTTGCCGTCCGACGCCTACATGATGGGCATCGAACCCTCGACCCAGCGGCCGCGCATGGAAGAAGCGCTGGCCGCCATCATGGCGCTGCTGAAGTGCGAGGAGCCGGTCACCATGAAGACCGACTGGTTCGAGCTCAAGGAGGCGCGCCTGCATCTGGC
>CALFRN010000047.1 GCA_937919085.1 uncultured Reyranella sp.
CCGAGATGCCGCTGGTGGCCGTGCCGACGTAGTTGCCGCTCAGCGTGTTTCCGGTCGAATTGGAATCGATGCGGATGCCGTCGCCGGCATTGCCCGACACCAGGTTGCCGAGCGGCGGCGCGACAACGACGATCGCACTGGCGTCGCCCTCGTTGCCGGTCGGATTGTTCGGGTTTCCGGAGGCGTCGTTGCCGGTGACGGTGCCGCCGATGGTGTTGCCGTCGGCGCCACCCCGGAGGTGGATGCCGTTGCCGCCGTTGGCCAGGGCCGTGTTGCCGTCGGTGCTGGTGCCGATCCGGTTCGACACGATGGTGTTGTCGTCGGATCCCTCGAGCGTGATGCCGTTGCCGCCGTTGGCGGAGATCACGTTGGAGACGACGCCGCTGGCCGGCTGGCCGTCGGCGGCGAGCGTGGCGGCCTCGGGATTGAAGCCGATCTGGTTGCCAGAGGAGGAGGCGGCGACGAACACGCCGTCGCCGGTGTTGCCGGCGGCCGTGCCGTCGAGCGCGAGGCCGATGTAATTGTTATTGAGGAGGATGCCGCCGGCCTCGAGGGTGACGCCGTTGCCGGTGGCATTGCCCAGCGCCAAGCCCATGAGCTGCGAGCCGTCGGCGCCCGCCGCGAAGACCAGGCCGCCATTGCCGTTGAAGTCGATACCGATCGTGGGGGCGCTTCCCGTCGTCGAGTCGCCCGCGACGATCGCCACCATGCTGGCGATCGCGGGCAGGTCGCTCGCGAGGGTGATGGTTCCTGCGACCGAGAAGCTGATGGCGTTTTCGGAGCCCGGCGCCTCGGCATTGACGCCCGCGATGGCGGCCCGCAGCGAGCCGGCGCCGGTATCGCTGAGGTTCGTTACGAAGAAATCCGCCATCGCCAGCACCGCTTAGTCTGAGTAACCCCCCTTGAGGGGGAAGCTAGCACTTCATTGCAGTGTCAGGGAGGAAATACCGATGTATTGGTTCGCCGCCCTCGCCTTGCATCAAAGGACTACATTTGAGACCCGTAACAGTCCCCTGGGCACCATGCGTCGTGGCGCAGCGCCCAGATGTCATAGTATTTCGGCGCGGCGCCGGCGAAGACCGCGGCACGGGTTGCCCCGTCGTCCAGCCAGTCCGTGGCCAGCTTGTAGCCTTCGATCGCCACCGGCATTGCCATGACGTCGTCGAGGTCGGCCACGACGAGATGATCGAATTCGCTCCACGCAGAGGCGCGAACCGCGTCGAGATAGGCGTTTCGGGCGAAGGCGATGCGTTCGGTTCGCAAGGGAAGTCTGGGTTCGAGGTCGCCGAGATCGATCGCCTTTCCTGATCGGCCGGTGGCGAGCCACTGTTCGAGGAGCAGCAGAGATCCATCTGTGGTGTCGCTGACCACGAAGACGAACGCCACTTCCGCGTAGAGCCCTGCCAATCTTTCTAGGTTTCCGAGCACGCCTGGAAGCCCGGGACCGCCGTTTCGCACGACACCGGCAAAGACGGCGCTCTGATGCTTCGCCATCGGCAGCTCGCTTGCTTCAACGCACAGAGGTCAGAGATCGCCGCAGATCGGCCTTCTCCAGATCGCTCGGTTGCGCCGGTCTCTCGCCGCCCAGGTTTGTCGCCATCGTCCTGAGGGCGTCCCACAGGCGGTTCCACGGCCGACCGCCCCTGTCATTGCGTCGATCGGCAAGCGCCTCCTTGACCATTTCTTCCGCCAGCGCATGACGGTCGGCCCCAAAGGCCAGACGCAGGGCCGATGCTTCGTTCTGCAACGTGTCCAGCACCAACCCGAGAATGTATCTGCGTATGGGGTCCCAGGCTTGCGTCGAGGAATTGTAGGCGCCACCGAGTACCGCCGCGTTCGAATGCTTGTTCTGGCCGTGCATGCGATAGGCGTAAAGGGAATCGTGCAGGGCGATAGCTCCGGTCAGCAGGCAGGCGAGCGTGGACAGATAGAAATCCAGATACAGCTTCAGTTCGCGATCCGGTCGATTCAGGACGAGATCGACAAATTTACGCCGGAACATCATGCTCGCCATGCTGTTCGTCGCGCCATGTTGCGACCAATGGGAGTGCAAGGTGAGGCGGCCGCTTCGGCCATAGGCCAGCTCACCCTTGTCGGCATCCATGGTTGGCATCCGCGACGGATCGATCGTTCGTTGCACCGGCGTTTGCCATTCGCCTATGACCGCATCGAACCACCATGCGGTGCCGGCAAGCATGCGATCATCAGCATCGATGATGTGAGAGTCGCAATAGGTGAGGGCGACTGGAAAGTCGGCGTTCAAGTGTGCGCCGATCTGGCGGGCGGCGAAGTCGTCATACCAGATGTCGTCGGAATCGAGGAAGCAAACGAAAGACGTATCCAGTTCCGCCAGTCCTCGGCGTGCGGCGCCAGCCTGGCCCACATTCGACTCGAGCCGGACATAGCGGAAGCGCCGGTCGTCCAGGCGGGCAAGGCACTTCCGGATCTCCGTATCGGACTGGTCAGTCGAGGCGTCGTCCACGACGATGACCATGAGATCGCGAAGAGACTGGCGCGCAACCGATTCGACGGCCCGCCCAACGTATGCGCCGTTGTTGTGATTTGTGACGACGACACCGACGGCAGGGACTAAAGGCATGCTCCGACTGGATCCTTCTTTGGCCGTTTCGAGCAGACTATCCCATATTCACCTGAGTAGCTCGCCGTGGATTCGGTGAGCTCGTAAGGTCATATGTGGAACGGCCCCCAAGGCAAGAGCTTTTTCAGACGTTTCTCCAGAGGGAGCGGTGCGGTCATGTATGGATGACCATCGGTGGCTCGAGGACTTCGGCGGCCAAAACAGCATTCGCCTGACGGATGCTGGTCGCTGCATTGAGTAGCGGCTAGTCAGACGAAGCCGGCCTTCACGATTTCGAATCTACGTCGAAGTTGCGCCAGCGAGTAGCGCTGGGGGTTCCGCTTGATCTGGTCCTCGCGCCAGGTCGAACGCTCACCCACCGGGATAACGCATTCCCGCACCGCAGTCTGGGCGCGCTCGTAAAGCCCGGCCTCCATGTGGCTGAGGGCTTGGACCATGTAGGCTTCTTCCCACGCGTCAGGTCCGCGCTGAAGGCTCTCCAGCTGACCCAGGATGCTCGCGAAGTCAGCGTGGACGGCGACCTTCAGGGCTGGCGACGAGCGCACCTTGAAGTCTCGTGCCGCTTCCTCGATTTCGTTCTGTCGACGGGCTGGCATGTCGGTGAGCGTAGCACGCAGGACGGCCAGTCAACCCTGTGCACAATCCAGACAAAAGTCCCCTACCAACGGCGAGTTAGCTTGGTCGAGGACGATCCCTGCATGCCGGCAATCCCGGAAGCCATCGCCTGGTCGACTTGGCTCGGCGAAGTCGGCGCAACACCGGCGGCTGCCAAGGCAGCGCTGCAGACCATGGAAGGCGTGAGCTGGCAGGCGGCACAGGAACCGAAGAAGCCGAGGCCTCGGCCGCCCTGATCTCAGTACGCGCTGAAGGCCAGGTCGTCGGGTGAGATATGCACTTGATGGACCATGACGCTATCGGTACTCCAGCCCCGACAGGCCGGCTACCGACTGAAATCGAAATCACACCAGATATGCTCGCGGCAGGCGTGAACGCAATGATTGAATACGACGCGCGATTCGAGGCCGCCGAGGATGCGGTACTGGCCCGCGTCGTCTGTCATTAGCGCCGTCTCGCGGCGGATTTGCGCGGTCATGATGGGGCGCAGGGTCTTGGCGCTCACGCTCTTGACAACCTGCGACCGGACCTGTCCGCCGCGCTCTACCAGCGAGAACACGATCTCCTTGCCCATGCCGCCGATGTTCTTCGGGTTGCGCTTGCTACAATGCTTGTTCTTTTCCTTGCCGCCGACATAGGTTTAGTCGGCTTCAACGGTCTTGCCCTCGCCGCCCATCGGGCCGCGCGACTCGGGGAACAACTCGCGCATGGACTTACGAATACGCATCGCCATAAACCAAGCCGTGCGGTAGGAGCCGAAGTCCAGCATCCGGTAAAGCTGATGCGCGCTCTTGCCCTTCTTCGAGGCCGTCATGAGGTGGATCGCCAGCAGCCACTTGGTCATGGGGATATGGCTCCGCTCGAACAGCGTGCCGACCGTGGCGCTAAACTTCTTCCGGCAGGCGCGGCACTTGTAGACGCCCGGGCGCGTGCTCTTGCCCTTCATTTCCGTGGCTTCGCCCACGACGCCGCAATGCGGGCACTCGGGGCCATTCGGCCAGCGGACATCCTCAAAGTGCTTACGGGCGGCTTCTTCGTCGTGATAGATGCGGGCGGTGAGGTTCACGGCTCTTTCCTTCTGAGCCATTTCTACCTGTCCTTGCTCAAAAATCCATCCGGCCACGGCATCGGTTTGGCGATGAAGACCGCGACCGATGAGGTTCGGTTATCAAATAGAGCGCCGCTCTCTTGCGACGCGGTCTCGTGAGGCCAAAAAACAGAAACGGCCGAAAAACCAGTGAGTCGGGTGGGGTCGGATAGCTGTGCCTGAGGCGCTCCGATACAAATTCGCGGGCGGCCCGTGGTGCAGTCGCC
>CALFRN010000048.1 GCA_937919085.1 uncultured Reyranella sp.
GGACCGGTCGTGAAATCGACCAGCGAGACGTTTGCCGCCGACAGATTGAATTGGCGGTTGGCGTAGGTCGTGAGCTGGCTTTCGATCGCAGACCTGTCCTGGAGACCCAGGTCATATGAATGGCGAAACTGGGCTGAACTTACGAAACCCCAGTCCGCCGTTCCGAGGGCCTGCTGATTGAGGTTGGCCGTTTGCCCGAACAGCCGGACCGACGACGTCGCGGGTCCGAGATTGGCGTTCGACTGGTAGCGCGTGCCGAAGAACAGCTCGCCGGAAAATCGCGAAGGGCTCTGTCGCTTTTCGATCTCGGCCATGAACTGCTCGGCCCGTCCCCGCACGTCCGGTGGCAGGGCCTGGGATTTCAACGTGGTTTCAATGTAGGTGCGGGCAATTTCATACGATCCCAAACGATAGTAGAGGACACCGAGCTCTAGCCGTACTCGCGGAAGGTTCGGATTGATGAGCAGCATTCGCTCGAGGGCCGAGACCGCCCCTTCGAGGTCGCCGGTCTGCGTGGCAAGTGTGGCGAACTTGAACAGCACATCGAGATTGGCCGGCTGACGCAGCATCTCCTGGAAGGCATCGTCATACTGCCGCTCGAGGTTCGCTGGTGCGGCAGTCTGCGCCTGTGCCAGCGCGGGAGCCTGGCCAAACGCAGGATTGCTGGTCATTCCTCCCATCAAGGCAAGAATGCTCACGAGACGCCCAAGGCACCGCAAGATGGCTAACTCTCCCCATGACCTGCGGTGGTGCAGGTGCTCCCGGGAAATCGAGGATGCCGCAGCAAGCGTGCTAAATCAACCAACTCCGCGCGACGAGAACCCAACCCAGAAGGGGCCCGGCCCGCGCGGCACGCATGAGCAACACCATGCGACGATACTGCCGTTCACCGAGTGCGAGCGCGAATTGTTCGCGTTTCGTGTGCATGGCCGTCAACATGCGATCGAGCATTCGGGCATGCGTATCGCCCCAATTGCGGCTGGAGAGGTGCAGGCGCCCGCCCAGCACGGGATTGTCGGCGGCGCCGTTGCGGCCGTGCAGCCGATATGAATAGAGCGCCTCGTCGATCAGCAGGGAACCCGCGACCATCTGGGCCATGATCACAATGTAGAAGTCCATGTGAAGGCGGAAGGTTTCGTCGTCATCGGGGAAGACGAGGTCGATCAGCGAGCGGCGGAACATCATCGATGAAGTGCTGACCCACACCCAATGCACGACGCGCTTGGTGTAGAGGCGGTAGGGTGTCTGGCTTTGCCAGTGCGCTGTCCCGTTGGGCGCATCGAGCTTGGGTACGCGCGCCGGATCGACCGGGGCGAAGGCCTGGTCGCGGTCGACACGGGCGCGATCCTTGCCGAACCAGTAGACGCAGCCGGCGATCAGCGCGCCCTGGCCATCGATCAGCCGGGCATTGCAGGCGGTGAAGCCAACGGCGTAGGTCTCGTTCAAGTGGGCGGCAAGGTGACGTTCGAGGAAGTCGTCATTCCACAAATCGTCGGAATCGAGGAAGCAGACAAAGGTCGCCCGGGTAGCGGCCATGCCGCGCCGGGTGGCACCGGTTTGGCCCACGTTCTTTTCCAGCCGGAGCAACGAAAAGCGCGCGTCGCCGAGTTCGTCAAGGAGGTGCTGGACGACAGCCGCGGAATCGTCGGTCGAGGCATCGTCGACGACGACGCACTCGAAGTCGCGCAAGGTCTGGCGCGCCACCGAGCGGATCGCATCGCCGATATAATCACGGCAGTTGTAGCACGTGACGACGATCGAGACTTTCGGGAGCCTGGTGTCGACCATCCGTTAGCGTTTCGCGCCTGCCGATCCCAGGAAATCGAAGTCCACACCTTCGTCGGCCTCGAGCACCGTGTCGAAGTAGAGACTCGCGTAGCCGCGATGGCTGCCGGGATGCGGCGGTGGCGCCTTCCAGGCCTTGCGCCGCTTGGCGAGTTCGGCGGTCGACACGAGCAGCTCGAGCCTGCGCTTGGGCACATCGAGCGTGATGCGGTCGCCGTTCTTCACCAGGGCGAGCGGTCCGCCGTTCGCTGCCTCAGGCGATACGTGCAGCACGATGGTGCCGAAGGCCGTGCCGCTCATCCGTGCATCGGAGATGCGGATCATGTCCTTCACGCCGGCGCGCGCAAGCTTCATCGGAATGGGGAAGGATCCGGCTTCCGGCATGCCGGGTGCACCCTTCGCCCCGGCATTGCGCAGGACGAGGATGTCGTCGGCCGTCACGTCGAGGCTCGGATCGTCGCCGCGTTGAGCCAGGTCTTCGAGCGAATCGAACACGACGGCGCGGCCGGTATGCGTCAGCAGCGCGGGCGACGCCGCCGAATGCTTGATGACCGCGCCACGCGGCGCGAGGTTGCCGCGCAGAACGGCCATGCCGCCGGTCGGCTTGATCGGGTTCCTGGCGGAGCGGATGACGGTCTGGTTGGGCACCATCTCGGCCTTGTCGATCACCTGCTTCAGCGTGCGGCCGCTCACGGTCATCGCCGTTTCGTCGAGCTTGCCGCGGATCTCCTTCATCAGGCGAGAGTTGCCGCCGGCCCAGTGGAAATGCTCCATGTAGTGGTCGCCCGACGGCTTGAGGTCGACCAGCACTGGCACGTTCTGGCCGATTGCGTCGAATTCCTCCAGGTCGATACGGATGTCGAGGCGGCGCGCCACGGCGGTGAGATGGACCAGCGCATTGGTCGAGCCGCCGATTGCCTGCATGACGGTTAGCGCATTGCGGAAGGCCGCCCTGGTCATGACCTGGCTGGGCTTCGGCCCGCCGGTCCTGGCCATCTCGGCTGCACGCTTGCCGGTGGCTTCGGCGATGCGCAGGCGGTCGGAATGTGTGGCCGGGATCGAGCCGCTGTTTGGAAGACCCATGCCCAGCGTCTCGACCATGCAGCCCATGGTGCTGGCGGTACCCATTACCATGCAGGTGCCCTTGGTCGGGGCCAGCCGCTCGCTCACCTGCTGGATGTCCGCCTCGGAGAAGGTCCCGGCGCGATACTGGCCCCACAAGCGGCGGCAGTCGGTGCAGGCGCCCAGAACCTCGCCCTTGAAGTGACCGACGAGCATGGGGCCGACGGGCAGCACGATGGTGGGACGGTCGGCGCTGGCGGCGGCCATGAGCTGGGCCGGCAGGGTCTTGTCGCAGCCGCCGATCATCACGACGGAGTCCATCGGCTGCGCGCGCACCATTTCCTCGGTATCCATCGCCATCAGGTTGCGCAGGTACATGCTGGTCGGATGCGAGAAGCTTTCGTGGATCGAGATGGTGGGAAACACCATCGGCAGCGCGCCCTGCAGAAGGATGCCGCGCTTCACCGACTCGATCAGATCGGGGACGTTGCCGTGGCAGGGATTGAAGTCGCTGAAGGTGTTGGTGATACCCACGATGGGCCGGTCGAGCGCGTCGTCGGTGTAGCCTGCTGCCTTGATGAAGGCCTTGCGCAGGAACAGCGAGAAACCGGCGTCGCCATAGGTGGCGAGACCCTGGCGCAGTCCGGTCGCCTTCTTCGATGCAGCCGGCGAGCGGCGCTTGGCGGTTGCCATGTCGATCTCTCTTTCCTGGGTTCAGGGCATTTTGTCAGGTCGGTGCGGCCGCTTCCAGACCAGCCGACCATCTTGCATGGGCCGCGGCATCGCGGTCCGAGGCGAGCGTGCGGGCGAGTTCGAGGCCCATCAATGCGCCGAACTTGAAGCCATGGCCGGAGCAGGGCGACATCACCCAACCGCGCGCGCCGTGCTTCTCGACGACGAAGCGCTCGTCGTCCGTCACGGTATAGAAACAGGCTTTCAGCCGGTCGGTGCGCCAGCGATCGAAGCCGCGCAACAGGCTGCGGCAGCGCTCCAACAACGGCTGGATGTCGTCCTCTCTTGCCGTGCGTTCGGCCATCGGATCGCCAGACCGGCTGAATTCATGGTCGCCGACCTTGAGGCCGCGCCCTTCCATCGGGGGCACCAGGTAGAGCCCAACGTCACCAGTCTTCTCGATGACCATGGGCCCCTTGGCCCAGGCAGCGCGATCCTCGGCCGGCAGGTCGAAGTAGATGACGACCTGACGCGACGGGACCAGCTGTCGTCCGAGATCGGGCAACAGGCGGCCGACCCAGGCGCCAGCCGCGACCACGACGACGTCGGCGGCGTATGCGGTCCCGGCCTCGGTGACGATGCGAGCCTGCTCGAGGTCGGCCGACCGGACTGACGTGTGCGGATGGAGCCGAACGCGCGACTGGCGCGCCAGGTGTCGGGCAAGGGCTGCTACGATGTCCTGGGCGAACAAGACGCCTCCCGACTCAATCCAGAAGGCGCGTTCGACACCCTTGGCCTCGATCTGCGGAAAGCGGCGCGTCAGGTCCGTCACGGGCAATTCCGTCATGGGCTTCCCGATCGTCGCCAGCGCGGCGGCCGAACGCTCGGCCCAGTCGGCGCCATTTCCCGTCAGCGCCAGTGTCCCGGTGATGGCATAGAAGCGCTGACCGAGATCATCCCACAGCAGATCCCAGGCGACATAGGCATCGTCGATCAGGCGGGCATAGCCCACGTGATCGCCGTAGGGATGACGGATGAGACGATGCTCGTCCATCGACGAGGCCAGCGGGTTGGGCAGCGGACCCTGCTCGAACAGTTCGACCTCGTGGCCATCGCGCGCCAATCCCCACGCGGTGCAGAGGCCCATGATGCCGCCGCCGACGATGATCGCCTTCATGATCGATCCCTTATGGTCGCCGGACGCGCCGGCCAACGGTCGAAAGCGGCCTGGCGTTGGCGCCATTCCGAGCGCGCCGCGAGTTCGGCGTGCACGTCGGCTGCAACGTCGGCCAGAGGGAGCGCGGCGATCAGACGGCCTGAGGAGTCGAACGTCAAAGCCAGAGCGCCGGGCCAGCGGCCTGGGAATTCCCCGGCCTCGTAGTCGGCGGCATCGGAGACCAGACGGTCGGCCGAGGCGTATTCGTCGATTGTCCTGCCACGCCATCCGCCGGCCAGTTGCTCGACGATGAGATAATAGGTGTTTTCCATCTCCCCTCCGCTCGAGGACGATAGGGATAGATAGGATTAACTCCTATGGAGTGTCAAGCGATAGGCTAGCGGGAATACTTGCCGACGATCAACTGGACCTTCTGCCACTGGCTGCGGTCAAGGTCGAAGTCCTTCGCCGGATTGAACTGGCGGACCCGCCATTTTTCAGGGCTGGTCCGCAGCAGGCGCTTGACCAGGGCCTGCTGGGTGCCATCGCCCTGGTCGCGAACGAAGACGCAGTCGTCGCCGGGCCGCACCGGCCGCCCGGGGTGGACGAGCAGCAGGTCGCCCTGCTCGTAGGCCGGGCTCATGCTGTCGCCGATGACGTAGCAGCCATATCCGTCGCGTACCGACAGGAGCGGTTCAGGCCGGCGCACATAGTCGATTGGCTCACTGGTGATGATAATCGTGCCATTACCGCCCTCGGCGGAGGCATAGACCGGCAGATCGGCGCGATCCGCAGCCCGCAGAGGGCCCGCCATGCGCAGGTCACCGTCGAGCCGGCCACTGGCGCCGGGAGGAGCGGCGGTCGACCGCAGATCGTCTGGCGAGACCCCGAGCAAAGGCGCCAAGCCGTGCCGTGCCGCCTCCGGCAGTTCGCGCGGCGAACCGCGCATCAGGTACTGCTGGAGATAGGCATGATTGCGGCCGATGGCGAGCGACAGGTTCTTGAGATCAAGATCCGGCCGGCGTGCCAGCGTGTCGACCAACACTTTGCGGGGTGCGTCCATGATGCAGGCATTTTGCCAGCTGGCGACTGTTGCGTCTACTAGGAATTGTACGATTGACAAGATAAGTATATCCTATGTTCCTGTCGGCAGGAGGTACGGATGTCCTATCCAGGATTTTACGATCAACTCCCAACCCTGCGTTTCGCCACCGCCTTCGGCGGCCGAGCCGCCGCCGCCGACTATCATGGTGCCCGGATCCCCAAGCCCCTCGCCGACAAGATGGGGCTTCGGCCCGTCGATGTTCTGCCCCTCATGGCCAGGCCGCTGGCGCGTGAAGCCGCATGCGCACTGGGCTTGTCCGCCGATCGCGTATTCGCCGACCTCGATGTCGAGATAGAAGAGAACGGAGGCCGCGATGGCCGCTGAACTCACCTTCACCGAAGTCCGGCGCGCGGTGATTGCGGCTCTCGACCGGGTAGCGAATACGTTGAAGCGCCTGCCGATGCCGGGGAACGGCAAGCCGGCGCGAGAACGTTCGCCGTGGCCGGCTGGGCCGCTTGATCCGGGAGATTCGTGCGACCGTTCCTCTTCGATGGCGGCGAGGATTCCGCCCGGGCCGAAGGCCATCTCGGAACTCGACCGTGTCCTGCCATGGCTGGCGGCGCTCGACATGAGCGATCGCCGGATCATCTGGGCGCGTGCGGCGGGGCTTTCCTGGGCCCACCTCGCGCGCGAGTTCGGCATCAGTGTCGGACGGGCACGCTATCGCTGGAACGTTGCCATCGACCTGGTCGTTACTGCCGCGGTGCGCGACACGATCAAATCCGGCGGGGGCTCGGCATTGCGCCGCAGGTCTTGCCAAACGGCCTTCGTTGCGCGTTGATGCGCGCAAGTCTTATACAACCGCGGCGTAACCATATTGATGTAATGGGAGAAGATCATGGCAATGACCATGCTGCAAATGGCGGGGGCGACGCCTGCGCCGGCGACGATGGCGGACGGCGTCCTGCTGATTATCGATGCACAGCGGGAGTACACTGACGGCCTGTTGCCGCTGTCCGGCGTCCAGCCGGCGATCGCGGCGCTGGCCGGCTTGCTTGAACAGGCTCGCAAAGCCGGCACTCCGGTCGTGCATGTTCGTCACCAGTCGAAGGGCAAGGCGTTCAATCCCGAGTCCAGCGGCTACGAGATCGTCTCGGTGTTGACGCCGCGAGCAGGCGAGACGATCGTCGACAAGGCCTTGCCGAATTCCTTTGCCGGGACGGACCTTGCCAGGCACCTCACGGCAACGGGGCGAAAGAACCTGATTGTCGGAGGGTTCATGACCCACATGTGCGTCTCGGCAACCGTGCGCGCCGCGACCGACCAAGGCTTCATGAGCACGATCGCCGCCGACACGGTGGCGACGCGGGACCTCCCAGACGCCACCGCGGGCACGACGATCGGGGCAGACGTCATTAACCGGGTTACCCTCGCGGCACTGTCCGACCGGTTCGCCTGGATCGTTCCCAAGGCGGCACAGATTGCCTGATGTGCAATTTCAGCAGCTTCCGGCTACTTTTTAGGTAACATGGGGGCAGTGCGAGGCGCTGATGCCGCAGGCGCTCCGTTCCGAAAAATCGTGCTTCGCGCCTGATGGATGATCGCCCTCATCTTGCGATGGGTGCGCCGCCACTCGGCCAATGAAAATGGGCAGTCCGTTGCCGGACTGCCCATCTTGGCGCATGGCGGCCACAATGCCGATGTCAGTTCAGGTTGTTCACAACCCCATTGAGCGTGTTGTTGAGGCCGG
>CALFRN010000049.1 GCA_937919085.1 uncultured Reyranella sp.
GCAGGCTGCGCAGATAGGCGATCAACGCCGCCATGTCGTCGGCCGAGATCTTGTCATAGTAGGCGTACCCCATCGGTGGCTTGAGCGGTTGATCCTGTCGGTCGATGCCCTTGCGGATCGCGCGCTCGATCTCGGTATCGCTCCATTTGCCCAGTCCCTGGTCGGAATCGGACGTGATGTTCTTGGCCACGCTCAAGCCGAACGGGCCATGGAACTGCCGGCCACCGGCGCCGAGCTGGGTGCCGTATTGGGAGCGCCCGTCGGCGCCCGGCGGCGTATGGCATTCGATGCAGTGGCCGAGCGGGCCGGCGAGATAGGCGCCGTAGGCCAGCTTGTCGCTGCGCGGCGGCGCCGTCACCGGCTTGGTGATCGGCGGGCCGTAGGCCGGCGGCAGGGGGATTTCGTATTTTGACTTCGGCGCGACGTTCTTCACAGCCGGCACCGTGCGCAGATAGGCCACGATGGCGTCGAGATCGGAATCGGCGATATCGCGATAGAGCGCGAAGGGCATCGGCGGGCGTATGAGCGTGCCATCCGGCCGCTTGCCCTCGCGGATAGCGACCTTGAGCTGGGCATCGGTCCACTTGCCGATTCCGGTGTCGCGATCGGGCGTGATGTTGGTGGAATAGGCCTTGAAGAAACCGGGATGGTCGAACTCGAGGCCGCCGGCCAGGGTCTTGCCCTGAATGGGACCGTTCGGGCCCTGGGGCGTGTGGCAGTTGCCGCAGCCCACAACGCTTTCGACCAGATACTTGCCGCGCTCGACCGCGGTCTGTGCGGTGGTCTGGCTCGCGAATCCGAGGGTCGCGGCGATGGCCGCCACCGCGAGGACAGTCTTCAAGGATGCTCCTCCAAAATGGGGAAGGGCTCTTACTCCGCGGCGGCGGCGAAGCGCAAGTCCGGCAGCATCTGGGACCGGTCGACCGGCGCGCCGGCGGCGAACTTCTTCAGATCCGGCATCACCGTCGCGGCGAACAGGCGGACGTTGCGCGCGGCTTCCTCGTGCGGCATGCCGGCATAGGAGAACACGCCGACGTAAGCAGAGTTATTGGTCTGCTTGTGGATCGCCATGATCTTTTCGTAGACCTGCTCGGGCGTTCCGTAGACCTGCAGGTCGGCGAAAAACTCGATCGCCTTCTGGTCGCCGTAGACGGCGAGCTTCTCATTCATTTTGGCGTAGTACTCGTAGCCGCGCTGGTTCTTCATGTGTTCGCCGGCGAACTGGTAGTGGTCGAGCACCGTGCGGTAGTACCCGCCGATGTACTGCACGGCCTTCTCGCGCGCCCGCTCGGCGCTCTCGTCGACGAAGGTCCAGCCGGCCGAGATCGGCTGCGGCGCGTCGGTGCCGTTGATCTCGCGGTAGAGCGTGTTGTACTCGGTGAGTTCCTTTTCGACCTCGCGCCACGGCTTCTGCGGGATGATGAGGAGGCCGACGCCCAGTCGCGCCATGATGCGGGCGCTCTCGGGGCTGACGGCGGCGGCATAGGTCCGGCCGCGGAAGCTCTTGAACGGTGCCGGCCTGATCTCGACGGGCGGCTGCTTGTAATGTTTGCCCTGGTATTCCATTACGCCGCTTTCGAGGCCCTTCAGCAGCGCCTCGCCATACTCGACGAACAGCTCCCGGCTGTCGCCCATGTCGAGGCGGAAGCCGTCGAACTCCACTTTGCCGGCGCCGCGGCCGAGTCCCAGGATCATGCGGCCGCCCGAAAGCTGGTCGAGCATCGAGATCTGTTCGGCGACTCGCATCGGGTCGTGCCACGGAAGCACCACCACCATCGAGCCCAGCCGTACATGCTTGGTGCGCCCGGCCATGTAGGACAGGAACTGCACCACGTCAGGGCACATCGTGTAGTCGGTGAAATGGTGCTCGACCGACCAGATCGATTCGAATCCCAGCGGCTCGGCCATGTCGGCCAGGGCGAGTTCGTTCAGGTAGACTTGGCGGTCGCTGAGTGCGCGGCCGGTGTTCTGGAAGACGGCGGCCATTCCGACGTGCATGGGCGTTTCCTTTCGCTGGTCACCGCTATGGTAAACGGGCGTTTACCAACTTGGGAAGGGGGGAGGCTTGCTTGATTCCGCCGCAATCGGCCGCCATATGCAGCCGATGCGTATCCTGATTGCCACCTTGCTGCTGTCCTTCTCAACGTTCCTCGCCGCCGGTCAGGCGAACGCCCAGGGCCAGGGCCAAAACGCGCCGGTCGTCGCCGAGGTCGAGAAGTATTTCAATGCGATCCGCACGCTGAAGGCGCGATTCGTCCAGAGCAACCCCAACGGCACGGTCGTCCAGGGCACGCTTTATATCCGGCGCCCGGGCCGCATGCGCTTCGAATACGACGCGCCCTCGCAGCTCAAGATCGTGGCCGACGGCTATCAGGTGACGATGTGGGACATCGCCACCAAGGATTTCGGCCAGTGGCCGATCGGCTGGACCGCGGCGTCGTTCCTGGTCAAGGAGCCGCTGTCGCTGACCGGCGACCTGCAGGTCGACAAGATCGACCGCACCGACGACATGATACAGCTCACCATGAGCCAGGCGCGCAAGCCGCAGGAAGGCACGGTCATCGTCCGGCTTGGCGAGAATCCCATGGTGCTGCGCGGCTGGACCATCATCGACAGCCGCGGCAACCACGTGAACGTCTCGCTGGTCGACGTGCAATCGGGACTGCAGCTGGCCGATTCGCTCTTCAAGTTCGACGGACCCGATCCCGGCGCGATTCGGCGCGGCGGCAACTGACGCGCTATACTCTCGGCCTGGGACGGCGGGAGAGTGGAGAACGTGAGCGGTTTGATCGTGCGGGCCTCGACCGAGGCCGATCTGGGGCGTTGCACCGAAATCTACGGACATCATGTGCTGCATGGCACGGCCTCCTTTGAGGTCGATGCGCCGGACCTTGCCGAGATGCGTAAGCGGCGCGGCGCCGTGCTCGATCTCGGCCTGCCGCACCTGGTGGCCGAGCGCGACGGTCGGGTGCTGGGCTACGCCTATGCCGGTAACTGGCGGCCGCGGCCGGCCTACAAATTCTCCGTCGAGGATTCGATCTACATCGCTCATGACGCGGTCGGCCAGGGTGTCGGCCGTGCCCTGTTGCCGGTCCTGATCGAGCAGTGCACGGCGATGGGCAAGCGCCAGATGGTGGCGGTGATCGGCGATTCGGCGCAGACGCCGTCGATCCGACTCCACGCCTCCTGCGGCTTTGCGATGGTCGGAACCCTGACCAACATCGGCTTCAAGTTCGGCCGCTGGCTCGACAGCGTGCTGATGCAACGGCCGCTGGGCATGGACGCCGCGCCGCCCCCGGGGAGCGCCTGAGATGAGGTTGATCGATTACTTCGACCGCGGCGCCGATCTCTTTCCCGACCGCCATTGCCTGCACGACGGCACGCGCGGCTGGACCTACGCCGAAGTCCGCGGCCAGACCCATCGCGTCGCCAACGGTCTCCGGGCGGCCGGCCTAGGCAGCGGTTCCAAGGCCGCCGTCTACAGCCCCAACCATGCCGCGGCCTATGCCTGCCTGCTCGGCATCGTGCGTGCCGGCGTCACCTGGGCGCCGGTCAATGCAAGGAATGCCTTGGAGGAAAACCTCTACATCCTGAACAACACGGATGTTGAATTCCTGTTCTATCACTCGAGCTTCGAGTCCTCGCTGCCGCGCATCCGCGAGGCGTGCCCGAAGATCCGCGAGGTCGCCTGCATCGATGTGCCTTCGTTCGAGGCGTGGCTCGCCGGACAGGGCGAGGCGGCACCCGACCTGCCCGACGACCCCGACGGCGTGGTCTTCCTGGCCAGCTCGGGCGGTACCACCGGCCGGCCCAAGGGCGTGCAGATCACCAACCGCAACATCGAGACCATGAATTCGATCTTCTGGGCCTCCATGCCGGTCGACCGGCCGCCGGTCCATCTCATGGTGGCGCCGATGACCCACGCTGCCGGCGTCTGCTCGTTTCCGCTGCTGCCCTTTGGCGGCACCAACATCTTCATGGGCACGGCCGATCCCGGCGGCATCCTGGCGGCGATCGAGAAGCACGGCGTGACGCACATCTACATGCCGCCGACCCTCATCTACATGCTTCTCGCCCATCCCGACGTGCGCAAGCACGACTATAGTTCGCTCACCAACCTCGTCTATGCCTCGGCACCGATGTCGGTCGACAAGCTGGTCGAGGCGATCGAGGTGTTCGGCCCGGTGCTGACCCAGACATATGGCCAGGCCGAGGCCTGCATGATCTGCACGTTCTTCTCGCCCAAGGATCATGTCGAGGCGCTGCAGACCAACAAGCGTCATCGCCTTGCGAGCTGCGGCAGGATCTCGCCGCTGGTCCGGCTCGAGGTCATGGACGACCGGGGCAAGCTCTTGCCGCGCGGCGAGCGCGGCGAGATCGTCGTGCGCGGCGGCCTGGTGATGGCGGGCTACTACAACAATCCCAAGGCGACGGAGGAGGCCTCGGCCTTCGGCTGGCATCATACCGGCGACATCGGGGTCATCGACACCGACGGCTTCGTCTATATCGTCGATCGCAAGAAGGACATGATCATTTCAGGCGGCTTCAACGTCTTTCCCAGCGAAGTCGAACAGGTGCTGTGGAGCCACCCCGCGGTGCAGGACTGTGCCGTCATCGGCGTGCCCGACGACAAGTGGGGCGAGGCGGTGAAGGCGGTGGTCGAAATCAAGCCGGGTGCCACGGCAACCGCCGAGGAACTGATCCACCTCGCGCGCGAGAAGCTCGGCGGCGTCAAGGCACCGAAGTCGGTCGACTTCATCGCCGCCCTGCCGCGGAGCCCGGTCGGCAAGGTGCTGAAGAAGAACCTGCGCGAAGCCTACTGGGTCGGACGGGACCGGAAGATCTGATGCTCGCCGGGCTGCGGCGCCTGCCTCCGAATGTGCAGGGTGCGCTGTGGCTGGTGGCCGGCGGATTCATCTTCACCTCGACCGGCGCCATGATCCGCCTACTGTCGCTGCAGATCGACAGCGTGCAGACAGCATTCTTCCGCGCCGTCATCGGCCTTGTCATGCTGATGCCCCTGATCGTTACGGGCCGGGTGGTGCCGTGGCATTCCAAGCGCATCGCCGGGCATTTCTGGCGGACCTTCATGGGCACCACCTCGATGGTGCTGGGCTTCTACGCCGTCTCTATGCTGCCGCTGGCCGATGCCACCGCCATCGCCTTCTCGCAGCCGCTGTTCTCGGTACTGGTCGCCGTCGTGATCGCCGGCGAAAAAGTGCGCTGGCGGCGCTGGACCGCAACCGCGGTGGGCTTTGCTGGCGTGCTGGTGATGGTGCGGCCGGGCGAAGGCAGCCTCCAGCTCGGCGCCCTGCTGGCGCTGGCCAATGCCGCCACGGTGGCGATCTCGATCCTGCTGGTGAAGCGGCTGTCCGGTACCGAGACGCCGCTGATGATCCTGACGCAGTTCGCGGTCTTCTCGACCCTGTTGCTGGCGGTGCCGGCGATCTGGGTATGGCGTTGGCCCGATGCCTGGGGCTGGGCTCTTGCGGTCGGCATCGCGCTTTCGGCCACCATCGGCCAGTATTTCTGGGTCCAGGCCTTCAAGGCCGGCGAGATGTCGGCGGTGGCGCCGTTCGAGTATCTGCGCCTGCCATTCGCGGTGTTCGTGGGCTGGCTGGTGTGGGACGAAATGCCGGTGGTCTGGACCTACGTCGGCGCCGCCATCGTCATCGCTTCTGCGCTCTACATCGCCCATCGCGAACACAAGCTGGCGCGCGAGCGCCGGCTGGCTGCCGCGATCAAGCCCCCGGAGCCGCCTGCGCCTTGAGCAACCAGTCGCGCGCCCGATTGCGGTGGGCCTGGGTAATGTGCATCTGCGCCGCCGTCAGCGCGCCGATCAACAGGGCGGCATCGTCGCTGAAGCCCAGGCCCGGAATGAAGTCGGGGATGGCATCGATCGGCAGCACGAAATAGGCGAGTGCGCCGAACAGGGTGGCACGGACCGCCAGCGGCGTTGCGGGATCGCTGGCGCAATAGAAGGCCGCCACCGCATCCTCGCTGAAGGGCACGCGGCCGAGAGTCTTGCGTGCCTTGTGCCAGAAGCTGGACCTTACGCGGGCCTCGTCTCGGACAAGCTGGGGAAGATAGCTCATGGCTCAAAGGTTGGGTCGGCGCGGCGGCTTGGCAAGGGGGCCGGGCGTGCTTAAAACCCCCCAACCGAGGAGGAACTGATGAACGTCAAGGGCCAAGCGGCAATCGTAACCGGCGGCGCGTCGGGTCTGGGAGGCGCCACGGCGTCCGCGCTGGCGGCAGCCGGCGCCAAGGTCGCGATTTTCGATCTGCAGGACGAGCTGGGCGAAAAGAAGGCCAAGGAAATCGGTGGCCTCTACGTCAAGACCAATGTGTCGGACGCCGCCAACACCGAGGCTGCGGTGAAGACGGTCGTCGAGAAGCTGGGCGCCCCGCGCGTCGCGGTGAACTGCGCTGGCATCGGCCGCGCCGCCCGCACCATTTCCAAGAACGGTCCGCACGATCTCGGCATGTTCGCCCAGGTGATCCAGGTCAACCTGATCGGCACCTTCAACGTCATCCGTCTCGCGTCGTGGGCGATGAGCCAGGCCGAGCCGATGGACGACGGCGAGCGCGGCGTCATCATCAACACTGCGTCGGTGGCGGCGTTCGACGGCCAGATCGGCCAGGCCGCGTACTCGGCGTCGAAGGGCGGTGTGGTCGGCATGACGCTGCCGATCGCCCGCGACCTCTCCAGCATGGGCATCCGCGTCTGCACCATCGCGCCCGGCCTGTTCCTGACGCCGATGATGATGGGTCTGTCGGCCGAGGCCCAGAAGAGCCTGGGCGCCCAGGTGCCGTTCCCGTCGCGGCTGGGCGATCCCAAGGAATATGCCCAGCTCGCCATGTCGATCATCGAGAATCACATGCTGAACGGCGAGACCATCCGGCTCGACGGTGCGATCCGGATGGCGCCGAAATAGCCTCGGCTCGATTCAGGTCGCCGCTGGCGACCGTTCGTCCCAGCCGCCGCAGGGGGCCGTTCCTGGCAGCCGCCGCAGGCGGCGCTGCCTCAGGGCGCGGCGGGAGACTTGTCGAGGTCGGTTCCGCGTTCGCAACGCAGCTCGGCGGTGCTGTTCTCGATCGCCTGCTGGCCCGGCGTGGTCACGCCGTTGCAGGTGTAACGGATCCGCAGCGTCTTGGGTCTTGCCACCTTGTCGGGCTGGCCGAAGATATAGGCCATCGCCGGCACCTGGCAGCGCCACGAGCTGTCGCCGCAAATGTCGCGCACCGCCTGGGTGACGTCGATCGTCTGTCCCTCGTCGGCACCCCACGAGGCACTGGTGATGGCGATCGTGCGCGGCACCAGCGGCATGCCGCCGACGCAGTCCATGCGGACCTTGAGCCCCGATGCGACGACTTCGGACAGCACGAAGCGCTGCGGCTGGCAGGTCCAGATGACCACCAGCCGGTTGTTGAGGTCCGACTTGGAGCCGCTGTAGTTGGCGGCATTGGCGAAGACGTCGCACGGATAGCCGTTGGGGCAGGTGACCTGGCTCGTGACGTCGGCGCTGGGCCCGGCCGAGGGCAAGCCCCAGTAGGCGCGCTGCAGCGCCGCCGTGGATACCGGAATCTTCGGTGGCGAATTGCACGCCACGGCCGCGATGGCGCACAAAACGGCCAAGAGAGTAAGACGACCCAGAGCCATGGTGCCCCCAGCTGGACGAAGTAGGCGCCAAAGTAGCGTCCGCTCTACGCAGCGGCAATGCAATTAAGTCCCGTCAGGTGAGGGGCAAAGGCGTTCCGACGCCGGCCGCCAGTGCCCGCCGGTAGATTGCGACGGCTGCGGCGACATCCTGCAGGCCCATGCCGGTGCTGTCGAACAGGCTGATGGCGGTTTCGTCGGCGCGCCCGGGCTTTTTGCCGGCGATGATTTCGCCCAGTGTCGCGTGCACATGCGCGCGTGTGACGGTGCCGGCCACAAGGGCATGATGTAGGTCGCCGATCTCGGCGCATTGTTCCAGGGAATCGACGACCGCGAGGCACCTTGCGTAGAGGCGCGGGTCGATCTCCGACTTGTCGTCGTTGTCGGCACCGGCTGCGGCAATGAAGGTACCGGGTCGCACCAGTTCGGGTGTCAGGTAGGCTCGGCGGGCCGAGGTGCAGGTGACGACGATGTCGCTTTCGCGCACCGGCGCGAGGTCGGGCGCCGGCCGCACGTCGAGTGCCAGGGCAGCCGACATTTCGCGGGCGAACAGCCGGGCTCTATCGGCATCGAGGTCCCAGACATGCACGCGCTTGAGTTCGGTTGCCGCCGCGATCGCCCTGAGCTGGATGCGGCCCTGGACGCCAGCGCCGCAGATCGTCGCCACGGCCGAGCCGGGGCGCGCGAGATGGCGGGCGGCCAGGGTGGTGGCGGCACCCGTGCGGTTGTTCGTGACCTCGATCGAATCCATCACCGCCAGCGGTCGTCCATTGGCGCCGTCAGCGAGGTAGATGACGCCCTGCACCGTCGACAGGCCGTTGGCCGCCGGATTGCCCGGGAAGTTGCCGTTGATCTTTATGGCGACCTTGGCTTCCTCTCCCAGCAATGCGGCGCCCTTGGCGTGGAAGGAGCCGTCAGGCACGTGAAGCGCCGACGCGGGCGGCGCCACGGCCCGGCCCTCGACGGCGGCCCGGAAGGCCGCTTCGACGGCGTCGACGTAGTCGTCGTAGTCCATCAGCCCGGCGATGTCGGTGCGCGAGAGGATCAGAAGATCACTCATGTCTCGTAGACCGCGGCGCGGTGGGTGCGCGGCAGAAAGGCGTAGAGCCGGTCGCCGGCAGGCGCGAGGGCCGTGGTATGGGCGCCCGGCTCGGTCTCGATGGTCGCGAGCTTTTCCATCGGCCGCGTGGAAAAGACGTCGATGACGCCAGGGTCGCCAATGGCGACATAGAGGTGCTGGCGCTGGCGATTGAAGAACACGACGTCGGGCACGCCGCCTAACGGCTTCTCGTCCAGCACCTCGCCCGATTGCGCGTCCAGAGTGACGAGTACACCTGAATCGCAGGCGCAGAACAGCCGCCCGGTGGCGCCGTCGAAGTCGAGCCCATGCGGGCCGGCGTGAGGCACGGCGAAGCGGCGGGCGATCCGGTCGGGCCGGCGGGGATCTACAACGACGATCTCGGCCGGCTGGGCGATGTTGACATAAAAGAGTTCGCAGCCCGGATCGAACACGGCCCAGCGCGTGCGGCCTGGCACGGCGATCTCGGTTCGCCGCACCTCATGGGCCAGCTCCACCATCGACAGGGTGTGCGAATCCGGCATCGCCGGGTCGCCGACATTGGCCGCCAGCACGATCCGCCGGCCGGGATCGTAGGCAAGGCCGTTGGGGCCGCGGCCGACGTCGATGATTCGGACCGTCGGGTTCGGTCCTGGGGCGAACACGCCGATCGTGTTGGCGGCGCGGTTCGAGGAAAAGATCAGCCCGCTCTCGTCATTCACCAGGGCGCCGGTGACGCCGGGCAGGCCGGGCACCGAGAACAGATACTGCCGGCTCGCGG
>CALFRN010000050.1 GCA_937919085.1 uncultured Reyranella sp.
TGGCCGTTCATCGTGCATGACGGCAGCGCCAGCCGGATCAGGCCCTCGGCATGGGCTTCCAGCGGCGGCAGCGTCGCCTGGTCCTCGCCGGGGAAGGCCTGGCCGCGCATGCCGGTGGGCATCGGCCCCGGATTGTAGAGATTGACGCGCACCCTGGTGTGGGCGCTTTCGGCGGCATAGACGCCCACCATCATGTCGAGGGCGGCCTTGCTGGCGGCGTAGGCGCTCCAGTAGGCCACAACGCGGCGCGAGACGCCCGAGGTCACGAAAATGGCGCGGCCGGCGTCGGAGGCGCGCAGCAGCGGATCGAGCGAGCGGATCAGCCGCCAGTTGGCGGTGACGTTCACCGCCATCACCTGCTCGAAGAGTTTCGGCTCGATGTGGCCGATCGGCGAGAGCGCGCCGAGCACGCCGGCGTTGCCCAGCAGCACGTCGAGCCGGCCGAAGCGTTCATGCAGCGCCGCACCCAGCCGGTCGATGCCGGGCCCGTCGGTGACGTCGAGCGGCACCAGGGTGGCGGTGCCGCCGAGCGCCTTGATCTTGTCGTCGAGGGCCTCGAGCCCGCCTACGGTCCGCGCCACCAGCACGCAATGAGCGCCTTCGCCGGCGTAGGCCAGCGCCGCGGCGGCGCCCAGACCGCGCGAGGCGCCGGTGATCAGGGCAATGCGGCCGGCGAGACGGCCGGCGGCGGTCCTGCCGTTGGGAGCACCGGTCATGATGGCGTCAGACGACTTCGGCCAGGAAGGAGAGCTGGCGATCCTCGATGCCAATCTGGTCGTCGAGTGCGATCGGGTAGTCGCCGGTGAAGCAGGCGTCGCAGAAGGCAGGCTGCGCGGGATCGCGGCCGGGCTGGCCCATCGCCCGGTAAAGCCCGTCGATCGACACGAAGGCCAGCGAATCGACACCGATGAACTTGGCCATGCCGGCGACGTCGTAGCGCGAGGCCAGCAGCTTGTCGCGTTCCGGCGTGTCGATGCCGTAGAAGCATGGGTTGGTGGTCGGCGGGGCGGCGATGCGCATGTGGACTTCGCGGGCGCCGGCCTGTTTCACCATTTCGACGATCTTCTTCGACGTGGTGCCGCGCACGATCGAATCGTCGACCAGGATCACGCGCTTGCCCTCGATCAGGGCGCGGTTGGCGTTGTGCTTGAGGCGCACGCCGAGATGGCGGATGTGGTCGGCGGGCTCAATGAAGGTGCGGCCGACATAGTGGTTGCGGATGATGCCGAGTTCGAACGGCAGGCCCGAGCCATGGGCGTAGCCGATCGCCGCCGGCACGCCGGAATCGGGGACCGGCACCACGACATCGGCCGGCACCGGGCTTTCCGCGGCGAGTTCCATGCCGATGCGCTTGCGGGCCTCGTAGACGCCGATGCCCTCGAGCCGGGAGTCGGGGCGGGCGAAATAGATGTGCTCGAAGACGCAGAAGCGCCGCGGCTGCTGGGTGAAGGGCTTGATCGACCGCGGACCGTTGCCGTCGATGATGACGATTTCGCCGGGATCGACGTCGCGCTCGAAGCGCGCGCCGATGATGTCGAGGGCACAGGTTTCGGAAGTCAGGATCCACGCGTCGTCGAGCTTGCCGATAACCAGCGGCCGCACGCCCAGCGGGTCGCGCACGCCGATCAGCGCCTCGTTGGTCAGCAGCAGCAGAGAATAGGCGCCCTTGACCTTGCCCAGAGCGTCGATCAGGCGATCCTGCACCGTCGAATAGTCGGAGCGGGCGATCAGGTGGTTGATGACTTCGGTGTCGGTCGTCGACTGGAACAGGCAGCCCATGCGCACCAGCTCCTTGCGAAGCAGATATGCATTGGTCAGGTTGCCGTTGTGGGCGAGCGCCAGGCCGCCGAAGTCGAAATCGGCGAAGATCGGCTGGATATTGCGATCCGAGGCGCCGCCGGTGGTGGCATAGCGATTGTGGCCAATCGCCGAGTAACCTTTGAGGCGGGCCATGACCGGCTGTTCGCCGAAAATGTCGCCTACCAGACCGGCCGCACGGTGATCGTGGAAATGCCGGCCATCGAAAGTGACGATGCCGGAGGCCTCCTGGCCGCGGTGCTGCAGGGCGTGCAGGCCCAGTGCGGCATGGGCGGCGGCGTCCGCCGTGCCGTAGATGCCGAACAACGCACATTCCTCGTGAAACTTGTCGAGGTCGTGGTCGGGGCGCTTCGATGTATCGGGCACGGCGGCGTTATATCCGGGTCCCGCCGGTTATGCCATCGCGGAAAACTCACTGCGGCGGTTTGGTATCACCCGTTGCCGGTTTGGTGTCCTCTGCCGCCGGTTTGGTCTCTTCCACCGCTGGTTTGGTGTCCTCTGCCGCCGGCGTGGACGCCGGCGAAGGTGAGGTAATCGCCCCGGTGTCCATGCCCGGGCGCTGGAGGCGGGTCCGGAAGCCTGTCGGCAGGTGCGGTTCGACGAAATTCGCCATTTCCTTGATCATGGGAAAGGTCGCCGCCGCCTCGACGGCGGGCGGCAGCGTGCGCGGGCCGAGATAGCCGTAGAACAGAAAGGCGAAGCCGATCGCCACCCACGCACACAGGACGCCGAATCCGGCTCCCAGGATGCGGTCCGGTTTGCCAAGCGGACTGGCCCTCACCGAGCGGGACAGGGCATTGGTCAGCATGATCAGCACAACCAGGGCGGCGACGAAAACCGCCAGCATGGAGATGAAATAGGCAAGTTCGGTGCTGCCGACGATTTGCTCGACCTCAGGCTGCACCACGTTGGAGAACCGCCAGGAGACCCAGCCGGCGCCAATCCACGAGGCAATGAACAGGATCGAGTGGGCAAATCCGCTCGACATGCCGATGACCGCGCCAAAAATCGCGACGGCGATGACGGCAACGTCAAAAACGGTGATTCCAAGCTGTTCCATCGACCCCCAACGCCCTGCTGACTATTCGCGCCGGCGGTCCGGCGCACCCTCGCGCCGCGGGCGCTTGGGGGGCCGGTCGGCCGGTTGAAACCGAGCCACAAGGTCGGTCAGATGCTCTATTTCGTCAATGGCGATGCCCGCGGGCGGGCGCGGCGCGGGAGCGGAGCCGGCGCGGCCACGCGGCACCAGGGCGCTGCGGAATCCGAGTTTGGCCGCCTCGCGCAGGCGGGATTCGCGCTGACCGACCGGGCGAACCTCGCCGCCCAGGCCGATCTCGCCGAAAACCACCATTTCCGGCGGCACCGGCTCGTCGGCCAGCGACGAAACGACCGCCGCGGCCACGGCGAGATCCGCGGCAGGCTCGCCGATCTTCAGGCCGCCGGCCACGTTGAGATAGACATCGTTGGCGCCGACCGCGACACCGCAGCGCGCCTCGAGCACGGCCAGCACCATGGCCAGCCGGTTCGAATCCCAACCGACCACGGCATGGCGCGGCGTGCCGAAGGAGGAGGGCGACACCAGCGCCTGGATCTCGACCAGCAGCGGCCGCGTGCCCTCGATACCGGCGAAGACGCAGGCGCCCGAGACATTGCCCCGGCGCTCGCCCAGGAACAGCGCCGATGGGTTGGCGACATCCGACAGGCCGCGGTCGGACATCTCGAACACGCCGATCTCGTCGGTCGGTCCGAAGCGGTTCTTGACCGTGCGCAGGATGCGGAATTGGTGGCCGCGTTCGCCTTCGAAGTAGAGCACCGTGTCGACCATGTGTTCGAGCACGCGCGGGCCGGCGATGGCGCCATCCTTGGTGACATGACCGACCAGCAGAACCGCGATGCCGCGGCGCTTGGCCAGCTCGACCAGCGCCTGCGACGAGGCCCGGACCTGGGTGACGGTGCCTGGCGTGCTGTCGACCGTGTCGAGCCACATCGTCTGGATCGAATCGATCACCGCGACCTTGGGCGCGTCAGGTCGCTCCATCGTGGCCACGATGTCGCGCACCGACGTGGCCGACGTGAGTTGCACCGGCGCGTCGCCCAGGCCCAGCCGCTCGGCGCGCAGCCGCACCTGGTCAAGCGCCTCTTCGCCGGAAATGTAGGCGCAGGCGGTGTTCTGGCGGGCCAGTGCGGCCGCGATCTGCAGCATCAGGGTCGACTTGCCGATGCCGGGATCGCCACCGATCAGCAGGGCGGAGCCCACGACCAGGCCGCCGCCGCAGACGCGGTCGAACTCGGCGATGCCGCTCTTGTAGCGCGGCGGCTGCGGCGTCGATCCGGTGAGGCCGGCGAACTCGAGCGTGCGGCCGCGGCCGCCTCTGGCCAATCCTCCGCCCGCGGGCCCGGGCGCGGGGGCTGCTTCCTCGGTGATGGTGTTCCATTCGCCGCAGGATTCACAGCGGCCGCTCCACTTGTTCGCGACGGCGCCGCAGGACTGGCAGACGAAACGCTTCAGCGGGCGGGCCATGTCAGAGCCGCCTGACCTGCATCTGGATCGGCCCCTCGGCGCGGCCGTGGATGAACTGGTCGACATGGGCGTTGCCGGAACGGTCGATCTCGGCCACCGGTCCCTGCCAGATCAGCTTGCCGTCGTAGAGCATGCCGATGCGATGGCCGATCTTGCGCGCGCTTGCCATGTCGTGGGTGATCGAAATCGCCGTGGCGCCGAGATCGCTGACGCATTTGACGATCAGGTCGTTGATGACGTCGGCCATGATGGGGTCGAGGCCGGTGGTGGGCTCGTCGAAGAAGATGATCTCCGGTTCGCGGGCGATGGCGCGGGCCAGTGCCACGCGCTTCTGCATGCCGCCGGAAAGTTCGGAAGGAAACAGCTCGCCGATCTCCGGCCCGAGGCCGACGGCGCCGAGCTTGGCGATCGCGACCTCGCGCGCCGGGCCGGGCTTCATGCCGTCACTCTGGATCGGGCCGAAGGCGACGTTTTCCCAGACCCGCAGCGAATCGAACAGGGCGCCGCCCTGAAACAGCATGCCGAACTTACGCATCACCCGCGTGCGGTCGCGGTCGTTGAAGTCGACGGTTTCCTCGCCATCGACGCGGATCGAGCCGCTGTCGGGCGCCATCAGTCCAAGAATGCATTTCAGCAACACCGACTTGCCGCTGCCCGAGCCGCCGATCACGACCAGCGATTCGCCCGGTGCCACATCGAAGTCGATGCCCTGCAGTACCTTCTTGGTGCCGAAGGCCTTGGTGACGCCGCGCAGGGCGATCTTGGAAGAGGACATGTGCGAGACGCCGTTCAGCGGGCGAAAAAAGCTTCGGTGAGGAAGTAGTTGAAGGTGAGGATCAGCATCGAGGCCGAGACCACCGCGTTGGTCGTCGCCATGCCGACACCCTGGGCGCCGCCCTTCGATGTATAGCCGTGGTAGCACCCCATCAGGCTGATCAGGAAGCCGAACACCGCAGCCTTCACGAGGCCGGAGAATACATCCTGGAACTGCAGGAAATCGATGGTGTTGCGCAGGTAGGCGGTGTCATTGAAGTCGAGCTTGTAGACACCGACGAGGAACCCGCCGAGCACACCGATGATATCGGCCACCAGAACGAGAATTGGCAGGGTGACGATGCCCGCGATCAGGCGCGGCACCACAAGATATTTGAACGGGTTGGTCGAGAGGGTGGTCAGCGCATCGATCTGTTCGGTAACCCGCATGGTCCCGATTTCGGCCGCCATCGCCGCGCCGACCCGGCCGGCAACCATCAGCGCGGCCAGAACCGGGCCCAGCTCGCGGGTCAGCGACACAACCACGACGTTGGGAATGGCGCTTTCGGCCGAGAAGCGGGCGAAGCCGGTATAACTCTGCAATGCGAGCACCATGCCGGTGAAGATTGCCGTCAGCCCGACAACGGGCAGCGAGTAGTAACCGATCTCCAGAATCTGGCGAACCATCTGCCGGCGATAGTAGGGCGGCTGCACCGAAAGGCGCACGGCCTGGAAGGCGAATGCCGTGACCGCCCCCGTGGCCCTGAGGAAGGCCAGAGTCATGCGGCCTAGAACCGTCAGCAGCGGAACGGTCAAGCCGCGTCCCCTGGCACATCGTCTTCCACTACGTCGTCGGCGTCGTCGTGGCGACCATCGACATAGACGCGGTGATGGCGCCGACCGAGGGACGTCATGATTTCGTAGCCATTGGTATGTGCCTGAGCGGCAATATCGTCCGGCGTCAGGCGCTGCCCCAAGACCTCGACCAGCGCTCCCGGCTGCGAGTCGTCTTCCGCAACGTCCGTCACGTCAATTGTCACGAGGTCCATCGAGATGCGGCCGATCACCGGCGCGGGCTGTTGGGCAATGTACACGACGCTGCGGTTGACCAGTGCTCGGAAATACCCGTCGGCGTAGCCCAGACCGATGGTGGCGACGCGTGTGGGCCTCGCCGCTCGCCAAGCTCCACCGTATCCAACGGTCTGCAGAGCGTCAACGCGACGGGTCTGCAGAATGCGGGCCTGCAGGGTAACGGTCGGCAACATGGGGTTGGCCTGGCCGGGCAGGGGATTGATGCCATATAGGGCCGCGCCCGGCCGCATGAGGTCGAAATGGTAGTCGGGCCCGAGAAAGATACCGGAGGAATTCGCCAACGAGGCCGGCGCGCCCGGCATCGCCTTGACGAAGGTCCGGAACCGGGAAAGCTGTTCGCCATTGATCGGATTGGCGGGCTCTTCGGAAGCCACCAGGTGGCTCATGAACAACGCCAGGCGAAGGCCGCGCAGCCTGCCACGTTCGTTGATGAGCACCTGCGCGTCGTCTGGCCCGAAACCGAGGCGGTTCATTCCGGTGTCGAGATGGATGACGGCGTCGAGCGGCCGGTTGAAGCGCTGCGCCGCGGCGCGCCAGGCATTGAGCTGGCCAAGATGATTCAGCACGGGCGTGAGGTCGTGCTCGACGAAGTCGCCCTCGGTGCCGGCGAGCAGGCCGTTCAGCACGTAGATCGGATGCTCGGGCAGAACGCGCCGCAGCGCGATCGCTTCATCGATGTGAGCGACAAAAAACTGCCGGCAGCCCTCGGCTGCCAGGCGTGGTCCGACGGCGGCGGCACCTGTGCCATAAGCATCTGCCTTGAGGACGGCAGCGCAATCGACCGGCCGGCCGCTGGCGCGTCCGGCATCGCGCAGGCCACGCCAGTTGGCGGCGATCGCCCCTACGTCGATGGTAAGGATCGCGCCGGCCCGGCGTGCCGCGTCGTCGTCGGAAGAGGGCACCGGCAGGCCTAGAACGCCGGCCCGTCCGGCTGACCGTCGTCGGCCGGAAGGTTGTCGAACTTGGTGATCGCGCCCTCGAAAGCCAGCCTTACGATGCCGGTCGGGCCATGGCGCTGCTTTGCGACGATGACCTCGGCCTTGCCGTAGGTCTGCTCGCAGCGCTGCTTCCAGGCGTCGTGGCGCTCATTGAAGCGCTGGTCGTTCTCTTCGGCGCGCCGCGTCGGCTCGGAGCGCGTGAGGTAATATTCCTCACGATAGACGAACATGACGACGTCGGCGTCCTGCTCGATCGACCCGGATTCACGCAGATCGGAAAGTTGCGGGCGCTTGTCCTCCCGCTGTTCGACGGCGCGGCTCAACTGGGACAGTGCCAGCACCGGCACGTCGAGTTCCTTGGCCAGGGTCTTCAGGCCACGCGTTATCTCGGATACCTCCTGCACGCGGTTCTCCTGACGCGAACGACCGGAGGGGCTGAGGAGCTGCAGATAGTCGACGATCAGCATGCCAAGCCCGTGCGTGCGCTTCAGGCGGCGGGCGCGGGTGCGCAAGGCGGCAATCGAGAGCGCCGGCGTATCGTCGATGAACAGATTCAAGTGCTCCAGCTGCTGGCTCACGGACAGGACCTTGTCGAAGTCGCTGCTGATCAATTCGCCACGACGGATCTTCTCCGAGGAAATTTCCGACTGTTCCGACAAGATGCGGTTGGCGAGCTGCTCGGCCGACATTTCAAGCGAAAAGAAGCCGACCACGGCACCGTCCACGGCTTTGGGCTTGCCGTCCTCTCCGTGTTCCTCGCGATAGGCCTTCACCGCGTTGAACGCGATATTGGTTGCCAGAGCGGTTTTGCCCATCGAGGGGCGGCCGGCCAGAATAAGCAGGTCCGACCGGTGCAGGCCGCCCAGCAGATTGTCCAATTGAACGAGGCCGGTCGAGACGCCGGTAAGCTGTCCGGCGCGGCTGTAGGCTGCCTCTGCTGCAACCATCGCCTCGGTCAGGGCGGCTCGAAATGGCTTAAAGCCGCCGTCGGTCTGTCCCACGCTCGCGAGATCGTAGAGTTTCTTCTCGGCGATCTCGATCTGCTCGATCGCGGTTTCCTCGAGAGTCGGCTTGAAGGCGCTGTTGACGACATCCTGGCCCAGGTCGACGAGCTGCCTCAGGAGGTAGAGGTCGTGAACCAGCCGGCCGAAGCCGCCGGCATCGATGACATGCACCGACGCCGCGGCAAGTTTTGCGATATAGGCGGCACCACCGGCCTCCTTCATCGCCTCATCCTGTTCGACATAGGTCTTCAGCGTGATGGCGCTCACGACCTGGCCGCGCTCGATCAGGCGGGCGAGGGAATCGAACAATTTGCCATGAAGGGGATCGGCGAAATGTTCGCCCTTGAGAAACTCCGCCACCCGATGGTAGGCGGCGTTGTTGACGAGAATCGACCCGAGCAGAGCCTGCTCCGCCTCGAAGTTATGAGGCGGTTCGCGGACGAGCGCCGGATCTATGCCAGGCAGTGCATAGACGTTTGATTCGTCTTTCTTCGGTTCCATGGCCCAACTCTTTGCGTTGGATGCGAGAGGGAGTCATCACGGCAAAGGCGGCGAGTGACGTCTTAAATTTCTTAATCCCGAGGCTAGCGAGGATATGTGCCTATTCTGCGGCAATCGACTTTGACAGGTTCTCGGAGCGTTCTTCCTCGACCATGTATTCCCGGGTCGGCGGCACCGCGTCCTGACGCTTGGCGATCTGCATCTGAAAGACCATCTGATTCATGTACCGGAACGAGACCTCGCAGCCGGCGAGATAAAACTCCCACATGCGGCAGAAGCGTTCGTCATAGCCCGCCGTCTGCTTGACCTTCTCCCGATTGGCCGCGAAACGCTGGCGCCAGTGGCGGATCGTTTCGGCGTAATGCAGGCGCAGCACCTCGATGTCGGTTATCCACAGCCCGGCCTTCTCGATCGCGGAAAGGACCTCGGACATGGCGGGGGAATAGCCGCCAGGGAAGATGTACTTGCGCAGCCAGGTATTGGTGCCGCCCGGAGGCTCCATGCGCCCGATCGAATGCAGGAGCATTACGCCGTCGTCGGCCAGCAGGTCCTTAACCCTGGTGAAATATTCGACGTAGTGGGTAGCGCCGACGTGCTCGAACATGCCGACCGAGACGATGCGGTCGTATCGGCCGGATTCCTGCCGGTAATCGAGCAATTTGAAGCGGACCCGGTCGGCGATGCCGCTCTCGAGCGCGCGCCGGCTCGAAACCGCGTGCTGTTCCGTGGAGAGGGTGACGCCAGTGACTTCGACACCGAACTGCTGGGCGAGAAATAGGCCCATGCCGCCCCAGCCCGAGCCGATATCGAGCACACGGTGGCCTGGCTTCAGCAGCAATTTGGCGGCGATATGGCGCTTCTTGTCGATCTGGGCCTGTTCCAGGGTCGCTTCCGGCGACCTGAAGTAAGCGCAAGAATATTGGCGGTCGCGGTCGAGGAAAAAGTCGTAGAGCTGATCGTTCAGGTCGTAGTGGTGGGCAACGTTGCGTTGCGCGCGTCCGACCGGATTGTATTGCTCGACGAAGCGCAAGAGTCGCTGCAGCGCGAATGACCAGCGCACGACAGGCGTCGAGTCGATCGCCGCGATGTTGCGGCCCAGAAGATCGAGCAGGTCATAGATATCGCCATTTTCGACAGTGAGTGTGCCGTCCATATAGGATTCACCGAACGCCAGGCGCGGCCGAAGGACCAGGCGAATGCCAGTCCACCACGTGTGAATCCGTAGGGTGACGGCGGGCCCTGGCCGGGCACCGGTGATGTGGTGAGATCGTCCGGCCGCGTCGACTATCGTCAGGCGGCCTTCGCCCAGCAAGCGGGCGAGCACTCTAGCGAGCAGCATCGTCGTATCCCGAGGCAAAAGTCGTTCGGGCGGGGCATGAACTCCGCCCGGTAGTCGATTGCTTGGCGGTGAGATTTTAATCCCAATGGCGATTTGATGGCAAAGGGCCACGGCAAAATAAACAATGAAAGCATGTGAAAAAATTGCAAACGATTTGCAGTTGCGTTGAACGGATGCTAAAAATGTGACTGACACTTACTCGCACCTGGAGATCGATGTGAAGCGACGCATTCTCATGGCTGCCGGACTGACGACCGGCCTCGGTTTGTTCATTCCGAAGCGCTCGCAGGCACAGGCCACACTCAATCTCTATTCAGCCCGGCACTACAACACCGACGAGGCGTTGTACGGGAACTTCGCTGACCTCACCGGCATCAAGATCAATCGCGTCGACGCTGAGCCCGATCCCCTGGTCGAGCGGCTGCGGGCGGAAGGCGACAAGAGCCCGTGCGATGTCCTGATCACCACCGACGCCGGCCGGATCGAGCGCGCTCGCCAGATGGGCCTGCTCCAGCCGGTGAATTCCGCGGTGCTGAGCAAGGCGGTGCCGGCGCATCTGCGCGATCCTGGCAACAGCTGGTTCGGCTTCTCCAAGCGCGCCCGGGTCATCTTCTTCAACAAGGAGAAGCTCCAGGCGTCGACCGCGCCCCAGAACTACGAAGACCTCGCGGACCCGAAATGGAAGGGCAAGCTCCTGATCCGCTCCTCGGGCCACATCTACAATCAGTCGCTGGTGGGTTCTCTGATTGCGGCGCTGGGACCGGAAAAGACCGAGGCGTGGGCCAAGGGCGTCGCCGCCAATCTGGCGCGTCCGTCGCGCGGTGGTGACACCGACCAGATCAAGGGCGTCGCGGCGGGCGAGGCGGAAATCTGTGTGGCGAACACCTATTACTACGTCAACCTCATGCGCTCGAAGAAGCCCGAGGACCGGGAGGTCGCGGCAAAGGTAGGGGTAGTGTTCCCAAATCAGGCGAATCGCGGCACCCACGTCAATATCAGCGGCGGTGCCGTGGCCAAGTACGCACCGAACAAGGAAGCAGCGGTGAAGTTCCTGGAGTACCTGGTGTCGCCGGCCGCTCAGAAATATTTTGCCGAGGGCAACTCCGAGTATCCCGTGGTGGCCGGCATCGAACTGTCGCCTCAGCTGAAGTCGCTCGGACCCTTCAAGGAAGATCAGCTCAACGCCCAGGTCTACGCGCAGAACAACGCGGAAGCGCTCAAGATCATGGACCGGGCGGGCTGGAAGTAGGCCGGCGGGCAGCTATTGCGCGGCTGAGCAGGATCACCGGCGCGAGAGAGACCGCCACGATCACGATGGCGCCGACCGCCGCTTCGGCGAGGCGTTCATCGGAGGCAAAGCGGTAGACCCCGACCGCAAGGGTGTCAAAATTGAAGGGCCGGATCAGGAGCGTAGCCGGCAGTTCCTTCAGGACTTCGACGAATGCGATTACGCCTGCGGTCAGCGCCGGGCCGCGCAGCATCGATAGATGGATGTGGCGAAGAACCTGGCTGGGGCGCGCGCCCAGAATCCGCGCGCTGGCGTCCATTGCAGGGTCTATCGCGACGAGCCCCGGCGCGATGTTGGCCAGCCCGACTGCCAGGAACCGCACGGTGTAGGCCAACAATAGTGCGACGGCAGTGCCGCTCAGCAGCAGCCCGGTCGGCATGTCGAACAGCGCCCTTGATATCCGGTCGATCAAATGGTCGGTCCAGGCCAGTGGCAGCAGGACGCCGACCGCAATGACTGCTCCGGGAATGGCATAGCCGAGCGAAATGAACTCGATGGTGCGGTTGAGGGCGCGCCGCCTTATCAGCCGTCCCGCATAGCTGAGAAAAAGCGACAGCACGACGATGATCCCGGCGGCAATGGCGGCGAGGGTCAAACTGTTGACCGCCTCACGCAGAAACCGCTGGTCATCGAACCTCATTCCGGCACCCAGGGCGAGTTGTGCCAAGTGCGCGGTCGGAATGATGAACCCCAGCAGAACCGGCAGCAGGCAGGCGATCGCCGCGACTGTCCCGGGCCAAGGCGCAAGCGGGATGGGTTCGGCCTGCTCATACACGCTGGAGGCAACGTGGAAGCGGGCGCGGCCGCGCGAGCGGCGCTCAATAAGGATCAGCAGCGTGGCTATGGCGATAAGGACGAGCGAGATCTGGGCGGCGCCCTCGCGATTGCCCAGGCCGTACCATGTCCGATAGATCGCCGTCGTGAAGGTATGGACGCCGTAGTACTGGACCGTTCCGAAGTCGGCGAGCGCTTCGAGCAGGGCAAGCGCCACGCCGGCGGCAATGGCAGGTCGGGCAAGCGGAAGGCCGACGCGAGCGAAGGTCCGCCAGGGGCCGTGCCCCAGGATGCGGCTGGCCTCGAGCAGGGGCTGGGATTGTGCGAGGAACGCCGCGCGTGCGGCGAGGTAGGCGTAGGGATAGAGCACGAGAGTGAACAGCAAGGCGACGCCGCCGGCCGACCCAAGGTCGGGAAACCAGTAGGCATCGCGCGACCAGCCTGTCGCTGCCCGTAGTGCCGATTGTAGGGGGCCGGCGAACGCCATCAGGTCGGCGTAGGCATAGCCGATGATGTAGGTCGGAAGGACGAGTGGCAGCAGCAACGCCCACTGCATGATCCGGCTGCCGGGGAAGCGGCACATGGTTACCAGCCACGCCGTTCCAGTGCCGATGATGGTCGTGCCGAACCCGACGCCCACCAGCAGGATGACGGTATTCCCGACAATGTCGGACAGCTGGGTTTCGGCGATGTGCTGCCACAACGCGCCCTGCGGCGACAGAAGGCTCGACGCAACGCCAAGTAACGGCATGGCGACCAGCGCGGCGACGACCGCGGCACCCAGCCGCCAGATCACGGCCTGGCCCAGTGAGGTTGGCCCAAAAGAAAACGCATGCCACCGCGGGGCGATGGCATGCGTTCGATGTTGGACACGGTGCCCTGCGGCACGCGGACTACTTCTCTTCGGCCGGCGCTTCCTCGCTGGCGGCGGGGGCATCGGCTGCTTCGCTCTCGGCGGCCGCGGCCGACTTGGCCTCGAACAACGCCGCCGCCTGATCGGCAGCACGCTGGGCGGCTTCTGCGGCTTCCATGGCAGCCCTCTCGCTTTCGGCGACCAGGGCGCCGCCCTTCGAGAGGAATTCGGCCTCGTCGGGTGAACGCGCGACCACCGCCGTGATCTCGACCGTGACCTCGGGATGGAGGTGGATCTTGATCTTGTGGGCGCCCAGCAACTTGATCGGCTTGTCGAGTTCGACCTGGCCGCGCTCGATGTTGACGCCTGCGGCAACGGCGCCGTCGGCAATGTCACGCGACGTAACCGAACCGTAGAGCTGCAGGGCTTCGGATGCCTGGCGGATCAGAACGACCTGCAGGTCGCCCATCTTGGCTCCGACGGCCTCGGCTTCCCCGCGGCGCTCGAGGTTCTGGGCCTCCAGCGTCTTACGCTGCGATTCGAAGTAGGTGATGTTGTCCTTGGTGGCGCGCAGGGCTTTTTTCTGCGGCAGAAGGAAGTTGCGGGCGAAGCCGGGCTTCACTTTCACAACGTCGCCCATCTGACCGAGTTTGGGCACGCGCTCCAGCAGGATGACGTTCATCGGCATGATGTGGTCCTCCGGCTAGGCGATGAGGTAGGGCAGGAGTGCCAGAAAACGCGCACGCTTGATCGCCTGGGCGAGTTCGCGCTGCTTCTTCGATGACACCGCCGAAATGCGGCTCGGCACGATCTTGCCGCGCTCGGAGACGAAGCGCTGCAGGAGGCGCACGTCCTTGTAGTCGATCACGGGCGCATTGGCGCCGGAGAACGGGCAGCTCTTGCGGCGGCGTGTGAAGGGACGGCGTTGGGCGCTCATTCTTCGTCTCCCGTGGTGGCAGCAACAGGTGCCGGGCCGCCCTCTTCACCGAAACGCGGACGCTCGCGGCGCGGCGGGCGATCCCCCCAGCGGTCGCCACGATCGCCGCCCGGACGGTCGGATTTCTCGGCGCTGCGCTGCATGACGGCCGACGGACCTTCCTCGAGGGCGTCGACACGCACGGTCAGGAACCGGATGATGTCTTCGTTGATCGACATCGTGCGTTCCATCTCCTTCACCGCGGCGGAAGGTGCGTCGATGTTGAGCAGGGTGTAGTGACCCTTGCGGTTCTTCTTGATGCGGTAGGTAAGCGACCGCAGGCCCCAGTACTCCTTCTTGGAGACGGTGCCGCCCAGGCCGGTGACCACTTCGGCGAATTGCTCGGTCAGTGCCTCCACCTGCGTCGTCGGAACATCCTGACGCGCAATGAAGACGTTTTCGTAGAGTGCCATGTAGATTCGGCTCCTTATGGCTGTTGGTGACCCGGAGTTCGTCGAACCGCCCGGATCTAGCTGGCTCTTCGCGGAAGGCTTGGGCCAGCAAGGAGATCGAGGCCGATTTAGGCCTCGAAGAGCGGGGGTTATACAGGCCTGCGTCCTGAAATCAAGGCATTCCCGGCGCGGCTTGACTGCGCCGGGCACGCCGGTATGACTGCGCCAATTCGCATCAAATCACGGGGAAACTGCGCATGAGTCGGGCTTTCGTCTTTCCGGGCCAGGGATCGCAGGCGGTCGGCATGGGCGTCGACCTTGCTGCGGCCTTTGCCTCGGCTCGGGACGTTTTTGGTGAAGTCGACGAGGCTCTGAAGCAGAACCTGTCGAAATTGATGCGAGAAGGGCCCGAAAGCGACCTTGTTCTGACGGAAAACGCCCAACCGGCCCTGATGGCCGTGAGCCTCGCTGTGATGCGCATCCTTGAGAAGGACGGCGGCAAGCCATTGTCGGCAATGGCGTCGCACGTCGCCGGACACTCGCTCGGCGAGTATTCTGCCCTGGCCGCAGCCGGCACGCTGAAACTCGCAGATGCCTCGCGGCTTCTGAAATTGCGCGGACAGTCGATGCAAAAGGCTGTTCCGGTCGGCGTCGGTGCCATGGCGGCCTTGCTCGGCATCGAACTGGAGCCGGCAATGGCAGCCTGCGAGGAGGCAGCACTTGGCGAAGTGGTGGCCGTCGCCAATGACAATGGCGGTGGTCAGGTCGTCGTGAGCGGCCACAAGGATGCCGTCGAGCGGGCGATCGAAGCGGCGAAGGCGCGCGGCTGCAAGCGCGGCATGCTGCTGCCGGTGAGCGCGCCCTTCCATTGCGCGCTGATGCAGCCGGCTGCCGACACGATGAAGGCGGCGCTGGAGGAGGTCAGCTTCCTGCCGCCAAGTGTGCCGCTTGTAGCAAACGTGGTCGCGTCGGAGATCAGCGATCCCGCAGCCATCAAGCAACGGCTGGTGGAACAGGTAACCGGCCTCGTGCGCTGGCGCGAGAGTGTGCAATACATGAAGGCGAATGGCGTCGAGATGTTGGTCGAATGCGGCAGCGGCAAGGTGCTGTCCGGACTCGTCAAACGCATCGACAAGGACATGACGGGCCTCGCGCTGAACACGCCGGGCGATATCGAAGCGTTTCTGAAGACCGCCTGACCGGAGGGAAGCCATGTTCGACCTGAGTGGCAAGACGGCCCTCGTTACCGGCGCGTCCGGCGGTATTGGCGGTGCAATCGCCCGCGCGCTGCACGGCCAGGGTGCCACGGTCACGCTGTCCGGCACGCGTGCCGAGGCGTTGGAGCAACTCAAGGCTTCACTGGGTGAGCGCACGCACGTCGTGGCCGCGAGGATGGACGACGCGGTCGATATCGATCGTCTCGCCAAGGAAGCCGAGGCCGCGATGGGCAAGCTCGATATCCTCGTGAACAACGCCGGCATCACGCGCGACAACATCTCGATGCGCATGAAGGACGAGGAGTGGGAGAAGGTGCTGCAGGTGAATCTCACCGGCACCTTCCGCCTGACCCGGGCTGTCATGCGGGGCATGATGAAAAGAAGGTTCGGTCGGGTCGTGAATATCACCTCGATCGTGGGCGTCACGGGCAACCCCGGGCAGGCCAACTATGCCGCCGCCAAGGCAGGCCTTATCGGGATGTCCAAGTCGTTGGCCCAGGAACTCGCCTCGCGTGGCATCACGGTCAATTGCGTGGCACCGGGATTCATCGCGACACCTATGACCGACGGACTGACCGACGACCAGAAGAAGGGCATTCTCTCCCGCGTTCCCGCCGACCGGCTGGGCACGCCCGACGAGATCGCCGCTGGCGTTGTCTATCTGGCGAGCGAAGAAGCCGCCTACGTCACCGGCCAGACGCTGCATATCAACGGCGGTATGGCGATGATTTGATGGCCGTGGTCTTGGATAAGGGCCACAAGTGTCTGATTTTGTGAGCTTTTCGGGTCTAGCCAATGCCGGGCGAGCTATGTTAGGAGAGCCGGAAATCGCTGACCCCCTTCGGCGAAACGGTGTTGGAAGATACGGGAAGGACAAGAGAATGAGCGACATTGCCGAGCGCGTTAAGAAGATCGTGGTGGAGCATCTCGGCGTCGAAGCGGCGCAGGTGAAGGAAGATGCGAAGTTCATCGATGATCTGGGCGCCGACAGTCTCGATACCGTCGAACTGGTGATGGCCTTCGAGGAAGAATTCGCCATCGAAATTCCCGACGACGCCGCCGAGAAGATCCAGACCGTCGGCGATGCGATCGGCTTCATTCAGAGCAACGCGAAGTCCTGATCTTCGCCGGTTCCTGGGCAGGGAAGGCGGACGATGAGGCGAGTTGTCGTAACTGGCATGGGTATGGTGACGCCGCTCGGTGACGGCGTCGACACCAATTGGCGGCGGCTGCTTGCCGCAGAGTCGGGAATTCGGTCGATCCAGGCCTTCGACACGTCGGATCTTGCGACCCGGATCGCCGGTGAGGTGCCGCTGGGCGACAAGGCCAACGGCCACTTCAATGTCGACGCCTACATGGCGCCCAAGGATCAGCGCAAACTCGACAGGTTCATCGTCTTCGGCATGGCGGCCGCCCAGCAGGCGGTTGAGGATTCGGGCTGGATGCCGGAGGACGACGAGGGGCGCGACCGGACGGGCGTGATGATCGGTGCCGGCATCGGCGGCCTGCAGACCATTTACGAGACCTCGCTGATATTGAAAGAGCGGGGGCCGCGTCGGGTCAGTCCTTTCTTCATTCCGTCGGCGCTGATCAACCTCGCCTCAGGTCAGGTTTCGATCAAATACGGTTTCCGGGGCCCCAACCACTCCGTGGTGACGGCATGTGCGACCGGGGCGCACGCGCTCGGTGACGCGGCGCGGCTCATTCAGCTCGAGGATGCCGATGTGATGGTGGCCGGTGGCGCCGAAGCAGCGATCTGCCGCATCGGAATTGCCGGCTTCAACGCGTGCAAGGCACTGTCGACGGATTTCAACGAGACTCCGACCCAGGCATCGCGTCCGTGGGACCGCAAGCGCGATGGCTTCGTCATGGGTGAAGGTGCGGGCTGTGTCGTGCTCGAGGAATACGAGCACGCCAAGAAGCGTGGCGCCAGGATCTATGGCGAGATCATCGGTTACGGACTTTCCGGGGATGCCTATCACATTACCGCGCCGTCCGAGGACGGCAGTGGCGCCCAGCGTGCCATGAAGGCGGCGCTGAAGCGCGCGCAGCTCAATACCGATCAGATCGACTATGTGAACGCCCATGGCACCTCGACCATGGCCGACGTCATCGAACTCGGCGCGGTCAAGCGCACCTTCGGCCAGGATGCCTACAAACTGTCGATGTCGTCGACCAAGTCGGCGACCGGCCATCTTCTGGGAGCGGCCGGCGCCATCGAAGCCATCTATGCAATCAAGTCGATTGCCGATCAGGTCGTACCGCCGACGCTCAATCTCGAGGAACCCGACGAGGGCTGCGACATCGATCTGGTGCCGAAGCAGGCCAAACAGCGCAGGGTTCGCTACGCACTCAGCAACTCCTTCGGTTTCGGCGGCACGAATGCGTCGTTGATTTTCGGGCCCGTTTGAGCACCGGAGGCTGAGGGGTGCTCAGCTACTTCCGTTGGGTTCTGTTCTTCATCGCGCTGTTTGCGACTCTGATGGGCGGTGCCCTGTACCTCGGAAACTCGCTGCTCACCGCCGATGGGCCGCTTCAGGCGACCAAGACGGTGGTGATCCCGCGCGGGGCCGGCCCCATGACGATGGCCAAGGTGTTGCAGCAGGAAGGCATCATTGACCACACGCGCCTGTTCCGAATCGCCTTGATGATCGATCCGGCACCCAAGCCCATCAAGGCCGGCGAGTATGAAGTTCCGGCGCGCACCTCGATGCAGGGGCTGGTCGAACTGCTGCAGTCCGGCAAAGTCGTGCAGCGCCGCATGACGATCCCCGAAGGCATGACGACGGCCGAAGTCGTCGAACAGGTCCGCAAGGCCGAGGCGTTAACGGGAGAGATCACGCTTGATCTCAAGGAGGGCGACCTCCTGCCCGAAACCTACTTCTATTCGCGCGACGACACACGCGATGGCCTGTTGCTGCGCATGAAGGAGGCGATGGAGAAGACTCTCGATACCGAATGGCGCAAGCGCGCGCCGGGGCTGCCGCTGGCGAACCGGCGCGCCGCCCTGATACTGGCGTCGATCGTCGAAAAAGAGACCGCCATTCCGGCGGAGCGAGCCAAGGTGGCGGCAGTGTTCATCAATCGCCTGCGGCGCCGGATGAAGCTCGAGAGCGACCCCACCACCATCTATGGGCTTACGGACGGCAAGGCGCCGCTCAATCGCGAGCTTACGCGCGCCGACCTGCAGTCCAACTCGCCATACAACACCTATTTTGTCCCGGGCCTGCCGGCTGGGCCGATCTGCAATCCGGGTCGAGCTTCGATTGCAGCCGCGACCCATCCGGCGCGTGACCGCTCCCTGTATTTTGTTGCCGATGGCCAGGGCGGCCATGCGTTCTCCCTGACGCTGAACGAACACAATCGCAACGTCGCGCGCTGGCGCGAAATTCAGCGCGAGCGCCAGGAACAGTCTCAGGGGCAGACCCCGGCGCAGCCGACGCCCCCCGCGGCGCCTACGCCGAGCCGGTAGTGCGCCATGCCCGCGTTCCTACTGGCGCTTGTTCTGCTGGTCGGCGTTGCCTTTGGTGTCGCCTGGTTCCTGCGTGCCAATCCGTCATCGCTGACTCGCTTGCTACGGCTCATTCTGCTCATTGTGGGCGGCATAGGCGGCGTCGGTCTGCTGATCCTTGCCGTACGGTTTTTGCCCAGCCTGCTGCCTGAGCTGTTCGGCCTTGCTGGTCTCATTATCGCGACCCTGATTGCGAGGGCTGTGCGCCGCCGTTCGTCTGGCGGTTTCAGCTCTCCAGGCACGACCCCGCAGCGGACCGAGGTGAGCACCGCCTACCTGCAAGCGTGGATCGATCATGCGACGGGCGATGTTGGCGGTACGGTGCTTTCGGGACGGTTTGGCGGGCGTGCGCTGGATTCGCTTGCCGACCATGAGCTGGTCGCGCTGCACGGGGAGTGTGCGGCCGATGCGGACTCTCTCAAGGTTCTTGAAGCTTATCTCGACCGCCGCTTGGGCGCGGACTGGCGTACTGCCCATCATTCATCCCCGGCAGGTTCAGGTACGGACATGACACGCGAGGAGGCATTGGCCGTGCTGGGGTTGGCCGAAGGCGCGACCCAGGACGAGATCCGCGCCACCTATCGCCGCCTGATCCAGCGCATGCATCCCGATGTTGGCGGAAGTGCCGATCTGGCCGCCCGCATCAACCGGGCGAAGGACACACTCCTGGGAGCATGACCTTGCTACCGCCAACATTGCCATGGCATCTACCGCGACCCTTTTGTCGGGGTGTCGGGGATGCCTGTCATTTCGCTGAATTGATCATACAATACTTAACCGCTGAACGAGGTCGATGAGCATGGCACAACGAGTCCGCAAAGCCGTTCTGCCAGTCGCTGGACTGGGCACCCGCTTTCTGCCCGCCACCAAGGCGATGCCAAAGGAAATGCTCACGGTCGTGGATCGGCCACTCATCCAGTACGCCGTCGAGGAGTGCCTGGCGGCAGGCATCGAGGAGTTCGTATTCGTCACCGGCCGCAACAAGGGCGCGCTCGAGGATCACTTCGACGTCGCATACGAGCTCGAGGCGACGCTGGAGCAGCGGAGCAAGGGATCCGAGCTGAAGCAATCCCAGGAGGCAACGCTTAAGGCGGGTAATGCCATCTTCACGCGACAGCAGAAGCCGCTCGGTCTCGGGCATGCCGTGTGGTGCGCACGGCACTGGATCGGCCGTGAACCGTTTGCCGTCCTGCTGCCCGACGAGCTGATGGTAAGTTCGCCGACCTGCACCGCTCAATTGGTCGCCGCCCACGAGGAAACCGGTGGAAACGTCGTTGCGGTAATGGAAGTTCCCCGGGAGCAGACCAAGAGCTACGGCATCGTGGAGATCAGGAACGAGACGAACGGACTGGCCGAAATGACCGGCATCGTGGAGAAGCCCAAACCTGAAGAAGCGCCGTCGACGCTCGCCTGGGTCGGCCGTAGCATTGTACTGCCGGAAGTGTTCGACCACCTCGCCAAGCATCAGACTGGTGCCGGAGGCGAAATCCAGCTCACGGACGCCATGGCGAAGATGATCGGGCACACGCCGTTTCATGCGCTGCGCTATGCCGGCCAGCGCTACGACTGCGGCAATCGGATCGGCTTTCTCGAAGCCAACATAGCGATCGCGCTGCAACACCCGGACTCGGGCGCGGACACTCGGGCTCTTCTCACGCGGCTGCTGAAAGGTTGATCGCATGCGCATCGCCATGATCGGCTCAGGCTATGTCGGACTCGTCTCCGGCGCCTGCTTTGCCCAGTTCGGCCACGACGTCGTTTGCGTCGACAAGGACGCGGGCAAGATCGACCGGCTGCGCAAGGGCGAGATGCCGATCTACGAGCCAGGTCTCGACAAGCTCGTTGCCGACAATGTGCGCGCTGGTCGGCTGGCCTTCGGCACCGATCTCGGCAGCGCCGTCGGCGGCGCCGATGCGGTGTTCATCGCCGTTGGTACGCCGACCCGCCGCGGTGATGGTCACGCCGACCTGAGTTACGTTTACGCCGCAGCCGCCGAGATTGCCGAATCTATCCGCCACTACACCGTTGTTGTCACCAAGTCGACGGTGCCGGTCGGCACCGGCCGTGAGGTGGCGCGCATCATCCGCGCGGCGCAGCCAGCAGCCGAATTCGACGTCGCCTCCAATCCGGAGTTCCTTCGCGAAGGTGCCGCGATCGAGGATTTCATGAAGCCCGATCGGGTCGTGATCGGTGTCGAGAGCCAGCGCGCGCGCGACGTGATGGCGGCGATCTACCGGCCGCTCAATCTGATCCAGACGCCAATGGTGTTCACAAACACCGAGACGGCAGAAGTGACCAAGTACGCGGGCAACGCCTTCCTGGCGACCAAGATCACCTTCATCAACGAAATTGCCGACCTTTGCGAGAAGGTTGGCGCCGACGTGCACGACGTGGCGCGGGGGATCGGGCTGGACGGTCGTATCGGCCGCAAGTTTCTTCACCCCGGTCCCGGGTTCGGCGGGTCGTGCTTTCCCAAGGACACGCTGGCACTCGCCTACACCGCGCGCGAGGTCGGCGCACCACAGACGATCGTCGAGCAGGTCATCGACGTAAACACTACGCGCAAGAAGCGGATGGCGCAGAAGGTCATCGACTTTTGTGGCGGGTCGGTGGCAGGCGTTACCATCGCCGTGCTCGGCCTCACCTTCAAGGCGAACACCGACGACATGCGCGACGCGCCCTCGCTCGACATCGTGCCGGCGTTGCAGGCGGCCGGGGCGAAGATCGTGGCCTTCGATCCCGAAGGCATGGAGGAAGCGGCGCGTGCGCTGTCGGGCGTCACTTTCGCCAAGACCGCCTATGATGCGGTCAGCGGCGCCGACCTGCTGCTCGTGATCACCGAGTGGCATGAATTCCGCGGCCTCGATCCGCGGCGAATCAAGGAAGCGATGCGCCAGCCGCGCATCGTCGACCTGCGCAACATCTTCGACCCCGACGAAATGCGCGGCTTCGGCTTCACCTATGAAGGCATTGGCCGTCCCAAGCCGCGTACTTGATGAATCCACGGTAAACCTGGAGCGATTGCATGAGCCAGACGGCGCACAAGTTCAATCCAACCATCCTGCGCGAGTATGACATTCGTGGCATCGTTGGGAGCACCGTGCATGCGGCTGATGCCCGGGCCATCGGGCGAACGCTCGGTACCATGATCCGCCGCAAGGGCGGCAAGCGTGCGGTCCTGGGCTATGACGGCCGCCTCAGTTCGCCGGAGCTTGCCGCAGCCTGCATCGATGGCCTGACATCTTCCGGAATTGACGTCACGAACATCGGGCTCGCGGCGACGCCGATGCTCTATTTTGGCGTCTACCATCTCGATGCCGATGGCGGCATCATGATCACAGGCTCGCACAATCCGCCAGACTACAACGGCTTCAAGATGATGATGGGCAAGAAGTCGTTCTTCGGCGCCGATATTCAGAAGCTTGGCGAGATGGCAGCTGCGGCCGATTGGGAAGGCGGGCAGGGCAAGGCTGAAGATCTAAACATTCTGGCAGATTATGCGGCGCGGCTTTTGAAGGATGTAAAGCCGGGCAAGAATCTGAAAGTGGCCTGGGATACCGGCAATGGCGCCGTTGGCGTCTCGATCCGTGCCGTCGTCGACAAGCTGGCCGGCGAGCACTTCGTGTTGAACGAGAAGGTCGACGGCACGTTCCCGGCGCATCATCCCGACCCGACCGTGCCGAAGAATCTCGAGCAGCTCGCGGCCGAAGTCAAAAAGCGTGGCTGCGACTTAGGCATCGCGTTCGACGGCGACGGTGACCGGATCGGCGCCATAGACGGCAAGGGACGTATTCTCTGGGGCGATCAGCTTCTGGTGCTTTGGTCGCGCGATGTCCTGAAGACGCATCCCGGCGCCACCATCATCGCCGACGTCAAGGCGAGCCAGGTGCTGTTCGATGAGATTGCCCGCGCGGGCGGCAAGCCGATGATGTGGAAGACCGGGCACTCTCTGATCAAGAGCAAGATGGCCGAGGTAGGAGCGCCGCTTGCCGGCGAGATGAGCGGCCATATTTTCTTTGCCGATACTTTTTACGGCTTTGACGACGCGCTCTATTGCGCGCTGCGACTGCTCAACATAGTGGCCAACTGCGATCAGAGCCTCGCCGACATGCGTGACGGCCTTCCCCAGCTGGTGAATACGCCGGAATTGCGCTTCGACTGTCCCGACGAGGACAAGTTCCGGATCGTCGAGGAGGTGAAAGCGCGGCTGTTGAAAGCCGGCGCCAGGCTGTCCGACATCGACGGTGTGCGGGTCAGTACCGGAGACGGCTGGTGGCTTCTGCGAGCCTCGAACACCCAGCCGGTGCTGGTGGCACGTTGCGAAGCTGCCGACGATGCCGGCCTGGAGCGATTGAAGGTCGATCTCAAGGCGGCGCTGTCGGCCAGCGGCGTCACCCTGCCCGATGAGCCGGCTGTCGGACATCACTGATGCGGTTCTTCTTCTACGGCACGTTGCTCGATCACGACGTGATGGCGCTGGTTCTGGGGCGGCGCCTGCCGCCGTCCGCGTTCGAGTCCGCCACGCTTCGAGGTCATTCGCGCCGCCGTGCCAAGGGCGTGAGCTATCCCGTCGCGATGCGCGATCCGTGCGGCGAGATTTCGGGCGTGATCGTTGGTGGGCTCAGCGTGCGTGACGTGGCACGGCTGTCGGCATACGAAGGACCCGGTTACCGGATCGCGCGTTTGAAGGTCTGGACGGCGGGCATTCTTGCCACTGTATCGGTGTTCGAGCCGGTGGAGGATCGCTTCCAACCGGTCGCCGGGCCTTGGGATCTGGCGGTGTGGCAGCGCCGCGACAAACGGAAATTTGTCGCCCGATTGAGGCGCGCCTTCAGCGCGCGCCCGGCGTGTTCCAGGCGGTAACCTGCAGCGGAGAACAATAGATCTTCCGCTTCTCGAGGCGCTTGCAGCCGTCGATGGCCTGCTCCTGTGACAGATTGATGAGTCGCGCGCGATGGAAGACCTTGTTCGCCATCTGAACTTCATCGACGGTCGCGGCAGCGTTCGCGCGTGCCGGGCTGGGCAGGGCGGCTGTGGCCCGTTCGAGCGCAAGCTGCGCCGCCTGGGGCTCGCTGAAGGCGCCGACCTGGATAACCCAGCTCCCGAGCGACAGGCCGTCGGGTTCGTTGGGCGTCGGGGCCGACGGCGCATCGGCAGCCTTGGTGGAAGCCAGCTGCGCGGCAGGCGGCAGCGCGGTCTTGGCCGTGACGGTGGGACGCAGGGTTTCCTGGAGCGAGGCTCCCGGAACGAACTGGGCTGCGGTATAGCGCGCCGATGGCGGCTTGCGAATCGATGTCCAGGGCGAGATTCCCATGGCGTGGGCGCTGACGAAGCCGCGGTCCATCAGGTCAGCCATCTGGCGATCGCGGCGGCTTGCACTTGCGCCACCCATCACGACACCGATCAGCCGGCGGTTGTCACGCACGGCCGACAGGACCAGGTTGAAACCTGACGCGGTCGTGTAGCCGGTTTTCAGTCCGTCGGCGCCGTCGTAGTTTCCGAGCATTCGGTTATGGTTTTCGAGCGAGCGTCCCCGATAGGGATAGCTCTGAACCGAGAACACCGCATAGTAATGTGGAAAGTTGCGCAGCAGGGCGCTGGCGAGCACGGCCTGGTCGCGTGCCGTCGTGACCTGCTCGCGATTGGGCAATCCAGAGGCGTTGCGGTACACGGTCGAATTCATGCCGAGTTGGCGGGCCTTCTGGGTCATCACGCGGGCAAAGTTCGCCTCGTCGCCGCCGAGCGCTTCGGCGACGACGACGGCCGCGTCGTTCGCCGAACGGGTGACAAGGGCCATCGTCGCGTCGCGTACGCTAACCGAGCCGCCGGGCGGCAGGCCCATTTTCGTCGGCGGTGCATTCAGGGCATTCGCGGAGACGGGCAGTGAATCGCCCAAAGCAAGACGCCCGGAGTCCAGGGCAGAAAACGCGAGGTAGATGGTCATCAACTTGGTCAGCGACGCCGGATGACGAAGCGCGTCCGCCTGATCCGACATGATCTCGCGGCCGCTGGTGGCATCGAGGATGAGATAGGCACCCTTGCCGGTAACGGCCGGATTCGGGGTCCACGCCGACGCACGATGGCCTGCGGCCTTTGCCGCGCGTGCCTTGGCAGTGGGGCCGGCGCGCTTCTTGTTTGGCGACCGCGCATCGACCTCCGCGGGTGTCGCGATCGCAGCGACGAGAAGAATGGCCGCGCCGATCCGCAACAGGGAAACCGCGATACGCCGAAGTGGATAGGTCATGATCAAATACGCCATAACACAGTTGTTAATATTCTTTCGATATACCAAGGTGTTAGTGGGTGTTCCTCGCAGGTTACTAAAGTTTGTATGGTTATGCAACTTTTGCCCGCCGCGCTGTTGCCCCAGTTGGTTCGGAATGTGCTTCGAGGGATGTCGGGAGGTTGCGATGAGGCTGTTGTTCACGGCGACCGTCGGACTTGCAGCGGTCTTTGCCGCCACGGCGTCGGCCCAGCGTGCCGATCGTAAAGTCGATATGCCGATCGTCCGGAATTTCAACTGGTTTTCGTACGTCGCTGCCGACGACATACGCAGGTCCTGCAGCCCGGGCGGACGCAGCCAGATGCGCCTGGTCTACAACGCTCAGTGGCGCGAGCAGGTGCGGACCTACGAGATATTCCTGCAGCCCGATGGCACCGCAGGCCTTGCCCTGGGCGTGCTCGGCAAGCGCGGCGTGGTCGCTGATATCACCCTCAACCGGCCGGCAGACATATTGAGTCCCTGGAACATGATCCGTGGCGAACGGATTCTCGATGCCGGCGAAACCCGCGAGCTCGTCGGGCTGTTCGAGGCCAGCGGGGCTTTTGGCCCACCGCCAGACGGTCTTCGCCTCCCGGACAACGACTATTGGTGGACAGTCGCATCGTGTCGCGACGGCATCTGGGGCTTTCAAGCCTATCATTTCCCGACAGATGCGTTCGCCAACGTGAAGTTCGCGGAAGCGCTCTTCAGGTGGGACAATGTGCCGGTGCCGATCAGCTACCCGCGCAAACTGGAACCGTCGGAGTTCCGCGGCGGTACTGCCGAACGCTGGATTTTGGTGGTCGGAAAGGATGGACTGCGGCCAAGGTAGCGTAATCGGCAAGGCTGCCTATATAATTGGAGGTATTCGCTGGACTGGGGTTTGAACCGAACGATGGATTTTGTGCGTACTGCATGCGATTGGCGCCTTGAGCGCTATCGGCTGGGGGGGCCGAATGAGCCCCCGGGCGGTCCGCCGCCGCAGCCGCCGCGGCGAGATGACGGGGAGGGGGACGGCAACGATGGCCGCACCGGCGCGCTTACGCTGAGCCGGACGCGGACCAAGAAGCCGTCGATGTATAAGGTGCTGATGCTGAATGACGACTACACGCCGATGGAGTTCGTCGTCGACGTCCTGCAGCATATCTTTCAGAAGAATCGCGAAGAAGCGACGCAGGTGATGTTGCACGTCCATCAGAAGGGCGTCGGCATATGTGGTGTCTATACCTACGAGATCGCTGAAACCAAGGTAACGCAAACAGTCGACTACGCGCGCAAGAACCAGCATCCTCTCCAGTGCACGTTGGAGAAAGAGTAGTTCGAACAGTAGTCCGTTTTTTTGTCGAGGTGGTTCGATGTCCATGTTGTCCAAGAACCTCGAGAAGTCCCTTCATCGCGCATTCGGTCTGGCCGGCGAGCGGCGGCACGAATACGCGACGCTGGAGCATCTGCTTCTGGCGATGACGGAGGACGAGGATGCGCTGCCGGTCCTCAAGTCCTGCGGGGTCGATGTCGACCGCCTGCGGCACGATCTCGAGACGTTTGTCGATACCCGCCTCAAGGGAATCGTCACCCAGACTCCGAACGAGCCGTTGCCGACGGCGGGCTTCCAGCGCGTCGTGCAGCGCGCCGCGGTTCATGTCCAGTCGTCGGGGCGCAACGAAGTGACCGGTGCCAATGTCCTGGTCGCGCTGTTCTCCGAACGTGACAGCCATGCCGTGTCGTTCCTCGAGAACCAGGGCATGACCCGCCTTGATGCGGTCGACTACATCAGCCACGGCAAGGCCAAGGTTCCGGGCCGCACGCGTGCCCGGCGTGTCAGCGGCGCCGAGGAAGAAGGTGGTGGCGAGGCTGCGGCCAAGCAGGGTAACGAGGCACTGGCCGCCTACTGCGTCGATCTCAATCAGAAGGCACGCGACGGCCGGGTCGATCCGCTGATCGGCCGTGAGCACGAGGTCGAGCGGACCATTCAGGTCCTGTGCCGGCGCACCAAGAACAACCCGCTCTATGTCGGCGAGCCCGGCGTCGGCAAGACTGCGATCGCCGAAGGCCTGGCGCGGAAGATCGTCGACGGCGAAGTGCCAGAGGTACTGAAAGAGGCGGTCATATATTCGCTCGACATGGGGGCGCTACTGGCGGGAACGCGCTATCGCGGCGATTTCGAGGAACGTCTGAAGGCGGTTTTGGGCGAACTCAAGAAGAAGCCGAACTCCGTGCTGTTCATCGACGAGATCCATACGATCATCGGCGCCGGCGCCACGTCGGGTGGCTCGATGGACGCCTCTAACCTGCTGAAGCCGTCGCTGCAGTCGGGTGAACTGCGCTGTATCGGCTCGACAACCTACAAGGAATACCGCAATCACTTCGAGAAGGACCGCGCGCTGGTCCGCCGCTTCCAGAAGATCGACGTCGTGGAGCCGTCGATAGGCGACGCCATCGAGATCATGCGGGGCCTGAAGGCGGTCTACGAAACGCATCACCATGTCGCCTATACCGACGAAGCCATCAAGGCGGCGGTCGAATTGTCGGCGCGTTACATCCATGATCGCAAGTTGCCCGACAAGGCGATCGACGTCATCGACGAGGTCGGTGCTGCCCAGATGCTGCGCGCGCCCGATCAGCGAAAGAAGACGATCGAAGTGGCGGACATCGAAGAGACGGTGGCCAAGATCGCCCGCATACCCCCCAAGAGCGTCTCTAAGGACGACGCCGAACTGCTGCGCAACATCGACCGCGATCTCAAGACCGTGGTGTTCGGCCAGGATCGGGCCATCGAACATCTCGCTGCCTCGATCAAGCTCGCCCGTGCCGGCTTGCGGTCGCCGGAGAAGCCGATCGGCAGCTATCTGCTGGCCGGGCCGACCGGCGTCGGCAAGACCGAAGTGACGCGTCAGCTCGCGCGCCTGCTCGGGCTTGAGCTGATCCGCTTCGACATGTCGGAGTACATGGAACGTCACAGCGTCTCACGGCTGATCGGCGCACCGCCGGGCTATGTCGGGTTCGACCAGGGAGGCCTGCTGACCGACAAGGTGAACCAGCATCCGCACTGCGTTGTGCTGTTCGACGAGATCGAGAAGGCCCATCCCGATGTCTTCAATGTACTGCTGCAGGTGATGGACTACGGCAAGCTCACCGACCACAACGGCCGTACCGTCGATTTCCGCAATGTCATCCTGTGCATGACCACCAATGCGGGGGCTGCCGATATCGCCAGGCCAGCGCTCGGGTTTGGCCGCGAGGCGCGGCACGACGAGGATGACGAGGCGATCAACCGCATGTTCTCGCCGGAGTTCCGCAACCGTCTCGACGCCACGATCAAGTTCGCGAGTCTCGGCCCGGAGACGATGGGCCACATCGTCGACAAGTTCGTGGCCGAGCTCGAGGTCCAGCTTGCCGATCGCAAGGTCTTCATCGAGCTCAGCGACGGCGCTCGCCGGTGGCTGGCCGAGAAGGGCTTCGACAAGACCTTCGGTGCCCGGCCGCTTGGCCGCTTCATCCAGGAGCACATCAAGAAACCGCTGGCCGAAGAGGTCCTGTTCGGCAAGCTCTCGACCGGCGGTACTGTGCGGGTAAATGTCGACGGGCCGGGCGATGCCGCCAAGCTTGTCTTCGAATTCCTGCCGCCCGAGCGTGACGCGTTGCCGCCGATGAACCAAGAACCGGTGCTCGCGCAGTAATGGTCCGGCCTCTCTGGCTCGCCTTCCGTGCCGCGGCAATCGCTACCGCGGTGTTCTGGGCACTGCTTACCATCGTCGACAAGTCGGGATGGCAGATTCCGTATGGCCTAGCGGGGCTTACCGAACCGCTTGTATTCTTCGTCGTGTTCTTCTTCGGCGTGATGATGGCCAAGTAGGCCTTCAGCTCTCGTTGTCTTTCTTAAATGGCGAGTATTGCGCCAGCCCTTCGATTTCCTGCTCGACGGCCAGACGCTCTCGCTTGAGATAGTCGTCGACGGCACTGCGAAAGGCGGGGTCGGGAATCCAGTGCGCAGAGTAGGTCGGCACCGGGAGATAGCCGCGCTGGATCTTGTGGTCCCCCTGGGCGCCGGCTTCGACCCGCTGCAGGCCATGGGCGATGGCGTAGTCGATGGCCTGATAGTAGCAGGCCTCGAAATGCAGGAAGGCGTGGCTCTCCAGGCAGCCCCAGTAGCGGCCATAGAGTGTGTCGTCGCCGCGGAGATTGAGTGCACCGCCGACCGGCCGGCCATCCGCTTCGGCCGTCACCAGGACGACCTTGTCGGCCATGGTTGCACCGAGAATGTCGAAGAACGTCCGTGTCAGGTACGGGGTGCCCCACTTGCGTCCGCCGGTATCCATGTAGAAGGCGAAGAAGGCGTCCCAATGCTCGGGCGTGATTTCGGGGCCGCTGAGTGCCTTCACCGTCAAGCCCTCGCGCCGGACCGCTTCGCGTTCCTTGCGGATCGCCTTGCGCTTGCGTGAAGACAGCGCGCCCAGAAAATCATCGAAGCTTCGGTAGCCTTCATTGCGCCAGTGAAACTGTTGCCCCAACCGCATTAGCCAGCCGCGAGCCCCGAAGCGCTTCCACTCGGCTTCGGTACAGAAGGTGACGTGGACGGAACTGATGCCGTTGTCTCCCGCGATCTTGGCCAGCATGTCGATCATCGCGTCGCATACGCCGTCAGCCAGCGGGCCCGGCCGGGCGAATAGGCGGGGCCCGGGAACCGGCGTGAAGGGAATCGCGACCTGAAGCTTGGGGTAATAGCGGCCGCCGGCGCGTTCGAAGGCCTGCGCCCAGCCATGGTCGAAGACATACTCGCCCTGGGAGTGCCCCTTCACATAGAGCGGTGTCGCGCCCAGCAGCAGGCCCTCGGGGCTTTCAGCCAGTAGATACTGCGGCTGCCAGCCGGTGCGCCGTCCGACCGACTTCGAATCCTCCAGCGCTTTCAGGAACCGGTAACTCAGGAACGGGTTGCCCCCCGATCCGGGAGCGAGCGCACATGCGTCCCACTGGGCAGGATCGACCGCACCAAGTGTGTCGACGACGCGGAGACCGAGCGTCGGGGTGTCATCTGGCATATCTGCAGCATAGCGCGATTCGTGCCAGGACGATCTGAAATCGGAGCCGGGGGCTACTCCGCCGGCTTGTGCAGCCGCGCCAGATCGTCGGCCGACCGGCTGAACCGCTTGCGGCTCCAGGCACTGATACGGTCGATATAGACCAGAACGACCGGCACGACGACGAGAGTGAGCAGCGTCGAACTGATCAGGCCGCCGATCACCGCATGGGCCATCGGCGCACGCTGGCTGGCGCCTTCTCCCAGCCCCAGTGCCAGCGGCATCATGCCGAAAATCATGGCGAGCGTGGTCATCAGGATCGGTCGGAGTCGGATCGTGCCGGCCTCGAGCAAGGCCTCGTTCACAGGCGTGCCGCGCGCACGGGACTGGTTGAAGAAATCCACCAGCAGGATGGCATTCTTGGTGACGAGGCCCATCAGCATGATGAAGCCGATGGCACTGAAGATGTTGAGCGTCGTGCCGGCGACCAGCAATCCCAAGAATACGCCGATCAGCGACATCGGCAAGGCCATCATGATGGCGACCGGCTGCAGGAAACTGCCGAACTGCGACGCGAGGATCAGGTAGATCAGGATCACGGCCAGCAGCAGCGCCTGACCGGCGTAGGCAGCGCTTTCCGCCATGTCCTTGGTCGAGCCGCCGAAGACGAAACGATAGCCGGGAGGCAGTTTGGTATCGGCCAGGATCCCTTGCAGGTCGCTGCTGACCTCGCCGGTCGACCGCCCCGACACATTCGCGGTAATCTGTACCTCGCGATTGAGATCGCGGCGGTTGATCTGGGAAGCGCCGACGTCGTCGATGATGTCGGCGATCTGGGCGATATGGACCATGCGCGGCAGGCCGTTCGCCTCGGTGCCGGCAGTGAACCAGATGCGCTGCAGGTCGGCCACGCCAGTGCGATCGTCGGTCGGCAGCCGGACCATGACGGTGTAGTTCTCGCCATCGGGCGCCCGCCACAGACTGGTCTCGTCGCCGGCGAAAAGGGGCCTCAGGGATTGCGCCACCTGGGCAGAGCCGAGGCCGAGATCGGATGCCGCGTCGCGCCGCAGCCGCACAGAAAGGATCGGCTTTGCGGCCTTCAGGTTGCGGTCGAGGTCGACAAGGCCGGGAATGCCGGCGGCTTGATGCATCACTTTCTGGGACAGCGTGTCGAGGACCGCGGTGTCGGGCCCCTGCAGGGACAGCTGCAGCTGCTTCTGCACGCCACCGCCAGGACCTCCCGGGATATTGATCGATGTCAGGATGCCGGGTATTTGCGCCAGACGGTCCCGGATCGGCTGGGCGAGCTGTTCGGGTGAGCGCTTGCGCTGATCGATCGGCTTCAGGCGAAGATAGAGGCTGGCCTGATTCTTTCCGTTGGCGTAGCCGGTGTTGACCGTGCCGTAAGTGTAGCCGACTTCCGGCAACTCACGTACTGCGGTGTCGACCTGGTTGAGCTTGGCCGCGGTATACTCAAGCGAGGAGCCAACCGGCGTCTCGATACTGACGATCTGTTCGCCGAGATCGGCTTGCGGCACGAATTCGAAGCCGATGTATTTCGGCAGCGCGAAGCTCCCTACGAAGGTGCCGAGCGCGATCAGCAGGGTGAGCTTGGGCCAGCGTAGCGACCAGCCGAGAACCGCCCGATAGACACGGCTGGCATGGTCCTGGGCGGTATTCACGATGCGCGCGAACCGTCCAGTGCCGTGCGCCTGCGGGTCGTACCAGATGCTCGACAGCATCGGGTCGAGGGTGAAGGACACGAACAGCGAGATCAGCACGGCCGCCGACACCATGACGCCGAACTGGAAGAAGAAGCGGCCGATGATGCCGCCCATGAAGGCGACCGGCAGGAATACGGCGACGATGCAGAAGGTGGTGGCCAGCACCGCCAGCCCGATTTCGTTGGTGCCGTCGATCGCCGCCTGACGATGGCTCTTGCCGAAACCGATGTGGCGCATGATGTTCTCGCGCACCACGATCGCGTCGTCGATCAGGATGCCGATGGCGAGGCTGAGCGCCATCAGCGTGAGCACATTGAGCGTAAACCCGAATGCCGCCATCACCATGAAGGCGCCGAAGACCGAAATGGGAAGCGCCAGCCCCGTGATCACCGTGCTGCGCCACGAATGCAGGAACAGGAACACGATGGCGATGGTGAGGAGACCACCCTCGATCATGGTCTGCTGGACGTTGTTGACCGAGTTCTGAATACCGCGCGAGCTATCGCGGACGATCTCGAGCTTTACATCAGGCGGGAGCGAGGACTGCAGGTCGGCGATTGCCCTGCGCACGCCCCGCGCAACCTCGATGGTATTGGAACCCTGGGTCTTGACCACGTCGATCGCCAGCGCTCGCACGCCGTTCAGCGTTGCGACGTTTTCGAACTCCTGCTGGCCGTCGACCACGGTCGCCACCTGGCGCAGATAGACCGGCGCCAGACCGCGCCGGGCTACGATCAGGTCGGCGAAATGGCCCGGTTCCGCGACACGGCCGGTAACCTCGATGATGCGGTCGTCGTTGCCGCGGGCGACGTTGCCGGCGGGGAAATTCTGGTTCTCGTCCCGGATGGCCCGCATGATGTCGTTGACGCCGACGCGCAGCGAATGCATTCGCCCGGGATCGAGCTCGATATTGATCTGGCGTTTGACGCCACCGGCAATGGTCGCGCGGCCGACGTCACGCACGGTCTGCAATCGCTTGATGATGAGCTGGTCTGCCAGCGTCGTCAGATCGCGCACCGAGCGGATATCGGAGCGGACGGCGATCGAAACGATGGGCTGGTCGTCCGGATTGAAGCGCTGGATCAGGGGTTCCTTGATCTCGGACTTGAATGCGGCACGGACCTGCTGGACCTTCTCGCGGACGTCCTGCAGGGCGACCGGCGATTGGACCGATAGCTCGAACTCGGCGATTACGATGGAGCGGCCCTCGAACGAGCGCGACGTCAGCGTCTTGATGCCGGCAATCGCATTGACGGCTTCCTCGATCTTGCGGCTGATCTCGCTTTCCACCGTCTCCGGCGAGGCTCCGGGATAGTCGGTGGTAACCACGACGATGGGGAAGTCGACATTTGGGAACTGGTCGATGCCGAGCTGACGGTAGGAGAACAATCCCATTACCAGCAACGCCACCATCATCATGGTAGCGAAAACTGGATTGTCGACCGCGATCTTGGTGAGTTTCATCGCTGCGTCTTACTTTACTTCGACGATTTTCACTCGTTGCCCGGCGCGCAGGCCAGGCAAGGTCGCCGACACGATCCGCATGCCGGATTCGAGGCCTTTAACCTCGACCAGTTCGCCTCGAGACCATGTGCGAACGGCGCCGACCGGCTTGCGCACCAGGATTCCGTTCTCGATGGCCAGTATGTAATCGCCCTGATCGTCCTTGCGCATTGCCGATGCCGGCACGGCGAGCGCATGGTCCTTTTCCTTGACGTTGACCCCGCCCGTGGCGAACAAGCCGCCACGCAGGCTTTCATGGCGGTCGAGAATTTCGACGAAGACAAGGATGGAGCGCGAACCGGGCAGCGCCGTCGGGCTGATGCGGGTAATGCGGCCGTCGAAGACCTTGTCGCCGAATCCCTCGAGGGTGAGGGTGGCGACCTGCCCTGTGCGCATGCGGACGACGTCAGCGGCGGGCATCTGGGCCGCGACTTCGACGTGGCTGGTATCGAGCAGGGTCAGGATCTTGCCGTCGATCGGCAGCGATTCGCCCTGGTTGGCGATACGCTCGCCGACCACGCCGTCGAACGGCGCGCGAACGACGGCATCCCCCAGGTTCTTTTCGGCAATTTCGAGCTGCGCCTCGGCAACGGCCACCATCGAGTTCTTGTTTTCGGCGGCGGCCCGGGCCTGGTCGGCGCTAGACCGGGAGACGATGTTCCGATCGACCAGTGCTTCCTTGTTGGCCCGATCGCGTGCCGTCCAGCGAGCATCGGCGCGCGCGGCGTCGACCGTGGATTTGCGCTCGTCGACCCTGGCCTGCAGCTCACGGGTTTCGAATTGAGCCAGGACCTGGCCTTCCTTCACCCGGTCGCCTTCGCGGACCATCACGTCGGCGAGGCGGCCGGCAACGCGCGCCTTGACGATGGTCTGTTCTATTGGCTGCGTGGCGCCGGTGAAACGGATGGTATCGACCAGTCCGCGCGGTTCGATCGTATGCAGCTCGGCGGGAATGAGTTCGAGGGTGCGCTCGGTCGCCGTGGCGCTGCTGGAGGTCGGCGATTGCGGCGCGGTGCCTGTTCTCCAGGCGAAGGCGCCGCCCGCGATGACGACGACGACGGCGATTGCACCGATCAGTATCTTGCGGTTGGTTGTCATGGCCGGAGGCTCTTCAGGACAAAATCGAGGTGGGCTTCGTAAAACCGGTCGCTGGTGAGATTGTTCGAGGCATCGAAGGGGGCGAGCGACCGTCTCCAGACCGAGAACATTGCCAGCGGTTGGACGATGACGATCGCCGTCGTTTCGATATCGGCGATCGGGGCGAACTCGCCGCTTTCCGTGCCTCGGCGCAGCACTCGGGCGAAGAGGTGCCGTCCACGCGCGTCGAAGTGCGTGCAGAAGAATCGCGCGACATCCGGGAAGTTGCCAGCTTCCGCCAGGATCAGCTTGACCACGCCGCCTGCCGGGCTCTCTTCAAAGGTGCGGAAGCCCGCAATCAGGCCGCGAAGCAGGTCTTCGCTGGAGCCTTCGAAGCGGTCGATCATGTCCGTCGCTTCGGCGAGCGGACCGCCAATGGCTTCCGTGATGACCGCCTTGAACAGTTCCTCTTTGTTCTTGAAGTACAGATAGGGCAGGCCCTTGCTGACCGCTGCCGCCCTGGCGACATCGGCGAGCTTGGTGGCCGCGAAGCCCCGGGTGACGAAGAGCTCGAGGGCGGCCATGGCGATTTCCGACGCCCGATCTGCAGGGCGCCGCGTGCGAGGGGTCGCCGCCGTCGCGGTCTCGGTATTGACTGACTGGTCAGTATCCATATTCCGCTATCTAGAGCGGAAATTGGCCGCTTTCAAGGCGCGCAAAAAAAGAGTCCGGCAGACCGAAGTCGCCGGACGCTTATCCAGTTTCGCCTTTCCACCTCCGCGAGCGAAGGTGTTGCGTTGGCATATTGATTTACGTCTTCTGAAGGTAGCTTCCGGTGGGTACCGTGAGGGTACCCACGCGGAAGCCGAAAGGCGTTTGGTTAGAGGGGCCAAAGTAAACTTTGGCCTACGCCCTTTACCTGACTACTGCTTCTTCTTCTTAGCAGCCTTCTTCTTAGCAGCCTTTTTCTTAGCAGCCATAACTGTCTCCTATGGTTAGCTGTGAGGTCCCCAACCGCGAGGGCCCCGGCTTACGCGGGTACGCTACGCCACACATGCTCAACTACAACCGGTGGTGCCGCCGCAGGTCGTGCATTTGAGGCACGTCCCGTTGCGGACCATGGTGAAGTTGCCGCATTCCGGACAGGCATCCCCTTCGTAGCCCTTGAGTCTCGCCTGGAAGGCGAGATCGAGTGCGGAAGAGGGTGCCTCTCCGATCGCGACGCCGACGACGGCCGCTTGGGCGTTTGATGCCAAAGCGACGGCTGGGCCGTCCGTCAGTCCTGTGGGCACGAGGCCGGCGGCGATCGCCTCGGAGGCGATCGCGACATTGCCGGCCGTACGGCCATTCAACACGTAAAGATTGCTGCGCACGAAGCCGACGCTGGCGATGCGGCTCACCGCCGCCGCCGCTGCCTTGGCGGCATCGGTACCGGAGTCCGGCAGTTCGCCCTGCACTTCGCCGCGCCCGACGCCGTCGGGCTGAAGATCGGCCGGCTCGACATGCGAGAGGTCGTTGCGCCCAAGATATGAAATCGCCAGCTCGCGGAATATGTAGTCGAGCACCGACGTCGACATCTTGATCGCATCGTTGCCAATGACCGGTCCGGACGGCTCGAAGCGCGTGAAGGTGTAGGCTTCGACGAACTCTTCCAGCGGCACGCCGTACTGCAGGCCGATCGAAATCGCGATGGCGAAGTTGTTCATGAGGCTGCGGAACGCCGCGCCTTCCTTGTGCATGTCGACGAAGATCTCGCCGACACGGCCGTCCTCGTACTCGCCGGTGCGAAGATAGACCTTATGGCCGCCGACATTGGCCTTCTGCGTATAACCCTTGCGGCGTTGCGGCAGCCGTTCGCGGCCAGCGCGCACTTCCCGCTCCACGATCCGTTCTACAATGCGTTCAGCGATGATCGGAGCCCGGGCTGCAGGGGACAGCTCCGCGAGATCGTCGTTGGCGGCCTTGTCATCGCCAATCGCCATTGCCGATAGCGGCTGCGAGAGTTTCGAGCCGTCTCGATACAGTGCATTGGCTTTCAGGCCGAGTCGCCACGACATTTCATAGGCCTTGCGGCAATCCTCGACCGTAGCTTCGTTGGGCATGTTGATGGTCTTGGAGATGGCGCCCGATACGAACGGCTGGGCTGCAGCCATCATGCGTATATGACTCTCCGCAGACAAGCTGCGTGTGCCTTCTCGTCCACAGGGATTTGCACAATCGAACACCGCGAGGTGCTCACGCTTGAGTCCGGGGGCGCCCTCGACCGTCATCGTCCCGCAGGCATGGATGTTCGCCTGTGCAATGTCGCCCGTGGAGAACCCGAGGCATGCCAGCACGTCGAGCTTGGGATCCGCGAGCACGGCATCGTCAAGGCCCAGCACATCCCGGCAGAAAGCCTCGCCCAGCGTGTAGCGTGAAAACGCGAAGCGGATATCGAAGGCGGTGACGATCGCTTTTTCGACGCGCGCAAGCGTTCCGGCATCGAAGCCGCGCACGGCCAGGGTCTCGTGGTTGATCGCCGGCGCACCGGCGAGCGAACCGTGCCCGACGGCGTAGTCGACGATACGGGTGATGGCCGCGGAGTCATAGCCCAGGGTCTGCAAGGCCAGCGTGACGGTCTGGTTGATGATCTTGAAGTAGCCGCCGCCCGCCAGCTTCTTGAATTTGACCAGCGAGAAATCGGGCTCGATGCCGGTGGTGTCGCAATCCATGACCAGGCCGATCGTCCCGGTGGGAGCGATGACGGAGACCTGGGCGTTGCGGAAGCCGTGCCGTTCGCCGAGTTCGAGAGCCTGGTTCCATACGCGCCTGGCGGCATCCACCAGCCGGCCGTCGGGGCAATTGGCGGCGTCCAGCGTCACAGGCGCGATCGAGAGGGCTTCATAGCCCGCCACTTCGCCGTGAGCGGCGCGGCGATGGTTGCGGATGACGCGAAGCATGGCGTCGCGATTGGCGGTGAAACCGGGGAAGGGGCCCATGAGGCCGGCCAGTTCGGCGGAGGTGGCGTAGGCGGCGCCGGTCATTACCGCCGTCACGGCACCGGCGATAGCCCGGCCCCTGACGCTGTCGTATCCCAGGCCGGACGCCATCAGCAGAGCGCCCAGGTTGGCGTAGCCAAGGCCCAGCGTTCGATATCGATAGGAGAGTTCGGCAATCGTGCGCGAAGGATACTGCGCCATCATCACGGAAATCTCTAGCACGACGGTCCACAGCCGCGAGGCGTGTTCCAGCGCCTCGACGTCGAGCGACCCATCGGCCTGACGGAACTTCATCAGGTTCAAAGAGGCCAGATTGCACGCCGTATCGTCGAGAAACATGTACTCCGAACACGGATTTGAGGCGTTGATCCGCCCCGACTCCGGGCAAGTGTGCCAATCGTTGATCGTGGTGTCGTACTGCACGCCGGGATCCGCCGAGTGCCACGCCGCCTCGGCAATGCCATCCCACAACGCCCGCGCGTTGACCGTCTTGGCCACCTTGCCGGTCGTACGCTCGGTGAGCGACCATTGGCGGTCGGCTTCGACGGCGCGCAGGAACTCGTCGGTGACCCGGACCGAGTTGTTGGCATTCTGGCCGGCGACCGACACATAGGCTTCCGACTGCCAGTCGGTGTCGAAAGCCGGGAATTCGATGTGGCGATAGCCCTGCCGGGCAAACTGGATGACCCGCTGGATATAGTTTTCGGGCAGTTCCGCCCGGCGGGCCGCGACGATCTCGCGGCGCAGTTTCGGATTCCGCCGCGGATCGAACGCCGCATCGCCGGCCGTGTCGCCGTC